>WLDE01000213.1 GCA_009704985.1 Actinomycetota bacterium | reverse complement strand
GGGTTGCCAGCCCGGCGCGGGCGTCCAGCCGTGAGGCGCGCCCGGTGACGGTGCGGAGCCGTACGGCGAGCCGCCCGACCAGCCGGCGCCGCCCGACCACCCCGTCGCCGGGGTCGGCGTCAGCGGCATCGGGTCGACGTACCGCTGCCCGTCGAGCGACACGTCGGCGGTCCATGTGGTGCCGTTGTACCAGCGATGGTCGTAGCGGCCGAGCGGGTCGGGGAACCACCCGGCGCCGTGACCGGTGGGGGAAGCGCCCGACGCTCCGGATGGGGTGCCGGCGGGCGACGTGGGGAGTCCGCTCGGGTCGTTCACAGCGACGACGCTACCGGTAACGTGCCCGCCGATCGGGGGACCGGGCGGCGGTCGCGGACCGGGATCGATCTCGGAAGGAGCACTCGATGCAGTGGTTCGCGAATCTCACGTCGGTGGTCGACGACCCGGCCGGCTGGGCCCGCGACCGCGAGGCCGAGGGCTACGACGGCGTGGCGTGCAGCGACCACTTCTGGATGAGCCGCCAGCACGTCACCCCGTTCCCGCACCTGTGGGTCACGCTCGCCACCATGGCGGCAGCGACCGAGCGGGCGCTGCTGCAACCGGCCTTCGCGAACAACCTCTTCCGCCACCCGGTCGAGTTCGCCCAGGCCTCCCTGTCCATGCAGGTGGTGTCCGGGGGACGATACGAGGCGGGTCTCGGAGCCGGCTGGGCCCGCGACGAGATGGACCGCACCGGGCAGCACTTCCCCGAGGGTCGCGAACGGGCCCGGCGCTTCCACGAGGCGGTGCAGATCGTTCGTGAGCTGCTCGCCGGTCGGCCCTGCACCTTCGAGGGCGAGCACTACCGGGTCGACGTTCCGGCCCTCGGTCCGCGCCCGGCTGTCGCGCCGCCGTTGGTCGCCAGCGTCGGCAGCCCGTGGACCATGCGACACGTCACCCCGCTGGTCGACCGAGTGGAGCTGAAGATGGGTCGCAGCACGCGTGGCGGTGGGCTCGACCTCGCCGCGCTCGGCAGCGTCACCCGGGACGAGGTGCAGCAGATGGTGGACACCGTTCGCGACGCCAAGCCGGACGTGCTCGTGAGCGTGCTGGTCTTCGTCGGGTGCGGCCCCGGCGCGGACGCCATGCGACAGGTGCTGGGTGATGGCTTCTACGGCCGGATGGTGGGCGAGCCCGCCGAGGTTGCCGACCACCTGCGCTCCCTCTCGGAGATGGGCATCGACCGCGTGCAGGTGAGCCAGTGGCTGCCCGGCTCGATGACGGCCGTGGCCCCGCACCTGGCCGGCTGACGACCCGCCGGACGCGTCACCCGCCCGTGGCGGCCTCGCGCGCCCAGCGGTAGTCGCTCTTGCCGCTGGGGCTGCGGTACACCGCGTCCACCCACACCACGCGCTTCGGTGCCTTGTACGCCGCGAGCTGGGCGCGCACGTGCGCGATCACCTCGTCCTCGGTGGCCGAGGTGCCGGGTGCCCGCGACGCCACGAGCGTGACCACCTGGCCGAAGCGGTCGTCGGGGACGCCGACCGCGTTGCAGTCGAGCACGCCCGGGTGCGACCGGGCGGCGACCTCGACCTCCTCCGGGTACACCTTCTCGCCGCCGGTGTTGATGCACACCGAGCCCCGGCCGAGCAGGTGCACCGTTCCGTCGGCGTCGATCGTCGCGTAGTCGCCCGGCACCGTGTAGCGCACGCCGTCGATCACGCGGAACGTGCCCTCGCTCTTCACCGAGTCCTTGTAGTAGCCCTGCGGCATCGGGCCGCTCACGGCGAGCATGCCCACCACACCCGAGCCACGTTCGGCGGGCCGGCCGGTGGTGTCGTCGATCACGACGGCGTTGGGCGGTGCCGTGAACACGGCGGTCTCCGTCGGCTCGGTGCCCGGCATCGTCATCGACAGCGCGAACGGGCCGCCCTCGCTGGCACCGATCAGGTCCATGATCATCGCGTTCGGGCAGTGGCGCTGGAACGCCCGCTTGTGTTCCGCGGACAGGGTGGCGCCGGTGCTCACGATGCGCTGCACCGAGGTGAGCCCGTAGCGACGACCCTCGGCCTCGGCGCGGTCGAGCGCGGCCACCATCGGTCGCGCGAACGCGTCGCCCACGATCGAGAGCTGGGTGGCACCGTGCTCGTCGACGAGCCGCCACAGCTCGTCCGCGTCGAACCGTCGCTCTCCGAGCAGCACCACGGTGCCACCGAGCACGAACGCCGAGATCGCGAGGAACAGCGCCGTGCCGTGCATCAGCGGTGGTGCGCACAGGTTCACCGGGCTCCGGCCCGCCGCGTTGAGCTCGGCGGCCACACGACCCACCTCGTCGGGCGTGGTCGGCAGGTCCAGCCCCATCGAGACGTACCCGGTGAACGCGAGCGCACCGAACAGGTCGACGTGACGCCACATCACGCCCTTCGGCAGGCCGGTGGTCCCGCCGGTGTACAGGAACAGCAGGTCGTCCCCGGACCGCTCGATGCGCGGCGCCGGGTCGGCGGCATCGCGCACCTCGTGGAACCACCGGGCGCCTGGGACGAGTGGTGACCCGTCGTCCACCTGCAACAGCACGCGGAGCCCCGGGAGGCGCTCCTGCAGACCGACCACGCGGTCGCCGAGCGCACCGTGGAACACGAGCACCTCGGCATCGGAGTTGTCGAGGATGTAGGCCACCTCCTCGGTGAGGTAGCGGTAGTTCACGTTCACCGGCGTGGCGCGGAGCTTGAACAGCGCGTACACGGTCTCCAGGTACTCGGTGCAGTTGTAGAGCAGTTGCGCCACCTTGCTGCCCGGCCCGACGCCGGCCTCGCCGAGCGCCCCGGCGAGCTTGGCCGCCCGCAGGTCGAGGTCGCGCCACCGCATCGTGCGATCACCCACGACCACGGCCACGTGGTCGGGTTGCGCGTCCGCGAGCGCCTCCCAGAGCGTCGCCCAGTTCTCCGACAGCTGCGTCATGCGTCCCCCAACGTCTCGACGGCGTGTGGGGCGATGGTACGCGTTGCGACCGCGGACGTGGTGAGACGAGCGCCGAACCGCTCGCCCGGCGATCCGCGGCATCACGCTGAGACTCGGACCCAGCGTGCTCGCTACCATCCGCGTATGGCGAAGCTGCTGCAGAAGATGGTCAACGGCGACGAAGGGCGACGAGCCGCCGAACCGGCGCTCACCGACCGCCACGGCGTCACGTCGTGGGGCGACCTCGATCGACGGGTGAACCGGCTGATCCACGTGCTCCGGTCGCACGGCGTGCAACCGGGGGAGCGTGTCGCGGTCCTCTCGGGCAACCGGCGTGAGGCCTTCGAGGTCATCCAGGCGGTCGCCCACAGCGGCATCCTGCTCGTCCCGATCAACTGGCACTTCGCGCCCGACGAGGTCCGCTACGTGGTCGAGAACTCGGAGTCGAAGGTGCTGTTCGTCGACCCCACGTACGGCGGCGCCGCCGACGGGATCGACCTGCCCCGCTACGACTTCGTCGACCACGACCGCGGCGGTGGGTCCACCTACGAGGACGCCCTTGCCGCTGCGTCGGACGCCGAGCCGGACGACCAGCAGATGGGCGGCGTGATGTTCTACACGTCGGGCACGACCGGTCGTCCCAAGGGCGTGAAGAACACCGCCTTCGCCGGCGGCGTGCCGCCCGAGGTGTACGAGCTCATGGCGGCCGGCATGGTGAACATCGGCTTCCCGTCCGACGGTCGCACCCTGCTGTGCGGACCGCACTACCACTCGGCCCAGTGGGCGTTCTCGTTCTTCCCCATGATCGGTGGGTCGAGCATCGTGCTCCAGGAGAAGTTCGTGCCGGAGGAGACGCTGCGGCTCATCGACGAGCACGCGATCACCAACGTGCACCTGGTGCCCACCCAGTTCGTGCGTCTGCTCCGCGCCGACGACGCGGCCAAGGCGGCGTTCTCCGGTGCCTCGCTGCAACTCGTGCTCCACGGCGCGGCGCCGTGCAGCCCGCAGGTGAAGCGTCAGATGATCGAGTGGTGGGGGCCGAAGGTCACCGAGTACTACGGCGCCACCGAGGGCGGCGTGGTGAGCATGATCACGGCCGAGGAGTGGCTCCGCAAGCCCGGTTCGGTCGGCAAGCCGATGGCGACCTACCTGGTGCGCATCCAGCCCGAGGACGACGATGGCGCCGCGGTGGGCGACACCGGGGCCGAGCCGTTCGTGCCGGGCACGATCCACATCCGCAACCTCATGGGCACCGACTTCGAGTACCTCGGCGAGCCCGAGAAGACGAAGGACGCGCATCGCCTGGAGGGCATGTTCACCCTCGGCGACATCGGCTACCTGGACGACGACGGGTACCTGTTCCTCAGCGACCGGAAGATCGACATGATCATCTCCGGCGGCGTGAACATCTACCCCGCGGAGATCGAGGGGGTGCTCGCCGGCCACCCGGCGATCGTCGACGTCGCCGTGTTCGGCATCCCTGACGAGGAGTTCGGCGAGCAGGTGAAGGCCGCGGTGCAGCTGGCGCCCGGTAGCACGTGGGACGCCGACACCGAGGCCTCGGTCGTGGCCCACGCCCGCGAGCACCTCGCGGGGTACAAGGTGCCGCGCAGCTTCGACGTCGTGGAGACGATGCCGCGCAGCGAGGCCGGCAAGCTCGTGAAGCGCCAGCTCCGCAACCCCTACTGGGAAGCCGCCGGCCGCTCGATCTGACGCGACACGGCGGGGGAGCCGGCGTCACTCGCACGTACGCTGGCGGGCGCCATGGAGATCGTGTTCATCCGCCACGGCGAACCCGAATGGGTTCGTGACGGGCTCAACGTCGACAACCCGCCGCTCACCGAACGGGGGCACCGACAGGCCGAACGGATGGCGGAGGCGCTCGCCGGCGAGCACTTCGACGAGGTGTTCTGCTCGCCGCTGCTCCGAGCCCGGCAGACGGCTGCGCCGTTGTTCGCCGCGCTCGGCCGTCCCGAGACGATCGACCCGTGGCTGGAGGAGATCCGCAACCCGATCTGGCACGGCACCCCGCAGGAGATCGCCGACCGTGCGTACACCGAGCAGCGCGAACGCGCCGCCCACGACCGCTGGCACGGTCTGGAGGGGGGCGAGTCGATGCGCGACTTCGTCGATCGGATCCACCTCGGCTGCACCCTGTTCCTCGAGGAGCGTGGAGTGTGCCGGTTGCCGAGCGACTACTCGCTCTGGGACCTCGCTCGGCCCGACCTGCGCATCGCGCTGGTGGCCCACGCCGGCACCAACTCGGTCGCGATCTGCCACCTGCTCGGCATCCCCGCGGTCCCGTGGGAGTGGGACCGCTTCGTGATCGGGCACGCCTCGATCAGCCGAGTCACCACGCTGCGGATGGGTGACGGCCACACCTTCGGGCTCACCAAGCTGAGCGACGTCGAGCACCTCGACCGCGACGATCGCACCGAGTGACGCGACCGACGCCGGCGTGGGTGCTGGTCCGGTGAACCGTGGATCCGGGGTCGCGACCTAACGTGCGGCCATGACCGACACCGACCGCTCCGCGATCGATCCCGACGCGCTGAAGCTGTTCTCGTTCCAGCTGTTCACCAAGCTCGAGGGCGCGGTGACCGCCGGCATGATCCACCTCGGCGACCAGCTCGGTCTGTTCACCGCCCTCAAGGACGCCGGCGAGCCGATCTCCACCGCCGAGCTCGCCGCCCGCACCGGGCTCGCCGAGCGGTGGGTGCGCGAATGGGCCTACAACCAGGCCGCGGCGAAGATGATCGCCGTCGTCACCGGCGAGCACGGTGAGCGGTTCACGCTCACGCCCGAGGCCGCCGCAGTGCTCGCCACCCCCGACCATCCGGCCTACGGCATGGGCATGTTCCACCGGCTACCCCAGACCATGCGCGCGTTGGAGGACATGCCTGCGAGCTTCCGTTCGGGGGTCGGTCACGACTACGACAGCCACGGGCCGCAGGGTGCGGTCGGCATCGAGCGGAGCTTCGAGCCGTGGAACCGGGCGAACCTGCTGCCGAACGTGCTCCCGAAGCTCGACGGCGTGGTGGACAAGCTGCAGGCGGGCGCACACGTGGCGGACATCGGCTGCGGCGCCGGGGGAGCGGTCCTGCTCATGGCCGGCGCCTTCCCGGCGAGCCGCTTCGCCGGGTACGACATCTCGAAGTACGCGCTCGGTCGGGCGGCGCAGAAGCTCGAGGAGGCCGGCGTCACCAACGCCTCGTTCCACGACCCGCGCCAGGACCCGATCCCGTCGAACGGCACGGTCGACCTCGTCACCACGTTCGACTGCATCCACGACATGACGCACCCGCAGGAGATGATGCAGACCATCCGTCGCGCGATCCGTGACGACGGCACCTGGCTGCTCGTGGACATCAAGGCGCTCGACACGTTCGAGATGAACGCCAAGAAGAACCCGATGGCGGCGCTCATGTACGGCATCAGCGTGCTGAGCTGCATGTCGTCGGCGCTCAGCGAGCCCGACGGCGCCGGCCTCGGCACGCTCGGGCTCTCCGAGAACCGGGCCCGCGAGATGGCCGAGGCGGCCGGCTTCCGCCGCTTCCGCAAGCTCGACGTCGACCACAGCGTGAACGCGTTCTACGAGGTGCGCCCCTGACGGGTGCCGGTCCCGGCGACGGAGGTCAGAGCGTGGCGATGACGTGGAGTTCGCGCGAGTCGAACAGCCACTGACCGTGCACCCGGCGATAGGTGTCGTGGTACGTGGCGAGGATGCCGCCGCGTCCGCCGCGGGTGCGCTCGAAGCGCTCCTCGATCGTGACCCGACCGTTGGCCGTGCCCTCGTGCTCGTCCACCTCGAACAGGCACACGCCGGGTGTGTGCACGACCCACTTGAGGCCCTTCATCGCGCCGGTCCAGGTGGTGAGGATCGCGTTGCGTCCCTCGATCCACGTGCCCGGCGACAGGCTCCACCGGCCGTCGTCGGCCCACGTGGCGATCCAGGCCTCGGGATCGTTGCGGATGACCGCGTCGCTGTACTGCGCGATGAGCTGGCGCAGCGCCGACTCGGTGGCCGCCCCCGGGGCGACCGACACGCTGCGCGGACGAGGTGGCACGGCGGACGTGCTCTCGAAGTCGGCCAGCGTGAGACCGACCTCGGCCGCCGCGACGGTGCGGACGTGGTCGATCAGTTGGCGACGATCCATCATCCCGTCGTGGGCCGCGAACTGGACGGCGAGGCCGTCGACCAGCGCGGTGAGGCGGATCGCGGACGACTCGGGTGCGGCGCAGGAGAACTCACCGGACTCGACGCCGGCCGTCAGCACGCGCTGCAGCAGGTCGGTGGTCTGCTCGTCGAGCTGCTGGCTGATCTTCTTCATCATCGGGTTCCGGAGCGCCTCGCCCCACCCGTCGATCCAGAGCATCCACTCGAGGTCGTCGCTGCCCTCCGGCACCATGTTCTGGATGAGCCGGTCGAGCTGCGCCGTCGCCGTGGGAGCCGAGGCGATCTCGCCCTCCATCTCGGCGAGGTCGTTCTGGGCGTAGTGCGCGAACGCCTCGGCGAGGAGCGACTCCTTCGAGTCGAAGTGGTAGTGGATCAGGCTGCTCGAGACGTCGAGGCGCTTGGCCACGTCGCTGATGCGCGTGCCTGCGAAGCCGCGCTCGATGACCACCTGGCAGGTGACCTCGAGGATCTCGTTGCGCCGTTCTTCGACCGACTGCTTCTTCACCGGTTTTCACGCTATCGCTCGCCGTCGCGCTCCGGTGGGACACGGTCGGCTCCGGGTCGCCTAGCGTCCCGACCGAGTCGCCGTGGGGGCGGCGTCAGGGAGGAGACATCGTGGATCTCGACGACATCAAGGCCAAGGCGCAGGCGCTGTCGCCGTGGGCGCACTTCGCCACCGTCGGTGCCGACGGCAAGCCCGACGTGGTGCCCGTGCATCCCTGCTGGGAGGGCGACGTGCTGTGGACCATGGCCGGCACGACCTCGGTGAAGGCCCGCAACATCGCGGCCAACCCGAACGTGGCGCTGCACTGGCAGGTCACCGAGGCGGGTGACGGCGTGGAGATCTGGGGCACCGCCACGGTGCACGCCGACCTGGAGACCAAGCGTCGCCTCTGGAACGGCGTGTTCGACTACGACCTGAACGCGTTCGCCCCCGGTGGTCCCGACGGGTCGCCCGACACCTGCTTCATCGCGGTCCATCCCGAGCGGGCCCTGTACCTCGCCACGTACGGCATGGGCGGGTCGTTCCGGTGGCAGCGCGGGGGGAACTCGTGAGCAGCATCACCCTCGCCGACGTCCAGACGGATTCGCGCCGTTACGGTCCGATCGCGTACCTCGGCACGGTGTCGCCGAGCGGCACGCCCTACACCTCGCCGGTCGCGGTGAACTGGATCGACGACGAGCTGGTGGCGTTCGTCGCCACCGCCGAGGCGAAGGTCGCGAACGTGCGGGCGAACGGACGGATGACCGCCCACTTCGCG
>WLDE01000212.1 GCA_009704985.1 Actinomycetota bacterium | reverse complement strand
CCTGCTGCTGGGCCCGCAACCGCCGGGCGCGCCGGCGCGCGATCGCGCTCACCACCTTGGTGAGCACGAACGCCACCACCACGATGACGAGGATCCGCAGGCCGGTGCCGCCGAGCCAGTCGAACACCCGGTCACCGAAGCCGTGCGCCTGGTCGACGACGGACTCCGGCTCCGGCGGCACGGTCGGCGGCACGGTCGGCGGCACCGTCCCCACTCGGCTGCTCATTCGACCAGCCGCAGGCCGCTGGGCAGCGCGCTCGGCTCGGCCGTCGGGAGCTCGACGACGAACTCGGTGCGGCCCGCCGGGAAGACGAACTCGCTCATCAGCACCGGCCGGCCGGTCGTGTCGGTGGTGATCCGCTGACAGTGCAGCACCGGGCTCGACGGTGGCACGCGGAGCAGCTTCGCGTCCGCTCCGTCGACCGAGTCGGCCCCGATGGTCTGCGTGGCGCCCCGCAGGTCGAGGCCGAGCAGCTCGTAGAACGGACGTTGCTCGACGTCGCGGCGCGAGAGGTGCTGACCGAGCTCGGCCGGACACCACACCGTCACCACCGCGAACGGTTGACCGTCGGCGAGGTTGAGCCGCTTCACGCGCAGCACCTGCGACGTCCCGAGCACCTCGGCCACGCGGCGCGGCGCCGGCCGGAAGTCGAACTCCACCACCTGGCGCTCCGGCTTGATGCCGCGGCGTTCGAGCTGACCCTCGATCGTGCCGAACTCGTCGAGGTGCTGGCGCACCGGCTCGCCGGCCACGTACCACCCGAAGCCCTGCCGGGCGTCGACCAACCCCTCGTCGCGGAGGATCTCCAGTGCCCGCCGGATCGTGACGCGGCTCACACCGAACTCGCCGGACAGCTCGGCCTCGCTCGGCAACACGGCTCCGACACCGACCGCACGCAGCCGGCCGCGGAGCTCGTCCGCGATCTGCTGGTAGCGGATCGTCCTCACCGCCGCGTCACCTCGCCCGTCAGGTCGTCGGGCCCACTGCGCAGGTCGATCACCGACACCGAGGTGCGCACACCCGGCGCGCCGAGCGCCGCGTCGACCAGGCTCCAGCCCGGCCGGGCTCGCACGGCCGCCACCAGCGCTGCGTCGGCCGCCGGGTCCGCTGGTCCGAGCACGGCCACCGATCCGCCGCTGCCGCCGGCGCCGTTCACCTTCCAACCACGAGCACCGTGGTCGGACGCCAGGCCGATCAGGTCGCGGGCGGCATCGCCGACGAGCCCGGCGTGCAGCGACCCGATCGCGTCGTGGGCGTCCATCAGCGCGCGACCGTATCGGTCGAGGCGGCCGGCGACGAGGGCGTCGGCCGCGTCGGCCGCAGCGGTGCGCATCTGCTCGAGCTCGGCCTCGCCGTGTCCGGCGTCGAGGCGGGCGATCACCTCGTCGTGCAGCGCAGACGACGCGTGCGGCGTGCCGAGGTACACCGTGTGCAGGCGCGCCGACAGCTCGGCGAACGCGGCGTCGGGGACGGCCAGCTGCTCGCGACGAACGCTCGGGTAGCGGACGTCGTAGCGGCTGATGCCACCCCACGCAGCGGCGGCGTGGTCCTGGATGCCGGACTGCTTGCCGGTGACGGTCTCCTGGAGGTGCGCCAGCGCGGCGGTCTCGCCGGCGTCGAGCGGGTCGCCGATCGCCGCGGCGAGCGCGGCGACGAGCGCGACCATCACGGATGCGGACGTGCCGAGTCCCGACCCCGCGAGGATCGAGTCGTCGAGGTCCACCTCGACCGCCCCTGGGATGTCCGCGGCGACGACGGCGTGCTCGATGATCGGGTGCCGGCCAGGGGGCTCGGCCGCGTCGAACTGGTAGTCCTCGCCGGTCATGCGGATACGGAGGCGGACGTGCCGCGAGCGGCCGGGCTGGGCCTGCACCCGCACGCGCGCCCGATGATCGATCGCGATGTTGCACACCGTGCCGTGATGCGCGAACCAGGTGTCGGTCCAACCACCCACGTCGGCGGTTCGGGTCGGGGCGCTGGACCGCACCAGGAAGATCGGACCACGCGACAGCGACAGCGTGGTGTCGGCGAGATCCGAGGTCGACCCGGACGACGGGTCGGCGGGCTGCTGGTCGGCGGACTGCTGGTCGGCGGGCTGCTGGTCGGCGGACTGCTGGTCGGCGAGTGGAGGGTGATTGTCGAAGGGGGTCACTTGTATTAGAGTTGTCTACATCAGGGGGCCGGGTCGGCCGCAGCTCCGATGGTCGCACATCGGGGAGGCTCGACACGGCACCCCGATCGGGGCTCCGCCCAGATCGCGACAGATCAGCACAGATCCGAACCCCACCGACACCTGGACTCGACGTCCGCCCGCCCTCCACCGGTGCGACCGTCGAGCCGGAAGGAGCGACCATGACCGTCACCGCCGGAACCCCGATCGAGCTCGTCGAGGGCGTCTACGCCACGCTCGGCGATCGCGTCGCCCTCGGACGCGAGCGGTTCGGCCGCCCGCTCACCCTCACCGAGAAGATCCTCCTCAACCACCTGTACGACCCCGACGAGGCCATCGAGCGCGGCGGCACGTACAACGACTTCCACCCCGACCGCGTCGCGATGCAGGACGCCACGGCGCAGATGGCGCTGTTGCAGTTCATGACCGCCGGCCTGCCCACCACGGCCGTGCCGTCGACCGTCCACTGCGACCACCTCATCCAGGCCAAGGTCGGCGCGAAGATCGACCTCGGCGTCGCCGTCGACACCAACCGCGAGGTCTACGACTTCCTGCGCTCGGTCAGCGCCAAGTACGGCATCGGGTTCTGGGGCCCCGGCAGCGGCATCATCCACCAGGTCGTGCTGGAGAACTACGCGTTCCCGGGCGGCATGATGATCGGCACCGACAGCCACACGCCCAATGCCGGCGGCCTCGGCATGGTCGCCATCGGTGTGGGCGGTGCCGACGCCGTCGACGTCATGACCGGTTTCCCGTTCAACGTGCGCTGGCCGAAGGTCATCGGCGTGAAGCTCACCGGCCGCCTGTCGGGCTGGTCGTCGCCGAAGGACGTCATCCTCGAGGTCGCCCGCATCCTCACCGTCGAGGGCGGCACCGGTGCGATCATCGAGTACCACGGCCCCGGTGCGGACTCGATCTCGGCGACGGGCAAGGCCACGATCTGCAACATGGGCGCCGAGATCGGTGCCACCTGCAGCGTGTTCCCGTACGACCACAACATGGCGCAGTACCTGAAGGCCACCGGCCGCGAGGCCATCGCCGACGCGGCCGACAAGGTGGCCGACCACCTCCGTCCCGACGACGGCGCCCACTACGACCAGCTCGTCGAGATCGACCTCGATCAGCTGAAGCCGCTCATCAACGGCCCCCACTCCCCCGACCGCGCCAACAAGGTGGGCGACCAGGTCGGCGCCGAGGCCGTGGCCAACGGCTGGCCGCTGGACATCTCGGCGGCGCTCATCGGCAGTTGCACCAACAGCTCGTACGAGGACATCACCCGCGCCGCGTCGATCGCACGGCAGGCCGCCGCCGCCGGCCTCCGGGCCAAGACCGAGCTCCTCGTCACCCCCGGCTCCGAGCAGACCCGTGCCACCATCGAGCGCGACGGCCTGATCGCCGATCTCGAGGCGATCGGCGCCACCGTGCTCGCCAACGCGTGCGGCCCCTGCATCGGTCAGTGGGACCGCCCCGCCAGCGTGACCGGTCAGCCGAACACGATCGTCAACTCGTACAACCGCAACTTCCCCAAGCGCAACGACGGGTCGGCCAACACCCTGAGCTTCGTGACGTCGCCCGACACCGTGGTGGCGCTCGCGCTGGCGGGCCGCCTCGACTTCGACCCCACCACCGACACGCTGACGGCGCCCGACGGCACCGAGGTGCGGCTCGAGCCGCCGGTCGGTGAGGTGCTGCCCGACCGGGGCTACGACCCGGGCCAGAACACGTTCACCGCGCCGCCTGCGGACGGCTCGTCGGTGGTGGTCGAGGTGTCACCCACCAGCGACCGCCTCCAACTGCTCGAGCCGTTCCCCGCCTGGGACGGCAACGACTACCTCGGCCTGCCGGTGCTGATGAAGGCCACGGGCAAGTGCACCACCGACCACATCTCGGCGGCCGGCAAGTGGCTCACCTACCGCGGCCACCTCGAGAACATCTCGGGCAACCTGTTCCTCGGCGCGATCAACGCCTACGGCGACCAGTACGAGGCGGGCCACGGCAAGGACGTCCGCGACGGCAGCGTCGACAGCTTCCCGAACCTCGCCAAGAAGTACAGCGAGGCCGGCATCCGCTGGTGCGCGATCGGCGACCGCAACTACGGCGAGGGGTCGTCGCGTGAGCACGCCGCGATGGAACCCCGCTTCCGTGGCGGCGTGGTGATCTTCGCCCGCAGCTTCGCCCGCATCCACGAGACGAACCTGAAGAAGCAGGGCCTCGTACCGCTCACCTTCGCCGATCCGGCCACCTACGACCTGATCGGGGAGGACGACCGGATCAACGTGCTCGACCTCCCGCCGGTGCCGGGTGAGAACCAGCGCTGCCAGATCGTGAAGCCCGACGGCACCACGATCGACTTCGAGGGCGTGCACACCTTCAGCGACGAGCAGGTCGAGTGGTTCAAGGCCGGCTCGGCGCTCAACGTCGTGCGCAAGAAGGTCGCCGAGGGCAAGGCCTGACCACCACCCGACCACACCTGACCACTACCCGACCACTACCCGACCACTACCTGACCGCAGCGTGGACGACGTCAGCTGGTCGACGCCCGCGCGGCGTCGACCAGCAGACGGCGTTCGGCGGCGGCGAGCACGCGGCGAGCGGCGTCGACGGCGTCGGGTGTCACCGAGATCGAGTCGATGCCGAAGCGCACGAGGTGCTCCGCGAACGCCGGACGGTTCGACGGGGCCTGCCCGCACAGCGATGCGGTGAGCCCGCACTCGTGGGCGGACCGGATGATGTCCTCGATCGCCCGGAGCACGGCGGTGTCGCTCTCGTCGAACAGCTCACGGCAGATCTCGCTGTCGCGGTCGACGCCCAGCATCAGCTGGGTCAGGTCGTTCGAACCGATCGAGACCCCGTCGATGCCCAACCGGGCGTAGTCGGGGATGCGGTACACCACCGACGGCACCTCGGCCATCACCCATCGCTGCAGGCCCCGCTGGCGCCCGAGCGGACTCGCGTCGATCAGCTCGAGGCACCGCTCCAGCTCCCACGCGGTGCGCACGAACGGGATCATCACCACCACGTTCGGGCACTCCTCGCGCACCCTGGCCAGCATCTGCAGCTCGAGGTCGAACAGCTCGGGTTCGCGGACGTACCGGAAGCAGCCGCGATACCCGATCATCGGGTTGTGCTCGACCGGCTCGAAGCGGTCGCCGCCCTCGAGCGCCGCGAACTCGTTCGAGCGGAAGTCGATCGTGCGGTACACCACCGGCCTCGGCGCGAAGGGCCGCGCGATCTGCAGCACCGACTCGGCCATCCGGCCGACGAACGCCTCGCCGCCGCCGTCGGCGACCACCGCCCGCGGGTGGCGGTTCTCCAGCGCCTCGGTGAGCAGGAACTCCGCGCGGAGGAGGCCGACGCCGTCCACGGACGGCGACGCCGCCACGGCCGCCGCCTTGGCGACGGTGGCGAGGTTCACGTACAGCCGGGTCGCGAGCGGCGCCACGACCGGCGACACCACCTGGGCGGGCGACGGCTCGTGCTGCACCGACACCGCTGCCACTGCCGCCGCGTCGGCCGCACCCGTGGTCGCACCATCGGGTGCGACGGCACCGCGCAGCACCACCCCGCGAGCACCGTCGACGGTCACCACGTCACCGGTGCGGATCGCGGTCGTCGCGGTTCGGGCAGCGACCACGCAGGGGATGCCGAGCTCGCGGCTCACGATCGCCGCGTGGCAGGTGATCCCGCCGCCGTCGGTGACCACGGCCGCCGCACGGCGCAGCGTCGGCAGCCAGTCGGGGTTGGTCATCGGAGCGACGAGCACCTCGCCGTCGACGAGCGCAGCACCCTCCGAGGGTTCGCGCAGCAGGCGCGCGCGTCCCGACGCGACACCCGGCGACGCACCCAGCCCGCGGACCACCTCGGTCGCAACCGCTGTGGCGGCCGTCCCCGGTGTCGCGCCGGAACGCGCCGCGGCGTGGTCGAGCGTGGTGATCGGGCGGCTCTGCACGATCCGGATCTCACCGGTGTCGTCGACGACCCACTCGAGGTCCTGTGGGCGTCCGTAGTGCGCCTCGGCTCGCAGGCCGAGTTCGACGAGGTCGAGCACCTGCTCGTCGGTGAGTTTCCGCGACGCGCCCTCGGCGAGCGGCAGCTCGACACGACGGTCCGACCCGTCGTCGCCGCGCACGATCGCGTGCTGCTGCACGCCCACGCGGGCCGAGGCCACCACCCGTGGCTCGCGACGGACGACGTAGGTGTCGGGTTCCACCTGCCCGCCGACGACGACCTCCCCCTGCCCGATCGCCGCCTCCACCACCATCTGCGAGCGATCGCCCGAGGGGTCGACGGTGAACATCACCCCCGACCGGGCCGCCTGGACCATCTGCTGGACGACGACGGCGATCTCCGGCTCGGTCGACACCCGCTGCATCGCCCGGTACGTGAACGCGCGGTCACGGAACACCGACTCCCAGCAGTCGAGCACCCGATCGCACACGGCGCCGGCTCCCCGCACGTTGGTGAAGGTCTCGTGCATCCCGGCGAAGGACGTGTCGCCCGCGTCCTCGGCCGTCGCCGACGAGCGCACCGCGACGGGGACCTCGTCGGTGCCGGTGCGCCGACACAGCTCCTCGTACGCCGCCATCACGGCGTCGCGCACGTGGGGTGCCAGACCGGCGCCTCGCACCAGAGCACGCCGCTGCGCGGCGTCGGCCGCGGCGCGTTCGGTGGCGTCGGGTCCGGTCGTCAGCGTCGGTGCCGCCGCGAGCTCGGCGCCCACCCCGGCGGCCTCCATCGACTCGCGGTACGACCCGGCCGTGACGACGAACCCGGGTGGCACCGGTAACCCCGCCCGGGCGAGCTCACCGAGGTTCGCCCCCTTGCCACCCACCTCGGGCGCGTCCGCCAACCCGATCTCGCCGAACCACCTGATGCCGTCCATGTCGATCCTCCTGGTCTCCACCGGTGCGCTCAGCGCAGCCGGACGTCGAGGTACGCCTCGAGGTGGCGGAGGGTGCGAAGCGCCGCCAGATCGCGTTCGGGGATCTCCACCCCTGATCGCTGCACCACCACCGCGGTGAGGTTGAGCAGATCCATCGAGTCGAGCCCGAGGTCGTCGTGCAGGTCCGCGTCGACGTCCGACGGATCGACGTCCGGGGCGATGTCGGCGATGGCCGAACGCACGAGCTCGTGGACGTCGGACGTGGTCATGTCGGGACCTCCTCCAGGTGTCGCGCGAACGCGAGCAGGAACGCCGAGCCGGTCCGTCCGTCGACGGCACGGTGATCGACTGCGAGGGTGGCGCGCAGCACGGGCCGCACCTCCACCGCGTCGTGACGGACCCACGGGCGCCGCTGCACCGCGCCGAGACCCAGGATCGCGAGCTGTGGTGGATGCACGATCGGCACCACCGTGTCCACCTCTCCCTCGCCGAGCTGGGTGACGGTGAGCGTCGCACCGGTCATCTCCGACGCCCGCAGGCGACCGGCTCGCGCCCGGGTGACCAGGTCGCGGAACGAGGCCATCAGGGTGTCGAGGTCCTGCAGGTGGGCGTCGTGGATCACGGGCGCGACCAGGCCGCCGCGACGCAGGGCCACCACCACGCCGAGGTGCACGCCCTCCGCCACGACGACGGCGCCGTCGCGCCACCATCCGTTCACCTGCGGCACGTCGGCGGCAGCTCGTGCCGCGGCCCGCAGGAACGATGCGGCGGGCAGCACCCGCTCGGTCGCGCTCCGCTCGGCGTTGTGTGCGAGCAGGGCATCGAGCGCGACGCCGACGTCGATCGACTGCGCGACCTGGAAGTGCGGGATCTCCTGCCACGCCCGCACCATCTGACGGGCGATGGCCGTCCGCATCGGGTCGACGCCACCCGACGAGAGCTGGCCCGCCGAGAGCTGGCCCGCCGAGAGCTGGCCCGACGACGGCACGACCGCCGGTACGGCGACCACAGGGGTGTCGAGCACCAGCCGCTCGACCACGTCGCCGGTGATCACCGCGGCCGTCAGCTCGGGGTGGTCGTGCAGCAACCCGTCGAGATCGATCCCCCGCCGGGCCGCCGTGCGGCGGGCTCGTGGCGTGAGTCGCAATCGGTGCCGAGCAGCCCGCTCGACGTCGTCACGGGTCACGCGGCCACCGGGTCCCGATCCGCTCAGCTGGTCGAGCGACACGTGCAGCTCGTCGGCCAGGTGACGCAGTACCGGCGAGGACACGATCGCACGGTGGCGCTCCTCGCCCGCGCGCCGGGCGGCGGGCACGGGCTCGGGCGCTGCGACGGGCACGGGCACGGGCACGGGCACGG
>WLDE01000211.1 GCA_009704985.1 Actinomycetota bacterium | reverse complement strand
GAGCAGGGCCGAGAGCGCAGCGCCTGCGGCGACGGCGCCGAAGGCCGCGCAGACGGCGTCGGTGAACTGCGGCGACTCGGCCACCTCGAGGCCACCGATCCAACCGATGCCGGTGATCCGGGTGACCAGCCACCCGCAGACCGCGGCGACGTTCACCACCACCGTCGCTGTGGCGACCGCCCGGTCGGGTCGCATCAGCGCGAGGAGCCCGGCACCGAGCTGGAGGAGCGACATCGCGACGAAGATCCGCGCCAGCGCCGGGTGCTCGGCGTGGATGCCGATCGCGCCCGCGTGCACGGCACCGGCGGCGATCGAGGCGATGCCCGCCACGGCGATGCCGGGAAGGCGGCGCACGACTGCTGCATCGGTGCGTCCGGTGCGAGCGGCGTCGGCGTCGGTGTCGCCCGCGGTCGTGCCGAGCACGGCACCGAGATCCGACGGATCGGCTGCGAACGTCATGTGTGAGTCCCCCTCAGCGATCCGGTGATCGCCCCCGCCAGCGACGCTAGACAACCGGAGCGCCACTCGTGCCACGGCATCGGACTGCGGGCCGGACGGCCCGGTCGCGGGGTGCGCCGTCAGAAGCGGGGCGGGCGCTTCTCCCGGAGGGCGGCCACACCCTCGCGGTACTCGGCGGTGGTCATCGCCTCGGCCAGCAGCCGCTGCGCCTCGTCGATCGCGGCGGCCGGGTCGGCCCGCAGCACGTCGTCGTGGATCTGCCGCTTGGTCACCCGCAGCGCCGTGGGTCCCACCTGCGTGGCGAGGTGGTGGGCGGTGCGGCGCGCCATCTCGAGCGTCTCGTCACCGTCGGCGCCCACGCCGTTCCAGAGACCCCACCCCTCCGTCTCGGCCGGTGTGAACACCCGGCCGGTGAGCAGCAGGTCGGTCGCCCGGGTGACGCCGACCAGGCGGGGGAGCTGCCAGCTCATGCCGTACTCGGCGGGCAGACCGAGCTTCGGGGCGGCGGTCGTGCACTTGGCCGTGGCCGCGCCGTAGCGCAGGTCGCAGAACAGCGCGAGCGCGAGGCCCACCCCGGCACAGGCGCCGTTCACGGCGGCGATCAGCGGCGTGCCGAGCGCGAAGTGGCACGCGAAGTCGGCGTCCCACTCGTGCCGTACGCCCCGGCCCGGACGGGCGAGCTCGCCGTGGGTGGCCTCGTCGAGACCGCTGTCATAGGCGCCCCGCGCCGCGTGGCCGGCGAGGGCCTCGCTGTCGCCGCCCACGCAGAACGCAGGTGGCGTGCCGGTGATCACGATCGCCCGCACCGACGGATCGCCGTCCAGCGCCGCCAGCGCGGCGAGGTACTCGCGGTGCATCCGGCCGGTCCACGCGTTGTGCCGGTGCGGTCGGTGCAGGAACAGCGTGGCGACGTGGCCGTCGACCTCCCACCGCACCGTGGGATCTCGGTCGCTCATCGTCCGGCGCCGCCGCGGCGGCGCTCACCCCAGATCGCGTCGAGCACCGGCTCGGCGAGCTCGGGCCGGCAGATCAGCACGTCGGGCAGCCAGGGGTCGCGGGCGTTGTAGACGATCGGCGATCCGTCGATGCGGCTGGCGTGCAGGCCGGCGGCGAGGGCGACCGCCACGGGTGCCGCCGTGTCCCACTGGTACATGCCGCCGTCGTGGACGTAGATGTCGGCCTCGCCGATCACCACCGCCATCGCCTTCGCTCCGGCCGACCCGAGGCGGATGGCGTCGCAGTCGAGCTCGTTCGCCACCCGGATCGCCGCGTACGGCGCGCGGTTGCGTGACGTGATGAGGCGCGGGCGCTCGCGCGTGGACGGCGGCGTCGGCGGTGCGGGGTCGGTGCAGAACACCACCCCGTGCGCGGGCAGCGACACCGCGCCGGCGGACAGCTCGCCGCGCTCCCACAGCGCGACGTGCACGGCCCAGTCGCCCCGGCCCGGCTCGCCGAACTCGTTGGTGCCGTCGAGCGGGTCGACGATCCACACCCGCTCGGCCGTGAACCTCCGCGGGTCCTCCGATCCCTCCTCCGAGAGCACGGCGTCGTCCGGACGGGCGTCGTGCAGCGCCTGCACCAGGAAGCGGTGGCTCGCCAGGTCGCCGGTGTCCATGATCTGCCAGGAGTGGGCGCCCTCGGCGGTCAGCTGCTCGCGGACGTTCAACAGCAGGTGACCGGCCTGGGCGGCGAGGCGGGCGGCGAGCTGCGCGTCGGTGAGCTCGTCGTCGGAGGTCATCGCAGCCATTCTGCACCCGTGGGGCACCGGCACCGCGATCCGGCGGCGCGAGCCGGTCGCAGGTACGCGTGGTCAGCGGGTCGTCGTGGCACCCGCGGAGCTCGTGGCGAGCGACGGTGCCCGGCCGGCCAGCCACTGCTCGAGGTCGGTGACCGCCATCGGCATCGCCACGTGGTGGCCCTGCGCACGGGTGCACCGACGGTCGCGGAGGAACTCCAGCTGCGCGGCGGTCTCGACCCCTTCGGCCACGATGTCGAGGCCGAGGGTGAGGCCGAGCTGCACGAGCACCTCGACGATGGTGCGGTCGTAGCCGGCGTCGTTCACCCGCCCGACGAAGACGCGGTCGATCTTGAGCGTGTCGATCGCGAGCTGACGGAGGTAGCCCATCGACGAGTAGCCGGTGCCGAAGTCGTCGACCGCCACACGCACGCCCCGACCGCGCAGCACGGACAGGACCTCGTTCGCCCGGTCGACGTCGGCCAGCAGGTGGGTCTCGGTGACCTCGATCTCGAGCGATCGCGGATCGGCACCGGTGCGGCTGATCGCGTCCTCGACGTCGCGGACCAGCTGCCCCTCCACGAGGTGCCGCCCGGAGATGTTCACCGCCATCTGCAGATGGCGGTGGGCCGGGTCGCGCTGCCACTCGGCGAGCGTGCGGCACGCCTCGCCGATCACCCAGCGCCCGAGGTCGTTCACCAGCGAGCTCCGCTCGGCCACCGGCACGAACCGGTCGGGACCGAGCAGGCCGTGGCCGGGCCGCTGCCAGCGCACCAGTGCCTCCACGCCCCACGGCGTGCCGGTGCTCAGGTCGAGCACGGGCTGGTAGTACAGCACCAGCTCGTCGTCGGCGATCGCCTGACGGAGGGCGAGTTCGGTCGCAGCGGTCGCCTCCACCGCGTCCTGCAGCGTCTCGTCGAACACCACCACCCGGGATCGCCCGCGTGCCTTGGCGTGGTACACGGCGACGTCGGCTTCGCGCACCAGCTCGAGCGCGTCGATCGTGCCGCACCCCTGACGCCCACAGCCCATGGCGACGCCGACGCTGGCGGAGATCGTGAAGAGGTCGTCACCGTGGGCGAACGGCAGGGCGAGCTCCCGGATCAACCGCTCGCCGAGCGCCGCCGCCTCGTCCGGGCCGATCGACTCGGCGACCACCAGGAACTCGTCGCCGCCGAGCCGTGCGACGAACTCGCCGTTGCGCACGGAACGAGCGAGTCTCACCCCGACCTCGCGGAGCAGGTCGTCGCCGGTGCCGTGGCCGCGGCTGTCGTTCACCGACTTGAAGCCGTCGAGGTCGACGAACAGCACGGCGACGCTGGTCTGGCGGCGCTCCGCGCGGCGCACCAACTGCTCCAGGTGCTCGAGCGCGGCCAGCCGGTTCGGGAGGCCGGTCAAACCGTCGTGGCGCGCCTGGTGGGCGAGTTGCTCCTCGAAGCGCTTGCGGTCGGAGATGTCGCGGGCGAACACCGCGTGGATCGGTTCGGGCCGGGCCGGGACCTCGCTGTGCGACACGAGCACGTCGACGGTGGCGCCGTCGGGCCGGACGATCTCGAGCTCGCCACGCAGCCGATCGGGGCGGCCGACCACACCGACGAGGTGCGGCAGCGACCGGCCCACCTGCAGCGCCTCCGGCACGTGCAGCAGCCGCTCGGCGGCGGCGTTGGCCGAGAGGATCCGACCCCGGCGGTCGACCGTCCAGATCGCGTCGGCGGCCGTCTCGATGATCGCGCGCGAGAGCGCCTCGCTGTCGCGGAGGCGGGCGGTCATGTCGGAGAGGTGGTCCACCTGGGCGCGCAGCGACTCGCCGAGCACGCCGGGGAGGTGTTCGGTGTCCACGGCCCGGGGGTCCTCGCCCGAGCTCACGCGGCGGATCTGCGCCTCGAAGATCCGGAGCACGTCGTTGACGTCGTTGAACGTGGCCGTGACGGCGCGGACGTCCGACGGCCCGGTGAGCGGGAGCGGCGGGAGGTCGACCAGCCCCTCGCTGAGCGCCACGGCGCGCTGGCTGAGTCGATTGAGCGGTCGCACGGTGGAGGTGACCACGAGGATGAGGGCGCCGATGCTCGCCATGGTGACGATGATGATCAGCCCCATCCACGTGCGGGCGTCGGCGTCCGCTCGCACGGCGATCGCGTCGGCCCGCTCGAGCGCGGCCGTGAGCTCGGCCCGCGTGTACTCGCCCACCGCCTGCAGGCGATCGAACGCGGCGAACAGGATGTCGGCGAGCTCGACGATCAGTTGGGGGTCGGTGAACAGGAGGCTCGACTCGACCTCGCTCCGTTGCGTGGAGCGGATGTCGGCGATCGGCACCAGCTCGTCGCGGAGTTCGTGGTACCGGGTGATCGCCTCCTGCGATGCGGCGAAGCGGGCCGCGTCCTCCGGCGTCATCGAGAGGGTGAAGCGCTCGATGGCGTCGTCGGCGGCGCCCGCGGCCAGCAGCAGGTCGTCAGTGGTGAGCGCCTCGTCCGAGGCGCCCAGCACGAGCGCCGTGGTGGTCGTGTCGTCGGCCACCGTGTCGACCAGCGTGAGCAGGTGACTCACCTCGTCACCGACCGCGCCGAGGCCCGGGTCGACGACGTGGCCATCGTGCGCATGCTGCGAGGTCGCGGCGATCTCGTCCGTCAGCCGGCTCACGGCGTCGAACGAGGCACTGATCTCCGTCGTCGTCGCGGTCCCGGCGTCCAGCGACGCACGGCTCGCGGCGAGCGACTCCCGCACCTCGCGCACCCGGTCGCCGATGCGATCCCCGGAGGGCAGCACCACGTCGGCGTGGTTCGACGCGAGGTGATCCAGGCCGAGGTCGACCGCCGCTCGCGAACCGGTCAGGTACGGCTGGTAGCCGAACCCGAGCACCTCGGCCACCACCGCCCGGTCGACGCCGAGGCGGTCGACCTCGGCGAGGCCGAGCGACGCGACGACCTCGATCGACGCCGGGGCGTACATCACGCCGATCTCGGCGACGAGCTCGATCTCGCAGGCCAGCTCGCGGGCCTCGGTCGCCGCGGAACGGCGATCGAGCAGGGTCAGCGCGGTCAGGAGCTGGGCGGCGACGAGCGGGACGAGCAGCAGCGCGACCAGCCGTCCGGACAGCGACCGGATCCCCCTCGGTGTGCGACCACGGACAGCCCCGCCCGTGCTGTCGATCGACGGCATGGTGTGGGACCGTCCGGCGTGACCACGCCCGGGCATGACCCTGTCTGGTTCTTGACGATGCCACCCACCGTGACGGTCCAGCTCAGCGGCATCGACCGAGCGATCCGTCGGGGTCGATCACGACGGTCTGCCGTCGTTCGGGGCCGCTGGCCTGCGGCGCGGTCCCGGACGGTCAGCGGCTCAGCGGCTCAGCGGCTTGTACCTGATCCGGTGCGGCTGGTCGGCCGACGCACCGAGCTCCCTGTGGCGCCACGCCTCGTACTCGCTGAAGTTGCCCTCGAACCACCGCACCTGGCTGTCGCCCTCGAAGGCGAGCACGTGGGTGGCGATGCGGTCGAGGAACCAGCGGTCGTGGCTGATCACCACGGCGCAGCCGGGGAAGTTCTCCAGCGCCGTCTCGAGCGCGCGCAGCGTGTCGACGTCGAGGTCGTTGGTGGGCTCGTCGAGCAGCAGCACGTTGCCGCCGCTCTTCAGCAGCTTCGCCAGGTGCACGCGGTTGCGCTCGCCGCCCGACAGGTCGCCGACCCGCTTCTGCTGGTCGCTGCCCTTGAAGTTGAAGCTGGCGCAGTACGCCCGGCCGTGGATCTCGCGGTTGCCGATCTTCATGTGCTCGACGCCGCCGGTGATCTCCTCGAACACCGTGGCGTCGGGGTTCAGCGAGTCGCGGCTCTGGTCGACGTAGGCGAGCTCGACCGTGTCGCCGACGGTGACCGTGCCGGCGTCGACGGGCTCCTGCCCGGTGAGCATCTTGAACAGCGTGGTCTTGCCGGCGCCGTTGGGCCCGATGATGCCCACGATGCCCGCCTTCGGCAGCGAGAACGACAGGTCTTCGATGAGCAGGCGGTCGCCGAAGCCCTTGCGGAGGTGCTGCACCTCGATCACCGTGTCGCCGAGTCGCTTCGGAGCGGGGATCGTGATCTCCAACCGCTCGGGCCCACGATCCGCGGCCTCGGCCTCCTGCTGGAGCTTGTCGTACGCGGACAGACGGGCCTTGCCCTTGGCCTGGCGGGCCTTGGGCGACATGCGCACCCACTCCAGCTCGCGCTCGAGCGTGCGCTTGCGGGCCTCGTTGCTCTTCTCCTCGCGGGCGAGGCGCTCCTGCTTCTGCTCGAGCCAGCTCGAGTAGTTGCCCTCGAACGGGATGCCGCGACCGCGATCGAGCTCGAGGATCCACTTCGCCACGTTGTCGAGGAAGTAGCGGTCGTGGGTGATCGCGACCACCGTGCCGTGGTACTCCTGCAGGAACCGCTCGAGCCAGTCGACGCTCTCCGCGTCGAGGTGGTTGGTGGGCTCGTCGAGCAGCAGCAGGTCGGGGCGGCTGAGCAGCAGCCGGCACAGCGCGACCCGTCGGCGCTCACCACCGGACAGTGTGGTGACGTCGGCGTCGTCGGGCGGGCAGCGCAGCGCGTCCATCGCGATCTCGACGTTGCGCTCGAGGCTCCACGCGTCGGTGGCGGCGATCTTGTCCTCGAGTTCGGCCTGCAGCGCACCGATCTTCTCGTAGTCCGCATCGGGGTCGGCCCACATGGCCATCACCTCGTTGTAGCGGTCGATGATCGACTGCACCGCGGCGACACCGTCCATGACGTTGCCCTTCACGTCCTTGGTCGGGTCGAGCTGCGGCTCCTGCGCGAGGTAGCCGACGGTGAACGCCGGGTTGAGGCGGGCTTCCCCGGAGTAGCCGTCGTCGAGGCCGGCCATGATCTTCAGCAGGCTCGACTTGCCGGCGCCGTTCGCGCCCAGCACGCCGATCTTGGCCCCGGGGTAGAACGAGAGCGAGATGTTCTCGAGCACCGTGCGGTCCGGCGGGTAGTGCCGGGCGAGCTTGTAACAGGTGTAGATGAATTCGTGCGCCATGACGGTGCCCCAGGCTACTGCCGCGGGCGTGACGGGGAGCCCGGTCGCGCGGTGGCGTGCCGTGGTCGGGGGAGCGTGTTGCAGTTGCGTGCCGAATGGCGCGCCGCTGCGAACGTCGGTGCTACGTTCACGACCCGTTGGATTTTCACAAGGAGGGGGTACGGAAAGTGCTCGCTGAATACATCGGCTTCTTCAGCCGCAACGGCTTGGGTGATTTCGCGTTCCGCTGGCTGCACGTCCTCGTCGGCATCATGTGGATCGGCCTGCTCTACTACTTCAACTTCGTGCAGGTGCCCGCGTTCGCCCAGTACGGCGACGAGGCGAAGGCCCGCAACATCGCGATCGACAAGGTCGCACGCAAGGCGCTGTGGTGGTTCCGCTGGGCCGCCGTCAGCACCTTCGTGACCGGCATCCTCATCACGATCATCACGGAGAACTACTTCTACGACGGCTTCGGCACCACGGGTAAGGGCCTGTCGATCAGCCTCGGCATGATGCTCGGCATCATCATGATGCTGAACGTGTGGGGCGTGATCTGGCGCAACCAGAAGATCGTGCTCGCCAATGCCGCCAACCTGCTCGCCGGCGGCGAGGCCGACCCGAACGCCGCGGCCGCCGGCCGCAAGGCCCTCATGGCCAGCCGCCAGAACGCCGTGTTCTCGGTGTCGATGCTGTTCTTCATGGTGTACACCTCGCACGGCCCCTACGCCACCGAGACGATCGAGCTCAGCGGCGGTGACGTGGCCCTGTTCTGGATCATCTCGCTGCTGATCATCGGTGTGCTCGAGGTGAACGCTCTCGGCCTCATGCCCTGGAAGACCCAGCCGAACAAGGGACTCAACGTGCTCTACGACGGCCCGGGCGTCCGCAACCCGCTGATCGCTGCCTTCGGTCTGTGGGTGATCTTCCTGATCGTGACGGAAGTCTTCCTCAAGTTCGACGTTCCGACGCTCTGACCCAGGCCGTTCCGGGCGGCGTCGCCAGGTCGACGTCACGGAACGACACCAACGACGCGACGTCACGCGCGACGCACGAGCCGCCCTCCGGGGCGGCTCGTGCGCGTCATGGCGAGTACCGTTCGCGCCAGGTTCACTGCGCTGGGGGGTTGCTGATGGCCATCGAGACACGGCGTTCGTTCTGTCGGTTCTGCCACGCCGGGTGCGCGATCGACGTCGACGTCGAGATCACCGACGACGGGCACGAGCGCGTCCGCACCGTGCGCGGCGTGCAGGAGGACCCGATGTACGCCGGGTACACGTG
>WLDE01000210.1 GCA_009704985.1 Actinomycetota bacterium | reverse complement strand
CGTCGCAGCGCATCGGCGAGGTGGCTGCGGCGGTGCTCGTCGGCCCGGCGGCGCACGCCGTCCTGCTCGGCACGCCACCGCTCGTGCCGTCGGACGTCACGGCGGTGCCGGATCCAGGCCACCGTCCACAGGGCCACCGCCACCGCCGCACCGATCGCGGACATCGCCGCGAGCAGCGGCTGGCCGAGCGAGACGGACAGCGCCGTCGTCGCCCCACAGGTCACGACGGCCGGCAGCAGGCCGGTCACCGGATCGGGTCGTTCGCGCACGCCGTCCGAGCGGTCCGAGCGGTCCGAGCGGTCCGAGCGGTCCGACCCGCCCGGGCCGCCCCACGCTCCGGGCACCTGCGGGGCGACGGGCGCCGTGGCGCCGTGCCCGGCCGGCATCGGCCGGGGGGTCCGCACCACGCGGGTGCCGGCGGCGGGGGGCACCGACGGCACCCGCACGAACGTCGTGGGGTCGTGACGCCGGACCTCCAGCACACCCGCACCGACGCGCACGCGATCGGCCGCCAGCGCCTCGACCGGCCGGCGCCCGGCGAGCTGGAGCCACGAGGGGGCGACACCGGACTCGGCCGGGAGGTGGAGGTCGAGGTGGAACGGTTCGACGCTCGGGTCGTCGACCCGCACGGACGCGAGCCCCGACCGACCGACGAACCAGTCCCCCGGCGCGAGCACGGTCCGCCCGCCGGCATCGGGTCCGCACACCCAGGTGACCTCCCAGCGGGTGGCGCCGACGACGGCACCACCGACGGCACACGCGGTGTCGGGCCCGGCGAGGAGCGAGCGCCGGTGCAGTTCGTCGGTCGAGGCGGGAGGACGGCGGGCTGTGGTCGCGGTCGGGGCCATGCTCCACTGAGGGCCGGCCGTCGACGGCGTCGGAACCGTCGACGAGGGTGGTGAGGGCCACCTTGACGAAGTCTTGAGACATCACCGCCGGTCGCACGGCGCTGATGAGCGGCGCGGTGAGCACGTCGGTGAGGAGGCCGGTGAGGAGGCCGGAGAGGCGCGACGCGGAGGCTCGCCCCCATGTCGATGCACGTCACGCTTCCCGACCCGTCCACCTCGCCGGCCTCCACCTCGCCGGCCTCCACCTCGCCGGCCTCCACCTCGCCGGCCTCCACCTCGCCGCGCCGGGCCCCGTCACTCGACCCGGTCCCGGTGCAGTACTCGCTCACGCGGCTGCAGCGCGAGTGGCAGCGGCTCTGCCGCTCACCGCGGGCGCTGGCCCGGGCCAACGGCTGGCGGGTGCGCGACGTGCCGTTCGAGTCGCTGGACGAGGTACTCCGCTTCGCCGGGTTCGGCCCCGCCCGCGCCGGCTTTCACGGCGACGACGCCGCCCTCACCGCCCTGCTGCTCGTGGCCCGGCACGACGACCTCGCCGCACGCGTCGTGCTGCAGCGCGTGCTGCCCGGCATCGCCGCACGCGCCCGCCGCCGCTCGCACGCCGACACGGTCGCCGCGGCGGACGAGCTCCTCGGCGCAGCGTGGACGGTGATCCGGACGTTCCCCGTCGAGCGCCGTCCGCACTATGTGGCAGCGGGGCTCCTGCGGCGGATCGCCTACGCCGCCACCGATCCGACGCAGCGCCGGCTCATGCGGGTGGTGCCACTCCCGGGGTCGACCTTCGAGGAGGCGGCGGCCACCGAGACCCGGCCCGAACCAGCCGACGAGCTGCGCGAGCTGCTCACCATCGCGGAGCGTGCCGGCGTGTCGGCGGACGAGATCGAGCTGGTGCGCCGGCTCGGCACCGGCGCCACGACACTGCAGCTCGCGGAGGAGGCGAACGTCACCGACCGCACGATCCGCAACCGCCGGGCGACCGCCGTGCTGCACCTGCGCGAGGTGGCGCGCTCCGTGGCCTGACACACCAGGCGCAATCCGGCGCGATCCGGCGCGATCCGGCGCGGTCCGGCGCGTCGGTCAGACGGTCTCGCTCATCAACCACGCGAGGTGCTCGACCATCGGCGGGATGCACCGCTCGATCACGTCGAACATCTCTCGGTACGCCGCGGGCCCCTTGCCCCACGGGTCGGCGATCTCCTCGTCCCCGGGCATGCCGTAGGGATCCCAGCGCCGCAGGAGCTGGAGCTGCTCGGGTTCGACCGTTCGGTAGAAGCCGCCGCGCTGATCGATCGAGCCTCCGAGGCGACGGAGGTCGTCGATGTTGTACGAGTCCATCGCGACGATCAGGTCGAAGCGGGCGAAGTCGTCGGGGTGGATCAGCCGGCCGATGTGGTTCACGCGGTAGCCGCGGCGCGCGCCCTCGGCGGCGGCGAGCGGGTGGGGGTGGTCGCCCCGATGGTGCCCGGTCGTGCCGGCCGAGTCGAACACCACGTGGTGGAAACCCTGCTTGGCCGCCTCGTGCTGCGCGACGGCCTGCGCGGCTGGGGAGCGGCAATGGTTGCCCATGCACACGAACAACACCGAAATCGGCAACGCCCCTCCCACGGGCCCGAGTATCGCAGAGCCGCAGCTGCCCCGGTGTCGGTGGGTGGTGGTCTTGAGCAACTCTTGCCTCGTCAGCAGCCCCGGTGGGCGGTCGGTGACCCAGCGTGAACGGCGGTGAACGGCGGTGAACGGCTCTGGCTCAGCGAGTGCGAGCCGCCTCGAACCGCCGGAGGCGCAGGCTGTTGCTCAGCACGAACACGCTCGAGAACGCCATGGCCGCACTGGCCACCACGGGCGACAGCAGCCCCGACGCCGCCACCGGGATCGCAGCGACGTTGTAGGCGAACGCCCAGAACAGGTTGCCCTTGATCGTGGCGAGCGTACGGCGGCTGAGCCGCACCGCGTCGGCGACCGCCGGCAGCTCCGGTCGCACGAGCGTCAGATCGCTCGCCTCGATCGCGACGTCGGTGCCCGACCCCATGGCGATGCCGAGGTCGGCCTGGGCGAGCGCCGCCGCATCGTTCACGCCGTCGCCGACCATGGCCACCACGGCCCCGGCCGCCTGCAGGTCGCGCACCACGGCGAGCTTGTCGGCGGGCAGCACGTCGGCGCGCACGTCGGCCGGGTCGATGCCCACCTGTCGGGCCACGGCGTCGGCCGTGGCGCGGTTGTCGCCGGTGAGCAGGATCGGCCGGAGTCCGAGACGGCGGAGCTCGGCGACGCCCTCCGCGCTCGTCGGCTTCACGGTGTCGGCCAACGCGATCGTGCCGAGGACCACACCGCCGGCCACGACCTCGATCCGGGTGACCGCAGCGCCCTCGTCGGACTCGTGGCCCGCCACCGGGTCCGCCGGCCCGATCGACCCTGGTGCGCTCGCGCGGCGCACGGTGACGTCGAGACCGGCCACCTCGCCATGGGCGCCGACACCGGCCTCGTTGCGGAAGTGATCGACCGGGAGGCGTTCGACACCGTGGCGATCGGCGTGGGCGACGACCGCCCGGGCGATCGGGTGCTCGCTCGCGGCCTCGACCGACGCGGCGAGCTGCAGCATGCGGTCCTCGTCGGCCTCGACCTGCTGCACCTCGACCTGCTGCACCTCGACCGCCACCACCTCCATCACGCCGGTGGTGACCGTGCCGGTCTTGTCGAGCACCACGGTGTCCACCCGGCGGGTGCTCTCGAGCACCTCGGGCCCCTTGATGAGGATGCCGAGCTGGGCACCGCGGCCCGTTCCCACGAGCAGGGCGGTCGGGGTCGCGAGACCGAGTGCGCACGGGCAGGCGATGATCAGCACCGCCATGGCCGGCCCCATCGCGTCCTCGAGGCTGCCGGTGCGGCCGAACCACAGTCCCAGCGTCGCGGCGGCCAGCGCGACCACCACCGGCACGAACACCGCGGACACGCGGTCGGCCAGCCGCTGCACCGGCGCCTTGCCGCTCTGCGCCGCCTCGACGAGCCGGGCCATCTGGGCGAGCGTGGTGTCGGCGCCGACGCGGGTGGCGCGCACCACCAGCCGGCCGTCGGTGTCGATCGTGGCCCCGGTGACCGCGTCGCCGGGCACGACGTCGCGGGGCAGGCTCTCACCGGTCACGAGCGACGTGTCGATCGCGGCCCGGCCCTCGATCACCACACCGTCGGTCGCGATGCGTTCGCCGGGGCGCACGACGAACCGGTCGCCGACGCGCAGGTCGGCGGACGGGGCCTCCCGCTCGTTCCCCGCGTCGTCGAGCACCCGAGCGGTGCTCGCCCCGCGCTCGAGCAGGGCACGCAGGGCGCTGCCGGCGCGTCGCTTCGAGCGGGACTCGAAGTACCGGCCGGCGAGGATCAGCGCGACCGTGGTGGACGCGACCTCGAGGTACAGGTGGTGGTCGTCGCCCACCCGGCCGAGCAGCGACATCGACATCGTCATGTCGTTGTCGCCCGCCGCGGTGAAGAACAGCGCGTAGGCACTCCAGCCGAAGGCGGCGAGGACGCCGACCGACACGAGCGTGTCCATCGTGGCCTCGCCCTGGCGGAGGTTCTTCCACGCAGCACGGTGGAACGGCCAGGCGCACCACGTGGCCACGGGCGCGGCCAGGGTGAAGGCGAGCCACTGCCAGTTCCGGAACTGCAGTGCGGTCACCATCGACAGCACCAGCACGGGGACGCCGAGCACCGCAGCAGTCACCAGGCGCTGCAGCAGCGGGTCGTCCCACGGCGACCGGTCGTCGTCGGAGGACTCCCCGACGGAGGATGCCCCGTCGGAGGAGGACGTGGTGGTGCCGCTGGGCTGATGTGCCGGGGCCGGCACGTGCGCGTCGTACCCGATGGACCGCACGGCCGTGACGAGGTCGTCGGGGCCGAGCGCGGTCGGGTCGTAGGCGACGGTGGCCTTCTCCGTGGCGTAGTTCACCGTCGCGGTGACGCCGTCGAGGCGATTGAGCTTCTTCTCGATCCGGGCCGCACAGGCGGCGCAGGTCATGCCGGTGACCTCGAGCTCCACGTGTCCGGGCTCCACGTGTCCGGGCTCCACGTGTCCGGGCTCCACGTGTCCGGGCTCCACGTGTCCAGGCGCGACCCGACCGGGTGCGATGTGGCGGGGGGTGGGAGTCGTGTCGTCCAGCGCGGTCACGGTGCCACCTCCTCGTCCGAGTGGTCACCCGTGGCGTGCCCATCGCCGGTGCCGCTGTCGGTCCCGTGCTCGTCCGACGTGTGGTCCGACGTGTGGTCCGACGTGTGGTCGGCGGGATCGGTCGGGAACTGCTCGCCCACCGCCCAGCCGCCGGTGAACAGCGCGGCCAGGATCACGGCGAACGCGGCGAGTCGGGTGGCGGTGCGGGGCACGGTGGGTCTCCTGTCGGGTCGACCGGGTGGGTCAGACGACGGCGTCGAAGCCGGCCTCGTCGACGGCTGCGACGACGGCGGCGAGGTCGAGCTCGGTGCCCTCGACGACCACGGCCTTGGTGGTGAGGTCGACGTCGATGCGGGTGACGCCGGCGAGCTTGCCGATCTCACCCTTGACCGCTGCTTCGCAGTGGCCGCAGGTCATGCCGGGGACGGTGAGATGGAGGGTCTGCACGATGTGATCTCCTGGTGCGTGGTGGTCGGTGCGTGGTGGTCGGTGCGTGGTGTGAACGAGTGGTGCCCGTCGCGGTCAGGAACGCAACAACCGTTCGACGGCCTTGGTGGCCTCGTGGACGAGCTCGGTGGTTCGGGCGGAGTCGCCTGACGCCGCGGCGCCGGCGACGCAGTGCTGGAGGTGTTCGTCGAGGAGCTGCACGCCCACGCCCTGCAACCCCTTGCTGACCGCGGCCAGCTGGGTGAGCACGTCGATGCAGTAGGTGTCGTCCTCGATCAGGCGTTGCAGGCCGCGGACCTGTCCCTCGATGCGCTTGAGGCGCAGGATCAGCTGCTGCTTGTCGCCGTGGTAGCCGGGTTGCACGTCAGCCACCCTACCCCTGGGGGGTATGGGTATCAACCCGCGACGTCGACCGGGCTCAGGGCCGCTGGGTGAACGTGGGCGGGCGCTTCTCCAGGAACGCGGAGATGCCCTCCTGCGCGTCCGGCGTCATGCACGACGAGGCCATCAGCTCGATCGCGTATGCGTACGCCTTGGGCTGGTCGAGGTCCACCTGGGCGTAGAACCCACGCTTGCCCAGCGCCTTCGACAGCGCGCTGCCCCGCGTGGCTCGACGGATGAGGTCGGCGACGGCCTCGTCGAGCTGGTCGTCGGGCACGGCCCGGTTGATCAGACCCCAGTCGGCGGCGGTGGCAGCATCGATGGGGTCACCGGTCATCGCGAGCTCGAGGGCGCGCTTGCGTCCGATGTTGCGCGCCACGGCGACGAGCGGCGTGTGGCAGAACAGGCCGCCCTTGCCGCCCGGGATCGCGAAGCCGGCGGACTCGGCGGCGATGGCGAGGTCGCAGCTCGCGACGAGCTGGCAGCCGGCGGCCGTGGCGAGCGCGTGCACCTTGGCGACGACGGGCTGCGGGATCGCCTGGATCGTCTCCATCATCTCGGTGCAGAGCTCGAGCAACCGACGCACGTCGGCGAGCTGCGCGCCGGCCATGTCTCCGAAGTTGTGACCGGCGGAGAAGACCGGACCGTTGGCGGCGAGCACGACACCCAGCGCCTCGCTGCGGCCCACCTCGCGGAACGCGTGGAGGAGCTCGGCCATCACGTCCGCGGCGAGTGCGTTGCGCTTCTCGGGCCGGTCGAGGGTGATCGTGGTGATCGGGCCGTCGGTGTCGACGAGGAGGTGCTGGTAGGTCACGGGTCCAGTGTCGCGCAGTCGTCGTGACGGTGCGCACGGCGGAGAAGATGGCGCAGCGTGGCGAGCGGGCGGGCGGCCGCGGCACGCCACCCGCAGATCGCACCGTTCAGCAAGGCCACCGTCCCGAGCACGACACCGACCACCGGGTGCAGCAGCGAGCCGGCGAGCGCCGCGACGAGACTGCCTCCGCCGGCGACCGCCACCGCCTCCGCGATCCGCACGGCCGGCGTGCGTCCGTCGGCCGGATCCGCGGACGGCGCGACGATCGGCGCCGCGGGTCCGCTCAGCGCTCGATCAACCACGAGCGGATCAGGTCGAGGGTGCGCCGGCGCGGTTCCTCCGACGACAGCACGAGGTCGTGCATCCCGTCCGGCACCGCCTGCAGTTCCACCCGAGGCCCGAGTCGTGGGGCGAGGCGCACCATGTCGTCGACGTCGAGGACGATGTCGGCCCGGTTGGCGTCGGGTTGCCAGGCTCGGGGTCGGGCGCTGCGCTCCGCGTGCAGCAGCAGCACGGGCACGCCGATGGCGAGTCCACGCTCCACCTCCCGCTGCGCGAGGTGGATGGCTCGCAACCAGCCGAGACGTGCCGGGAACCCCTCGATCGGCTTCCAGTCGGTCCGGAACCGCCACTCGCCGTGAAGGTCCGCATGGATGCTCTGCCCGTACACGGGGGACAGGCCGCCGAGCGCGACCTTCGGCAGGAACCGGCCGGCGAACGCGAGCACGGGTTCGACGAGGCGCTCCTGCCACGCCGGCAGGTTCATGTCGAGGAACGGGCTCGTCAGCACGACCGACGAGAGGTGCTCGCGACCCTCGCCGCGGTGTGCGTACAGCACGGCGACGAGCCCGCCCGTCGAGTGGCCGTTCAGGACGATCTCCCGAACCCCGTCGTCGACGAGGAGTCGGACGGCCGCGGCGACGTCGGCCACGTACTCGTCGACGTCGAAGGTGACGTTGGGCAGCTGGTGCGGTCGCAGCGATCGGCCGTGGCGTCGCAGGTCGACGGCGTGGAACCGGAACCCCGCCTCCTGCACCGTGTCCGCCAGGTGCTGCTGGAAGAAGTAGTCACCGAATCCGTGGACGTAGAGGAACGCCCGGGTGCCGGCGTGTTCGGGAGCGTCGCAGCGGCGGACGACGACCACCTCGACCGGACCGTCCGACGCGTCGGGCATCGTGAGCGTGGTGCGCTCGAAGCCGTCGAGCTCGTCGGGCGACCAGTTGCGTGCACCGTGGGGAACGGGGTCGGTGGGGGCGGTGGCCATGGGGGCAGTCTCGCCGGTCGGTCAGGTGTCGTCGTGCACGGCGGTGCGCCAGCGGGCCACGATCGCGTCGACGTCCTGGGCCATCAGCGTCGTCGGGGGTCCGCTCGGGCTGCCGTAGCGGTTGAGCCGGCGGATCCGCTCGTTCAACTCCTCCACCGCCGCGCGCACGGCGGCCTCGGTGCGGAACGTGGGGAGCGCCTCCAGCAACTGGTCGCGATCCCGACGCACCGCGAGGCTGGGCGGCAGCGTGGCGAGTTCCTCGCGGCGGAGCTTGTCCTTCACCCACCACAGCTCGTCGTGCGGTCCGTCGAGACCGGCGATCGGCTTGCCGGTGCCGGGCAGCCGGTCGAACTCGCCCCGGGCCATGCCCTCGACGATCGATCGCTCGACCGCGTCCTCCCAGCGGGGACCGAGCTTCGGCCGTGCCGTCACCCGGCGGACGAGGCGGGCGGACGGGCCGGGTCGGTCGTCGTCGGACGGATCGGGCGGGGGCGCTGGCGTCGCCACGACGTCATCCTACGGACGGCAGGGCGGATGGGCCGGCGGACCGTCCGTCCGTCCGGGCGGCCGGGCGGGCGGGCGGG
>WLDE01000209.1 GCA_009704985.1 Actinomycetota bacterium | reverse complement strand
GCTGGCCGCCGCGCTGTCGGCGCTCACCGCGATCCTGGTGTCGCCGACGCGCGGGTTCGCCGCCGCGAGCGCGTTCGGTCCGTCGCTGCTGCTGCGGGCGCTCGCGGCCGCGGTGCTCGCCCGCATGGATCGGCTCGGGGTGGCGTTCGCCGCCGGCATCGGGATCGGCGTGCTCGAGCAACTCGTGATCGCCAACAGCGAGGGCCAGGGCGACGTGGAGCTCGCGCTGTTCGTGGTGGTGGTGATCGGTCTGCTGGTGCAGCGACCGATCGGCGCGCGGCTCGCCGAGCGCGCCGCGTGGACGACGGTGCGGCCGTGGCGGGTGACGCCGGCGGAGCTGCGGCGCCTCCCCGCGATCCGTCGCCTCGCCCCGGGCCTCGCCCTCGTCGCGTTCGCCGCCGTGGCCGTGCTCATCGGTCTCGTCACGAACGCGACGGCCTACACGTTCGTGGCGATCATGGCGCTCGCGGTGATCGGTCTCGGCGCGACGATCGTGTCGGGCATGCTCGGCGAGCTGTCGCTCGGCCTCGTCGCCTTCGGCGCGCTCGGCAGCGTCGCGTCGGTGGAGCTCGCCACGCGCACCGGCAACTTCGCGCTCGCGTTCGCCTCGGCGATGGTGGTGGCGGGTGGGCTGTCGGTGCTCACCGGTCTGCCCTCGCTGCGGGCGCGCGGGCTGCTGATCACGGTGACCACGTTGGCGTTCGCGGTGGTGACGAGCGTGTGGGCGCTCGGGCAGGACTGGGCGTTCGGACTGGGCGAGCGCCCCGGCCGGCCCGTCGTCGGGTCGTTCGCGTTCGAGAGCGGCCGCAGCTACGCCTGGCTCACGCTCGTGCTGCTCGCGCTCGCGTTCGCCGCGGCGCGCAACATCGGGTCGGGTGCACTGGGTCGTCGCTTCGTGGCGGTGCGCGACAACGACGCCGCGGCGCAGGCGTTCGGGGTGTCGGCGGCGCGCACGAAGCTGCTGGGCCTGTTCGTCGGTGGCGCGTTCGCCGGGTTGGGCGGGGCGCTGTTCACCCACTCGCTGCCCGTGGCGACGCCGGCGTCGTTCCCCGTGACCGACAACGTCGAGGTGGTGGCGATGGTGGCGATCGGCGGCATCGGCGTGGTCGCCGGTCCGCTGCTCGGCGCCCTGTACGTGGTGGGTCTGCCCCGGTTCCTGCCGCTCGACTCCGCCGCGCTCGCCGCGTCGGCGGCGGGGTGGCTGCTGCTGATCATGTACGTGCCGGGCGGTCTCGCGAAGCTGATCGCACCGGTGCGCGAGCGGATCTACGGCCGCATCGCACTCCGGCACGGGATCGATCCGGGCGTCCTGCGCGCGGGTGCGCCGTCGCGTGCCGCGGCGGTGGGAGGCTTCCGGGCGCCGGCACGACCGCGTCGCGCCGACGGTGACGTGCTGGTGGCCGCGGGGCTGGAGAAGCACTTCGGCGGGCTGCAGGCCGTGGGTGGCGTGGACCTGCGCGTGGAGGCCGGCACGATCGTCGGTCTGATCGGCCCGAACGGCGCCGGCAAGACCACGCTGTTCGAGCTGCTCGCGGGGTTCACCACGCCCGACTCCGGTCGAGTGCTGTTCGACGGTCAGGACGTCACCCGGTGGTCGCCGGCGCGGCGATCGCGTGCCGGGCTGGTGCGCGGCTTCCAGGACGCGTCGCTGTTCCCGTCGCTCACGGTGGCCGAGACGGTGGAGCTCGCGCTGGAGCGTCAGCACCGCGCCGGCGTGATCGGCTCGGTGATCGGCGTCGACCGGCGTCGGGCGGCCAGGCGCGCCGCGGCCGACGAGCTCGTGACGTCGCTCGGCCTGTCCGCCTGGCGCGACACGCCCGTCGGCGAGCTGTCGACCGGCACGCGCCGCATCACCGAGCTCGCCTGCCTGGTGGCGCTGGAGCCGAAGGTGGTGCTGCTCGACGAGCCGTCGGCCGGTCTCGCGCAGCGCGAGGTGGAGGCGCTCGCGCAGGTGCTGCGGGACCTGCGCGACGTGTCGGGCATGACCGTCGTGGTGATCGAGCACGACATCCCGATGATGATGGCGGTCGCCGACCGGGTGGTGGCGATGGCGGCCGGCACGGTGATCCGTGAGGGGGCACCGACCGACGTGCGCGACGATCCGGAGGTGATCAGGGTGTACCTGGGAGGCGATGCGGTGGCGGTGGCGCGATCGGGCGTGGCCGTGGCCGGCGACGGCGCCGGCGATGGCGGTGGCGCGGCGCACGGAACCGGAGGTGGATCGTGACCGGCCCCGGGCGCGCGGCCGGTCCGCTGGTCGAGGCGCTGCTGCCCGACGTGCGCGCGACGCCGGCGTGGGCGCGGGCCGAGGCGCACTTCCGGATGCTGTGGGGGCCGGCGTTCGGTCGGCCCACGGAGCCGGTCGATCCCGCCGTGTCGGCCGACGGGAGCACCGTGGCGTGCACCGTCACCGTCCGCGACGACCTCGAGTCACCAGCGGTGTCGTGCGTGCTCGTGATCGGTCCGCAGGGCGAACGGGTGCTCACCGGGGCCGACGGTGCGTCGGTGCGGACACCGCGGTTCGCGCCCCATGGCGGCGGCCTCGCCGTGCTCACCGACACCGTCGAGCGTGGCGTGTTCCAGGTGGCGCTCGTGGACGGCGTCGACCTCCGGCACGCGCCGGCACTGCCCGGTGTGGTGGAGCAGGTGCACTGGTCGCCGGACGGCGCGGCGCTGCTCGCGCTCGTGGCCGACCCCGGTGCCGATGCGGCCGGCGCGCAGGGGTCGGGGCGGATCAGCCGCGGCGACGCGCCGGCGTGGTTGCCGGTGGTGATGGCCGACGTGCCGGTGGGCGGGTGGCGGCGCCTGTGGGTGTGGCGTGGCGGCGACGACGCCTGGCGATGCGTGTCGCCCGACGGTCTGACGTGCTGGGAGGCCGCGTGGTGCGGCGCGGACGGCGTGGTCGCGGTGGTGTCCGACCGCCCCGAGGAGGCGGCCTGGTTCGAAGCCCGCGTCGTGCACCTCGTCGTCGACGCGGCGTCCGGTGCGGGTGCGCTCGACGAGGTGGCCGGTGGCGACGGTCGGTGCGTGGGGCTACCGGCCGCGAGTCCGGACGGGCGCACGATGGCGTACGTGCGGGCCACGTGCAGCGACCGCACCGTGGTGGCCGGTGACGTCGACGTGGTGGACTGCGTCACGGGCGATCGGCGCGTGCTCGATCTCGGTGGCATCGACGTGACGTGGCAGGGGTTCCGCCATCCCGACGTGCTCGTGGTGGCCGGACAGCGTGGGCTCGACACCGTGGTGGCGGAGGTGCACCTGGCCACCGGCCAGGTGGTGGAGCGCTGGTGCTCGGCCGCGACGACGTGCGGTCAGCGCTACCCGGAGCTCGCCGTGTCGTCGGGTGCGATCGCGATGGTGGTGGAGGGCTACCGCTCGCCGGCGGAGCTCGCGGTGCTCGCCGACTCCGACGACGAACCGCGTGCGGTGTCGAGCTTCCGGCACGCCGGCCACGACGCCGTGCTGGCCGATGCGGGGACCGCCGAACCGCTGGTGTGGACGGCCCCCGACGGCACGACCGTGGAGGGGATCGTGGTGCGCCCCGACCCCGTCGTGCACGGGCCGGGTCCGTACCCGTGCATCACCTACGTCCACGGCGGACCGGTGTGGGCGTGGCGTGCCCGCTGGTCGATGGGCTACGCGTACACGCTGCTGTTCGCCCGACTCGGCTTCGCCGTGTTCCACCCCAACCCTCGTGGCAGCTCGGGTCGCGGCGAGGCCTTCCGGGCCGTGGTGCTCGGCGACCTCGGTGGTGACGAGAGCGGCGACGTGCTGAGCGGCCTCGACGCGCTGGAGTCGGCGGGCATCGCGGATGCGTCGCGCCAGATCGTGTTCGGGGGCAGCCACGGCGGCTTCATGGCGGCGTGGCTCGTCACCCAGACCGATCGGTTCGCGGCGTCGCTGCCGTACTGCCCGGTGACCGCGTGGGACTTCATGCGGCTCACCACGAACGACCCCGCCGCGCAGGACCACCTGCTCGCCGGACGACCGGGGCGCGATCCGCTCGCCGAGGCGCACCGGGTGCGCACGCCGACGCTGGTCGTCACCGGCACCCGCGACCTGATCACGCCGGCGAGCCAGGGCCTCGCGTTCCACCGCGCCCTCGCCGAGCGCGGGGTACCGACCGGCTACGTCGAGTACCCGCTGGAGGGGCACGGGGTGCGCACCTTCCCGGCGCAGCTCGACTTCTGTGCTCGGGCGCTGTCGTGGTTCGAACACCACACCGCCCGCTGACCGCCCGCTGACCGCCCGCTGACCGCCCGGGCGTCGGGTGGTGCGGTGCGCGTGCCGGGAACCGCGCGGGGATCGGGGGCGTCGAAGCTGCATGACGCGCACGCCGCACCTCCGCCCGCCGCACCGTTCCCTGGTCGTGGCGGCCTTCGCTGCCGTGGCCGGCCTCGTCGTCGGTGGGTGCATCGCCGACGACCCGGACTCGGCGCCACCCCGGACGTCGAACGGGTCGTCGGGTACCACGGCCACGACGGCACCGGGCCGCACGGACGATCCGGCGGGTGACGATCCGGCGGGTGACGATCCGGCGGGCGACGATCCGACGGGCGACGATCCGACGGCGACGACGGGTCCGCGCGGATCGTTCGGCCCCTCGCGGCTCTCCTTCTTCGGTGACTGCCCCGGTCTGCTCGGGTACCTGCAGGCCGAGTCGCTCGAGCGGGTGACGGCGTGGGGGCTCGGCGGCGACCCGTACTGGCGCGGCGGGCCGATGCCGATGCTCGACGACATGGCCGGCGGCGCGATGGCTCCCGAGGCCACCATGGCGGCGAGCGAGGAGATGGCGCCGCCGGCCGGCGCCGGCGGCGGGTACTCCACCACCAACACCCAGGAGGTCGGTGTCGACGAGGGCGACATCGTCGAGACGAACGGCACGCACGTCTTCGTCGCCGGCCAGGACGGTGTGCGCATCGTCGAGGTCGACGATGCCCGGGTGGTGGAGCAGCTCGAGCTCCCCGAGGGGTCGCACCAGCTGCTGCTCGACGGGCCGCGCCTGCTGGTGATCACCTCCACCTACCGCTCGTCGGACGAGACGGTGGTGTCGCTGTTCGACGTCGCCGATCCGTCCGACCCGGTGCTCGTGCGCCGCAGCCATCTGGAGGGACGCATCGTCGCGGCCCGGGCGATCGACGGAACGGCTCGTCTGGTGCTCACCACGGCGCTCGCCATGCGTCTGCCGTTCGTGTATCCCGACCAGTTCGGTCTCGACGAGGACCGAGCGCTCGAGGAGAACCAGCGCGTGATCCGCGAGAGCGCGATCGACGACTGGATGCCGCGCTGGTTCGACGAGAACGGCGACGGCTCGTTCACCGACCTGCGCACCGCGCTCGACTGCTCCACCGTCGCCGCGCCGCGCGACTTCGCCGGCCTGGGCATCTCCTGGATCGCGAGCGTCGACCTCGCCGCCGGCACGAGCCCGGTGGGTGCGGCCGGTGTGGTGTCGTCCGGCGACACCGTCTACGCCTCGCAGGGCAACGTGTACCTCGCCACGCAGTCGTGGGACTGGTGGTCCGGTGATCGTGGCGGAGAGATGGCGGACGAGCAGCCGCCGACGCTGATCCACCAGTTCGCCCTCGGCGCCGGCGGCGCGGCGACGTGGGTCGGTTCGGGGGAGGTGCCGGGGCGGCTGCTGAACCAGTTCGCGATGGGCGAGTACCAGGGCGACCTGCGCGTGGCGTCGACGATCGACGACTGGGGCTTCGGCGCCGAGAGCGAGTCCGTGGTCACCGTGCTGCGTCCCGACGGCGCCGGGGCGCTCGCGCCGGTCGGCGAGGTGCGCGGTCTCGGCGTGACCGAGCAGATCTACGCGGTGCGCTTCATGGGACCGCAGGCGTACGTGGTGACGTTCCGCCAGACCGACCCGCTGTACGTGGTGGACCTGAGCGACCCGACGAACCCGCGGGTGACGGGCGAGCTGAAGATCCCCGGTTACTCGGCGTACCTGCACCCCGTGGGCGACGGGCTGCTGCTCGGTGTCGGCCAGGACGCCGACCTCGACGGCCGGACGCTCGGCACCCAGCTGTCGCTGTTCGACGTGCGCGATCCCGCGAATCCGCAGCGGCTGTCGACGCTCACGATCGGTGGCTCGAGCGAGGCCGAGTGGGACCACCGGGCGTTCCTGTACTGGCCCGAGGACGGCACGATCGTGATCCCGAGCTCGCCGTGGTGGGGTGCGTGCGGGCCTGCGGTCGACTGCCTGGCCGAGGCGTTCACGAGCGGCTCGGGTGGCGGCGTGGTGGTGGCGCAGCTGCAGGGCAGCGAGCTCGTCGGTCGGGGCGTGATCGAGCACCGCGCCCGCAACGGGTCGGGCTGCTGGAACCCGCTGAACCGCTCGATGATCATCGGTTCGGAGATCGTGACGATCGGCCTCGACCAGGTGCAGTTCACGGACAGCGCGACGCTCGAGCCCCGCGACGCGGTGCGGTGGGGTGACCCCGAGCAGTACGGCTGCTACTACTGGACGGAGTGAACCGCACCACGACCACGCCGTCCCCCGAGCGCTCGACGGGCGCACCACGATCGGGCGGGCGTCGCCGCCGGACCCCGCGCGGCGCGCTGGTGGCGGTGACGTGCGTGGCCGCGCTCGCGGTGGCCGGCTGCAGCGACGGCGCGGCACCGGAGGCCGACGCAGCCGACACGGTCGTCACGGTCGTCACGGTCGATGCGACCGACACGGTCGAGGCGACCGAGGTCGCGGACACCGCGGCACCGACCACCGTGGCGCCGACGACCCTGCCGCCGACGACCCTGCCGCCGACGACCCTGCCGACCACGACCGTGGCACCCACGACCCTGCCACCCACGACCGTGGCGCCGACGACGACGCTGCCGGCGGTGCTCGAGACGCGTGAGATCGGCCGCTCGGTGCAGGACCGGCCGATCACGGCGGTGCGGCGCGGCACGCCGGGTGGCCGGGTGGTGCTGGTGGTCGGGGTGATCCACGGCAACGAGGACGACGGCGTGGCGATCATCGACCTGCTCGAGCGCGTCGACGTGCCCGCCGGGGTCGACCTGTGGCTGGTGGAGTCGATGAACCCCGACGGCCAGCTCGCCCAGGACCGGCACAACGCCAACCAGGTGGACCTCAACCGCAACTTCCCGGCCGACTGGGGCCCGATCGGCGTTCCCGGCGACGGCCAGTACGCCGGGCCGTCGGCGGCCAGCGAACCCGAGACGCAGGCGATGGTCGCGTTCGTCGAGGAGCTCCGGCCCGACCTCGTGATCTGGTACCACCAGGACCTCTTCCGCATCCACCCCGGCCGTGGCCGCGACGGCGCGATCCGCCAGCGCTACGCCGAGCTGACCGGCCTGCCGCTCGTCGCGATCACCGGCGGGACGTACACGGGCGTGGCGGCGACGTGGGTGCGGCGCACGATCGACCCCGGTGTGTCGTTCATCGTCGAGCTGGGCCCGACCCTCAGCGCCGAGGAGGCCGACGCGCACGCCCGGGCCGTGCTCACCGTGGCCACCGAACCGAACTGACCCTTCGTCGTCGGGGGACGGACGCGCTCGTGCCGGGCGTGGTCGCCCGCTGTGGGGTGTGGCGGCTCAGGGGCGGGTGTTCACCGAGCGGAGCTCGCCGGTGTCGAACACGACGGGCTCGCTGGTCCAGACGTAGTCGTCGTCGGGTTCGGTGAAGCCGTTCACCCAGAACGTGATCGAGTACGTGATGCGCGCCGTGATCTCGACGGTGCCGGGCCCCGGTGGGGTCCAGGTGCAGTCGCCGTTCACGCCCGGTTCGGCCATGTCCGGCAGGCGGGGGAAGGCGGGGAGTGCGCCACCTCCGCTGGTGGGTGACTCGTCGGGGATGCACGACACGATCCCGCGGAACGGTGTGGACGGCCGGTCGGGGTCGGGTCGGAAGTCGACGACGAAGTCGAGCTCGCGGGGCGCGGCCAGCAGCAGCAGCGTGGCGCCGCGGTACACGACCGGCATCCCGCGCTGCGTGCGCCACGCCTCGGGTTCGATCGCGAGCCAGCTCGGGAAGCGGGTGACGAGTCCGCCGACGTCGTCGACGATCGGGTTCTCGAACACCACCGGCCGGTCGAGCTGGAGCGTGTTGCGCAGCCGATCGAGCTGCGAGCGTGGGTCGAGCAGCGGGTCGAGGAGCGCGACCTCGATCACCCCGACGCGGTTCACGTCGTAGAACGTGCGGTCGCAGAACACGGTGAACATGCGCCGGCCCTCGCGCACCGGTCCGCTGCTGGACGGCAGCGCGTCGGTGGGCAGCTGTGGCGACGGCACCTCGATCGGTGCGGCGAAGCCTTCGACGAAGTGGAACGTGGAGGTGACCACCGTGCCCCGCGGGACGCGGGAGCCGTCGGACAGCTGGAAGTCGTCGCGGTCGGCGGTGAACGAGCACCTCGCCGCGCTGCCCCCGCCGTGGCGCGCGAACGCCGACGTGGACGGGATCGACGTGAGCCGGCTGATCCGGCCCTGGTCGTCGCGCACCGAGACCGTGCGAGCCCCGTCCAACACCGCGGGCGGAGGTG
>WLDE01000020.1 GCA_009704985.1 Actinomycetota bacterium | reverse complement strand
TGGGCCGTCCCGATCGCAGCGTTGTGGTCATGACGTGACGCGGCCGGTCGGGAATCGCCACAATGTGGTGCCATGACCGAGTCGAACGTGGGAGTCGTGAAGTCGGCGCTCCCGGTGGACGAATCGATCGACGTCGAGGCGTCCCCGGAGCGGGTGTGGGAGAAGCTGCCCGACGGCGGCTCGCTCGCCGCCGCCCACCGCGAGGGCTGGCGCCACCACCTCGGCAACTGGGCACGCGCCGCGAGCCACGCGCCGTCGACGGTGCTCGGCGAGCTCGGCTGCTGACCCGAGCAGCTGCCGGTCAGCCCTCGGTGAGCCAGGCGTCGATGAGCTTGCGGGCGATCGAGATGCGCGGCGGGATGTTCGGCAGGGCGTCCTTGCGGAACCACTGCGCGTCCACGATCTCGGTGGGGTCGCAGACGATGTCGCCCCCGATCCACTCCGCCCGGAACCCGATCATCAGGCTGTGCGGGAACGGCCACGGCTGGCTGCTCACGTAACGCGGGGTGGCGATCTCGACACCGACCTCCTCACGGACCTCGCGGATCACGCTCTGCTCGAGCGACTCACCGGGCTCGACGAAGCCGGCGAGGCAGCTGTACATCGGCGCCCGGAACTGCACCCCGCGGGCGAGCAGCGCCTCGCTGTCGTCGCCCTCGCCGCGGGTGACGAGCGTGATCATCGCCGGCGCGAGCCGCGGGTAGGCCAGCAGCCCGCACGCCGGGCACTTCATCGACCGGTCACCGGCCTGCCGTTCCGTCGGCGTGCCACACCGGCCGCAGAAGCGATGGGTGCGCCCCCACTCCGCCAACTGCACGGCACGGCCGGCGATCGCCCAGTCCTCCTCGCTCGCGCGCCCGAAGTAGGTGAACAGGTCGGTCGCCGCGCCGTACGACGGGTCCTCGCCGTGGGGCACGTCGACCGCCCACACCGCCTCGTCCCCGTCGTGGCCGTCACCCGCGACGTAGCCCAGGAAGTGGTGGTCGGCACCGTCGATCTCCACCCGGTCGGAGATGAACACGCTCGATCCGATCACGTGGATGTACCGGTGCACGGTGATGTCGCTGGAGGGCTGGATCGCTGGGATGAAGCTCGGCACGACCGTCACCATAGGATTCGGCCATGACCAACATCGTGATCGTGGACGCCGTCCGCACCCCCATCGGCAAGCGCAACGGTGGCCTGTCCACCCTCCACCCGGCACAGGTGCTCGGCACCGTGCAGAAGGCGATCGTCGACCGCACCGGCATCGACCCGGCCGAGATCGGCCAGGTGGTCGGCGGCTGCGTCAGCCAGGTCGGCGAGCAGGCCTTCAACGTCACCCGCACCGCGTGGCTCAGCGCCGGGCTGCCGCTCAGCGTCGCCGCCACCACGGTCGACACCCAGTGCGGCTCCAGCCAGCAGGCGACCAACCTCGCGGCCGCGCTCGTCGGCGGCGGTGTGGTCGACGTCGCGCTCGCCTGCGGTGTCGAGCTCATGAGCCGCGTGCCGATCGGCGCCGGCGGCAACAAGGCGCTGGGTCTCGGCGTCCCGATGCCCAAGAACTACTTCGAGCAGTACGAGATGACCTCGCAGTTCGAGGGCGCCGAGCGCATCGCCGACACGTGGGGCATCACCCGCGAGGACACCGACGCCTTCGGCTTCCGCAGCCAGCAGCTCGCCGCGCAGGCGTGGGCCGAGGATCGCTTCAGCGGCCAGTACGTCACCGTGGAGGCGCCCGACCGCAACGAGGACGGCTCGCTCGCCGACACCACGCACACCGTCGCCCGCGACGAGGGCATCCGCGAGACCACGCTCGAGAAGCTGGCCACCCTGAAGCCGGTCGCCCGCGAGAACGGCGTGCACACCGCCGGCAACTCGAGCCAGATCAGCGACGGCGCGTCGGCCGTGCTGCTCATGACCGAGGAGAAGGCCGCCGCACTCGGCCTGAAGCCCCGCGCCCGCATCGTCGACACCTGCCTCGTCGGCACCGATCCGGTGCTGATGCTCACCGGCCCGATCGACGCCACCCAGCGCATGCTCGCCCGCACCGGCCTGTCGATCGACGACATGGACGTGTTCGAGGTCAACGAGGCCTTCGCCTCGGTCGTGCTCGCGTGGCAGAAGGAAGTGGGCGCCAACCCGGAGAAGGTGAACCCGAACGGCGGCGCGATCGCCCTCGGCCACCCGCTCGGCGGCACCGGCGGCTTCCTCATGACCAAGGCCCTCTACGAGCTCGAGCGCACCGGCGGCAAGTACGGCCTGATCTCGATGTGCTGCGGTGGCGGTCTCGGCACCGGCACGATCATCGAGCGCCTCTGACCGACGTCCCGAGCGCGGGACGGATCGGCCCCATCCGGGCAGTTCCGTCCCGCGCTCGGGCGCGTCCGGGGTCCGTCAGCCGTGACCGGGGGCGAGGACGAGCACCTCGTCGTCCACGGCCAGCGACAGCGGTGCCGTCTTCGGCGGGTTCACGATCACGTCGCCGCTCCGACGCAACCGGTACCCGATCGCGGTGTGTCCGACCGACGCTGCGGTGGCAACGACGTCGGCGAAGGTCCGGGCCTGGTGGCCGCAGTACTGGAGCGCCTCGCGAAGCTCGATCGAACACCCGTCACGGTCGAACAGGTCGACGAACACCTGGTGCAACTCGCGGCGCTCGCTCAGCTGGGCCAGCATGAGACTCGTCAGCTCGTCGCTGACGATGAAGTCGTCGGCACCCGTCGCCACCGCGAGCGGCGCGTGACGCTGGTCGAGCAGCTCGGCCACCATGCGCACCGGCCCGACGTCCTCGTGCTGACGCACCTGCCGGAACGCGAGCAGGGTCAGCAGCGTGCGGGAGTCGGCCTCGTCGGTCGGGACGTCACGTGCGCCGAGCAGGATCACCTCGTGGAACGAGATGCGAGCGGCGTGCGCGGCGACGAACTCCGGGCCGCCCTGGAGCTCGGCGACCTCGAGCGTCACGTTCCGCACCGACACCTCCGCCCGGACGGTGGCCGCAACGGTGTGGTCGGGATCGACGAGCACCTCCACCACCGTGCCGGCCGCCATGAACTCGTCGAGCTCGGCGATCACCCGCGGGCCGAGGGCGCTCCAGCCCACGACGACGATGCGCCGGGTGGCGTCGTGCACCGTGGACGGCCACACCTCCAGCGTGGTGGCCGCGACCGGTGACGACGCGGCGGTGAACACGGCGTCGTCCTCGGCGATGCCGATGAGCTGGTCACCCTCGCCGACCACCAGGTCGGACGGAGGGTTGAGGAGCACCCGACCGTCGGCGAGCAGCACGCCGAGGAGCGCGGCGCGTTCGAAGCACAGCTGGCACTCGGCGAAGGTCCGGCCGACGAGCGCCGGGAACGGGGAGAAGTAGATCTCGTCGCCGTCGAAGTCGAGCAACTCGCGGAACACGGTGCTGAGCCCGCGTTGGCGGCACGCCTGGGCGGTGAGCTCGGCGACGACCTCGTCGGAGCTGACCGTGACCAGCCGCTCGCCGAACAGCGACCGCAGCGACCCGGCGACCTCGCCGTCGCGCACCTCGGCGACGACGTGGGCGCCCGCCTCCTGCTGCACGGCCCGGATCGCGAGCAGCACCTTCACGGTGCCCGCATCGCCGTCGTCCTCGCCGCCGATCACCACGATCGAACGGGCACCGGTCACGTTCACCATCTGGAGGTGCTGGGGCATCCACGGCTCGCCGCTGCGGCACACGAGCCGCGTGGTGCGCATGTCGGGCACGGCCGCGCGGATGGTCTCGTCCATCTCGGTGGTGTCCCCTGATGCGAGCACCACCACCGCGGCGCGACGGCGGCTCTCGTTGGCCTGCACGAGCTCGCCGACGATGGCCGGTACGCGCGGCGACCACCCGAGGATCAGCGTGTGGTCGTGCTCGATCACGTCGCTGCGGCCTCGGCGGAGCAGCTCGATGCGCTGATCGAGACCGCTCGCGATCAGACCGATGAGGCTGCCCGCGATGAAGATGCCGGCGAGCGTGATGAGCAGCGACAGCGCCCGTGTGCCCCAGCCCTCGTCACCGGCGAACGATCCGGCGTCCACCACGCGCAGCATCGCCTGCCACATCGCCTCACCGAACCCGAGCGGGCCGTCCTCGCCGTTCACGCCGCTCATGGCCACGAGTGCGAGCACCACGGCGGCGACCACGATCACGCCGAGGGTGAGCAGACCGAGCCAGCCGATCACGACCGACGGGCCGCGCGACAGCGCGAGGTCGAACCGGTAGCGCAGGCGGGCTCGCCGACCGGGGCGGGTTGATCGGGACGTGGTGGCGGGTGTCGACGGATCGGGCACCGTGGTCGCTCCTGGCCGTGGGCTCCGGGCACAAGCCCGGGCGGGGTGGACACGCGTACGCCCGGCGAGGTGCCGGGCAAGCGAGTGTGTCAGATGGTCCCGCGTCGGTGTGGGATCGCCAGGGTCAGGCGATGCCCGCGCCCGCGTCGTGGCGGTCGCGCTCGTCCGAACCGGCCATCACCGTGACCACGGTCCGGGTGAGGCCGGCCCACGCGTTGCGCACGTCGGCGGTGTAGGCGCTGCCGAGGAGCTGCTCGAGCGCCCAGAGGAGCGCGATGCGCACCGTCGCCGGATCACCGGGTGAGCCGCCGGCGGCCAGGTGGTCGTCGGCGAGCCGCTGGACCGACCTCACCACCTCGTGCACGTCGTCGAGCTGTGCCACCAGCGCGCCCAGCGCCGCCACGGGGTCGTGGCGGAGACGTCCCGCCAGTGACGGATCCGACTCGGCGAGCCGGGCCACGAACAGATCACGCGCGCGATCGGCCTGCAGCTCGACGAGGTCGAACGAACGCTGCAGCAGCTCGATGTGACTGCGGATCATCCCCGCTGACGGTGCTGCGGCGACGGCCTCGCTGCCAGGGGGATCCGAGGGAGACGCGGGGGATTCCGGCGACCGGTCCCACGACGGCGCCGATAGACACGTCCCCGATGCACCTCCCCGGCCGACCCCCCGAGCGACGCCCGGCCCGACACGGCAGGGCGCGAGCGGCCGTGACCGGCGTGCTCGGGGCGCTGGTCGCGAGCGGCTGCAGCGGGCTCGCGGCCGATCGCACGCCGCCGAGCACGGTGGTCGACACCAACGCCGTCGTCGAACGTGTGGTCGACGGTGACACCGTGGTGGTCGACGTCGACGGTCGTCGTGAGACCGTGCGGCTCATCGGCATCGACACCCCCGAGACGGTGCGGCCGGGCAGCCCCGTGGAGTGCTTCGGACCGGAGGCGTCGGCGGCCACGAAGGAGCTGCTGCCGGCCGGCACACCGGTGCGCCTGGAACGCGACGTGGAGGCCCGCGACGACTACGACCGGCTCCTCGTCTATCTCGTTCGCGCCACCGACGGGCTCTTCGTCAACCTCGAGCTCGTGCGCGCCGGGTACGCGACCCCGCTCACGTTCCCGCCCAACGTGGCCCACGTCGACGAGTTCGTCGCCGCCGCGGCCGAGGCGCGCGACGCCGGGCGCGGCCTGTGGTCCGGTTGCGCCACCGACCCCGCGGGATAACGTCACGGCGTGACCGACCGCCCGCTCGCCGAACGCCTGGGCTACCCGGCCGACGCCAAGCTCCTGATCGTCTCGTGCGACGACCTGGGCTCGTGCCACGCCGCGAACGTCGGTGTGTACACGGCACTGCGCGACGGCGTGGCCACCTGCGCGTCGATCATGGTGCCGGCGCCGTGGGCGCGGCACGCCGCGTCGCTCTACGACGGCGACGACGTCGGGGTGCACCTCACCCTCAACTGCGAGCACGAGAACTACCGGTTCGGGCCGATCACGCACGCGCCGTCGCTGCTGTCGGGCGAGGGCGGATTCCCTCGCGACGTCCCCGACCTGTGGGAGCACGCCGACCCGGCCGAGGTGCTGCGCGAGTGCCGGGCCCAGATCGAGCGGGCCCTCGCCTGGGGCATCGACGTCAGCCACCTGGCCCCGCACCTCACCTCCATCACGCTGCGCCCCGAGTTCTTCGACGTGTACCTCGAGCTGGCGATCGAGTTCCGCCTCCCGATCCGGCTGCCGTCCACGATCAGCGCCGAGCAGGCCGGTTTCCCGTTCCGCCGGCTGGCCGCCGAGGAGGGTGTGGTCTTCCCCGACCACTTCGACCACGACTGGCGAGCGGGCAGTCGCGACCGGGTGCACGACGCGGTGCGCGGGCTCCGGCCCGGGGTCACCGAGATCCACGTGCAGCCCACGATCGACACGCCCGAGGTGCGGGCGCTGTCGCCGCAGGCCGAGGGCTGGATCGACGATCTGGCGCTGGTCACCACTGATCACACGCTGCGCGAGTTGCTGCGGGACAGCGGCGCGGTGCTGATCGGGTACCGGGCGCTCAGGGACGCGATGCGAGCCGGCTGATCACCGCGGCGGCCTCACCGTTGCGGAGCACCTCGAACAACACCCCGGTGTGGCCGGCCGCCTTGAGCTTGCCCTGCATGAACGCGACCGACGGGTCGAGCGCCGCGTCGGCGGCGGGCACCGTGATCACGACGTCGGCGTCGTCGGGGCCGTCGACGGCCTCGTCCTTCTTCCCGAAGACCACCCGGTACTGCACCCGGTGCGGATCCGAGCTCACTCGTCACCGCCGCTGATAACGCGCTCGCGGATGCCGGCGAACAGGTCGTCCTCGACCTGCCCCTCGGGCGGGGTGCCCACCAGCGACCGCGCCAGGATCCAGTCCTCGTACGGGTACACCTCGCGCAACTGGTCGTCGTCGAGGCCGAACCACCACCCTTCGGTGGGGTCGACCTGGGTGGCGTGCGCCTTCAGCGCCCCGGTGCGGGCCCACAGGTACTCGCCGATGTCGAGCTTGGTGGTGATGCGGTGGTCCTGCCCGGGCCGGTCGAGCCACGCCTGGTCGAAGGGCGACTCGCCGCGCAGGCGCAGCATGCCCTCGTGCACGGCCATCAGACGGGCCTTGCTCCAGGTGGAGTAGTACATCTTCGACGGCTGCCACGGTTCGCCCAGCTCGGGGTACCACGAGGCATCGCCCGCACGCTCGAACGCCGGCACCGAGATGTCGTGGACCATGAGGTGGTCGGGGTGCGGGTACCCGCGCTGGTCGTCGCCGTAGGTGATGATCACCTGTGGCCGCTCGGCACGGATGACGGCGACCAGACGGCCGACGGCCTCGTCGAGGTCGGCGCGTGCGAAGCACTCGGGGTGCCGGTTCGCCTCGCTGTCGGGCATGCCCGAGTCGCGGTAGCCGAGCATGACCACCCGGTCGAAGCCGATGATCTCGGCCGAACGCTGCAGCTCGAGCGGGCGGAGCTCGGCCAGCTTGGCCTTCTCCTGCTCGGGGGTGAGCCCGTGGAACGGCTGGCCCGGCTCGCGCAGGTGTGGGTTCTGGAGGTCGCCCTCCTCCCCTCCGGTGCAGCACACGAGCACGGTGCGCACGCCCTGACGGCCGTACATCGCGAGCGTCGGCGCGCCCTTCGACGCCTCGTCGTCGGGGTGGGCGTGCACGGTGAGGATGCACAGGGTCACGTGACCACGCTACCGAGCGGTGCCTCGCGTAACATCACCCCCCATGCGAGCGCGGGCGGCATCCCTCCTGGTCGTCGCGTCCGTGGGCGCCGGCATGGTCCTGGCGTCGTGCCGCGACGACGGACGCACGCTGCGAGAACCACGGCCCGACCAGATCGGCAGCGTCTCGACGCTGGCGCCCACCACCACCCTCGCGATCACCGACACCCTGCCCACCGAGTTCCCCGCGTTCCCGGACGTCACCGAGGTCCCGGAGGCCACGGTGCCGCCGACGCTCGGCACGGTCACCATCGGCTCGCCGCCGAGCGGCGCGACGGTGCAGCTGCTCGCGCCCTTCGTGGACGGCGGTGGGTTCGACGTCCGGCACACGTGCGACGGCGAGGACCTGTCACCGCCGCTCAGCTGGAGCCCAGCGCCCACGGGCACCCAGGAGATCGCCGTCACGCTCGTCGACGACGCCGCACCCGACGCGCCGCTGTGGGTGATGTCGGGCATCGACGCGTTCGCGACCTCCCTCGCCGAGGGCGTGGTGCCCGAGTTCGCCGTCGTCGCCACCAACGACCGGGGCGTCACCGGGTACTCGGGTCCGTGCCCGTCGGCCGGTGGATCCGGTTCGTACACCCTGACCGTGCACTTCCTCGACCAGGTGACCGAACTCGCGGAGCCGGTGCCCGCGAGCGACCTTCAAGCCTTCGTCAAGGGCGCCACGTTCGCCAGCGCGAGCATCACCGGCACGTATAGTCAGGTCTGAGTGTGACCAGCACGACGGACCCGTCACCTCAGCGCCCACAGTCAGGAACTGCCATCGATCAGCCGCTGCCCTCGTTGCCGGTTGCGATCTTCCAAGCCGACCGGGACGGCCGACTCACCGCGGCCAACTCGGCGTTCCGCGTCCTGGCACTGGGCGGTGACGTCCCCTCCCCGCGCACCACGCCGTGGTCGAACGCCCACCCCGCCGACCGTCACGCGGCCGAACTGGCCTGGCGCGAGGCCGTCGAGGCCGAGGGCGACTTCGTGGTCGAGTTCCGCGTGTGGCACCGCGACGGTCGCCTGCTGTGGGTGCGGGTGAACGCGAGCCCGGTGCGTGACGACCTCGGCCGGCTCGAGGGGTACGCCGGTGTCGCCGTCGACGACACCGAGACCGTCGGCAAGCACCTCCTGCTGGAGCGCCTGCTCGGGGTGGTCGAACCGTCGGCCGACGCCGTCGTGATCCTCGACCGCAACGGCGCGCCCGTGTACACGAACCAGACCGCGCGCGTCCTGTTCGGTGTGGACGACGCGGTCGACCTGATCCGCGACCCGTCGGTGCGGTCGCTGCTCCAGACGATCCGCGACCAGATGCCCCGCGAGCTGCTCGTGTCGTCCGAGACGTCGCAGTGGTCCGGCGAGGTCGGCTTCCGCGGACCCGACGGGCTCGAGCGGATCCTCGACGTCGACCTGGTCATCCACCGCGACCACCAGGGCGTCATCGAGTACTGGGGCGGCGTCATCCGCGACGTCACCGCCCGCAACCACCTCCAGTCCGAGCTCATCCGCCAGGCCACCCACGACGGCCTCACGGGCCTGCCCAACCGGATCCTGCTGCTGCGCACCACCGCCGACGCGCTCGACCGCATCCGCGGCACCCGTGGCCACGTCGCGCTGTTGTTCCTCGACCTCGACAAGCTGAAGGACGTCAACGACAACGCCGGCCACGACGTCGGCGACGCGCTGCTCGCCCAGGTCGCGAACCGCGTCGCCCACGCCACGCGGCCCGCCGACGTCATCGCCCGCATCGGCGGTGACGAGTTCGTCGTCCTCTGCAACGGCAGCATCGACGAGCACTCCGCGCTCGAGCTCGCCGAGCGCATCCGCCTCGCGCTCAGCGGCAAGATCATGATCCGCGGCGTCGAGGTGGAGCTCACCGTCAGCGTGGGCGTGGCCCTGGCCGACAGCGCCCAGCTCGAGGGCGTGCCGTCGAGCGACGCTGCGCTCACGCTGCTCCGCCACGCCGACGCCGCGATGTACACGGCCAAGCGCCGGGGCCGCTCGCGGGTCGAGCTGTACACCGAGGCGATGCGGGCCGCGAACGTGGAGCAGCGCGAGCTCGCCGCCGAACTCGAGCGCGCGCTCGCCAACGAGGAGCTGCGCCTCGCCTACCAGCCGATCATCGCCACGCACAGCGGTCGGGTGATCGGTGCCGAGGCGCTGCTGCGCTGGGACCACCCGACCCGCGGCCGCCTGCTGCCCGCGCAGTTCCTGCACCTCGCCAACGAGTCGGGGGCGATCGTGCCGATCGGCGACTGGGTGATCTCCCGCGCCTGTCAGGACACCCGGGCCTGGCTCGCCGCCGGGCTGGTCGAGAAGACCTTCAGCGTCCACGTCAACATCTCGCCGCGGCAGTTGCAGGAGGGCACCTTCGTCGAGCGGGTGCTGGCGGTCGTGCGGTCGATGGACCTCGCCCCGTCGCAGCTCACGATGGACGTCGACGAGCAGACCCTGCACGAGGGCCAGGGCGCGAGCACGCGTGCGCTGCAGGCGTTGCGACGCTTCGGGGTGCGCTTGGCCCTCGACGACTTCGGGGTCGGGGTGAGCTCGCTCACCGCACTGCGCGAGTGCGCCGCCGACGTGCTGAAGCTCGACGGCACCGTGGCCCGCGGACTCGGCGCCAACGGTGACGACGACCCGATCGTGCGGGCGATCATCCAGCTCGCGCACGCCCTCGACATGCAGGTCGTGGCCGAGTGGGTCACGTCGGCCGACCAGCTGAGCCGGTTGCGGATGCTGGGCTGCGACATGGTGCAGGGCTATCTGCTCGGCGAGCCGATCGCCGCCGAGGCGTTCGCCGCGCGCAGCCGCCGCACCGTCGGCTGACCGCACCCACACCGGCCGCTCAGCCGGTCACGCGTCGGCCTCGCTCACGCACGCCAACGGGGCAGCACCACGCTGAACCGGGCACCCCCGAGCGGGGATTCGGTGCAGCGCACCCGGCCGCCCATCACCTCGGCGAAGGTGCGCACGAGGAACAACCCCATGCCCGAGCCGGGTCGCCCCTGGCTCTGCTGACCACGCACGTACGCGTCGAACACCTGCGAGTGGACCTCGGGAGGCAGGCCGTCGCCGTCGTCGTCGACGTGGATGGCGACCTCGTCGTCGCCGAGCGTCTCGACGCCGAGCGAGATGTGCGAGCCGCGCGGCGTGTGCTTCAGGGCGTTGGCCAGCAGGTTGTCGACCACACGCTCGAGCAGCACCGGGTCCGCCTGGGCCGCGAGATCCGCGGGTCGGCCGTCCACCGAGACGCAGTGGTCCGATGCCTCGACCTCGTCGACCACGCGCTCGACGAGCGCGACGAGGTGCACGCACTGGAGGTGCAGGTCGGCCGAGCCGTGCAGCAGGCGATCCATCGAGGTGAGGTCGGTGAGCAGTCGAGAGGTGCGCCGGGCGTCGTTGGCGATGCGCTGCGCGAGGTCGCGTCGCTGCTCCGGGGTGAGGGCGTCGTTGCTGCCGTCGAGCAGCGACGACATCAGGCTGATCGCGGCGATCGGGGATCGCAGGTCGTGCGACACCGCCGAGATGATCGCCGTCTTCTCGTCGAGTCGCCGCCGCATCGCCTGCTCACCGAGACGCCGCGCCACCGCCACGCGGAGCAGCCCCGCCGCACGGTCCATCAGCAGGTGCAGCCACTCCGACGGCTCGGACTGCGGCGGGTGGTGCACGACGATCTCGGCGAGGTCCTCCACCTCGATGCGCACCGGGACCGAATCGGGGGACGCCTCGCCGTCGTGGACGTCGCCGAGGCCGTGAACGACGACCCGGGTGGGGCATCCACCGGTCTGCCACCGGAGCAGCGCTGCGATCCGGGTGGCGATCGACTCGATCGACTCGCCCGACACCATCGCGTCGTAGACGGCGTCCATCATCCCCTGCGCCTGCGCGTCGCCGAGCACGAACACGAACCCTCGGACGCGCGGGTCGTGGCAGAGGTTGTTCGCACCGACGTCGAGCGATCGCCACCCGCCCTCGGCCGTGCGGAACCGGACGCGGTTCACCGCGGCCCGCGCCGGATCCTCGCCGTACGGACGCGGCTCGTCGCGCTCGGCCTCGAGGATCCGCAGGACGCCGCCGAGGTCGTCGTGGTGGACGAGCTCGATCGCGTTGCGGCCCACGAGGTCGCTCGCCGACCAGCCGGTGAGGTCGCGCACCGACGGGCTGATCCACTCGATCACCATCTCCGGCGTCGTGAGGGCCGTGACGTACGCGAGCCCCTTCTCGAGACCGGCCAGCAACCGGGCGACGACGTCATCCACGTGCGTCGACCCTAGGCGTCGAGATCGCGTCGTGCGCGGCACCTCGGCGCAGCGGAGGTCACCTCGCACCGTCGAGGAACACCACGCAGGACTCGTCGGGATCCGGTGTGCACCGGCGTGCTCAGTGGCTGAGCGAGAGGCCGTCGAGGGCGTCGGCGAACTTCTCGAGCGCGGCGGCGCGCCGGGTGGGGACGTGGTCGATCGATGGCTCGCTCGGCCGGTAGCGCTTCAGCACCTGGCGGGCGACGGTGACCTTGTGCACCTCGTCGGGGCCGTCATAGATCCGGGCGGCACGAGCGGCGCGGTACATCGACTCCAGCGGCAGGTCGGTGGTGTAGCCGAGCGAGCCGTGGATCTGGATCGCCCGGTCGATCACGTTGTACAGCACCTTCGCGCCCCAGAACTTGATGACGCCGATCTCGATGCGGGCGTCGCTGTAGTGCTTGCCCGCCGCGTGCAGCTGGTCCATCTTCCACGCCGCCTGCAGCGTGAGCAGCCGGGCCGCCTGCATCTCCGCGTAGCTCTCGGCGATCCAGTCCTGCACCATCTGCTTCTCGGCGAGGATCGACCCGTGCGTGTAGCGCGTGAGCGCACGTTCGCACAGCAGGTCGAACGCCCGCTGGCTCTGGCCCAGCCACCGCATCGCGTGGTGGATGCGGCCGGGGCCGAGGCGCTTCTGCGCCAGCGCGAAGCCCTGGCCGATGCCCGCCTCACCGCCGACGACGTTCTCGAACGGCACCCGCACGTTCTCGTAGAGGATCTCGGCGTGGCCACCCGGCTCGCCGGTCTTGTGGTCGGGCTCGCCCATCGTGGGCACGTCGCGCAGGATGTTCACACCCGGCGTGTTCGTGGGGACGACGATCATCGAGTAGTTGCGGTACGGCGTCTCGTGGTCGCCGGTCTTCACCATCACGATGAGGATGTCGGCGATCGACGCGTTGGACGAGAACCACTTGTGCCCGTTGATCACCCACTCCTCGCCGTCACGGACGGCGGACGTGGTGAGCAGCGTCGGGTCGGCACCGGCGCCGGGCTCGGTCATCGAGAAGCAGCTGCGGATCTTCCCGTCGAGCAGCGGCTGCATCCAGCGGTCGCGCTGCTCGGGCGTGCCACCGACGGCGAGCAGCTCGGCGTTGCCGCTGTCGGGTGCGTTGTTGCCGAAGATGCTCGGGGCGTAGCCGCACTGGCCGAGGATCTCGTGCATCAGGCCGAGCTTCACCTGGCCGAATCCGAGGCCACCCATGTCGGGCGGCAGGTGCGCGGCCCACAGACCCTGCTGCTTCACCTGCTCCTTGAGCGGAGCGGTGATCCGCAGGAACCGCTGCCGTCCCTCGGGTGTGCGCCACACGTCGGCGAGCGTCTCCAGCGGGATGATCTCCTCGCGGACGAACCCCCGCATCCACTCGAGCTTCGCCTCGAACTCGGGTTCGGTCTGGAAATCCCATGCCATGTCGTCTGCTCCCCTCGGACGAGCGATGCGCGGCCGCATCCCCCGATGCCCCCACTGCCGGCCACGGGCACAGTAGTGGCTCCGTGCACTCCGGCGTCGGTGGACCACGACGTGACGACCACGATCCTGAGCGTGGCCGTCCTCGGCTTCATGGCCACCCGCCTGGTGGGCGGGGTGCGGGTGTCGAGGTCGGCGGGCGGCCGGCTGCTCGTGCGCCAGGTGGTGTCCCGGCTGCGGTGGCGCCACGTGTGGCCGGTCCCGATCGTGCTGGCCGTCGTGCTCGTCGCGGCGGGTCTGCTGGTCCAGGTGCCGCTTCTCCACTGGGGCTGGTGGAGCGCGATCGGGGGCGACGGGAACGTCCGGACGACCGGGTCGCGACGCGACGTCACACTCGAGTCCGCGACTGCGCACACTGCGTACAACGGTGTCATCATCTGCGTCGTCCTCGTCGCGCTCGTGCTGACGGGCCTGCTCTGACGCCGCACCCCCATGCCGGAACCCTCCCCCGCCACCACGCCCGCCGACATCGACATCGTCCGCGACCGGGCGCTCACCGTGACGTTCGAGGACGGTGCCGTCGCCGTGTTCGAGGTGCGCGCGCTGCGGGCCGCCTGCCCGTGCGCGAGCTGCCGCGGGTGGCGCGAGCGGGGTGAGGACGCGTGGCCGCGTCCGGGTATGCCCGACACCGTCCAGATCTCCCACGCCGAGCTGACCGGTGCCTGGGGGCTCTCGATCGACTGGAGCGACGGCCACAGCACCGGCATCTACGCCTGGAGCGTGCTGCGCGACTGGTGGGACCGCGGACTCGCCGGCGGACTGGTGACCGATCCCACACCCTCGACCGAACCCGCCGGCGGGGTCGGCGAGTCCGCCACGGGTGACCGTCGGTAGCCTTCGGCCATGGCTCTGCCGCCGCCTCCCCCTCCGGCGCAGCCGGCGCCCAGCGCTCCCCCGCTGCCGCGCTGCTACCGCCACCCCGATCGCGAAGCCGGGCGCAGCTGTACGCGCTGCGGCAAGTCGGCGTGCAGCGAGTGCCTCGTCCAGGCCGCCGTCGGATCCCACTGCCTCGACTGCGCCAAGGCGTCTCGCCCCCCGGTCGCCACCCGGGCGAAGTACTGGAACGCCCGCCAGCACACGCTGGTCACGTACGTCCTCATCGCGATCAACCTCGCCGTGTTCGCGTACACCACGATCGACGACCCGTCGTCGCTCGGCGGTCGCGGTCCCACCGAGGCCCAGGTGCGGCTCGGCATCGTCGAGTTCTTCATGGCCAACGACGGCGAGTGGTACCGGCTCGTCACGTCCGGCTTCCTGCACTTCGGCGTGATCCACCTCGCGTTCAACATGCTGCTGCTGTACCAGCTGGGCCAACTGCTCGAGCGGGCGCTCGGCCGGTCGAGGTTCGCGCTGCTCTACGGCGCGAGCCTGCTCGGCGGCTCGTTCGGCGTCGTGCTGCTCACCAGCAACCCGGTCACCGTCACCGGTGGTGCCTCCGGCGCCGTGTTCGGCCTCATGGCCGCGGCCGCGGTCGGGCTGCAGCGCCAGGGCGTCAACATCTTCAGCACCGGGCTCGGCACCACCCTGCTGCTCAACCTGTTCATCACCTTCGCCGTACCGGGCATCTCGATCGGCGGCCACCTCGGTGGCGCCGTCGCCGGTGCCGTCTGCGGGTTCGTGATGCTCGCCCCGCGCTGGAAGCCCGTGCCGTCGTGGGCCCGGTGGGCCGCACCGGTCGCCGTCGCCGTCGTCTCGGTGGTGGGCAGCATCATCACCGTCGGCTAGCACCGGCCACCGGTCCGAGTACCAGCCGCCCACCCGAGTACCAGCCGCCCACCCGAGGGTGACGCGCTCCCCCGGGGGTTCCCGTGGCACTCGCAGGCGCGGCAGCGGACGGCGGGCGGGGTGGCGGGTGGGCCGGGGCGTCGTGTCACACCCCTCGTGCACCATGCCGACATGACCACGAAGCGCCAGCACCCCGAGCAGGGCACGCAGCCCGAGCAGCTCACCCTGCTCGCCCCCGCCGAGGTCCCCCTGCAGTTCCGGCTCGACCGCCGCACGCGTGAGCGGGGCCTCGCCCACATCGCCGAGATCCGCCGCCAGCTCGCCGCCCGCGCCGCACACACCCCGGCCTGGCAGGAGCGCGTCGACCGCGCCGCCTGACACGATTGCGGTTCGCATGCAGTGCAGGCAGAATGCAGCCATGCCCGCCATCACCGTGCGCGACGTCCCCGAGAGCACCCGACGCGAACTGGCGGTCCGGGCGGCTCGGGCTGGTCAATCCCTGCAGGAGTACCTCAAGGCGCTCCTCGTCGAGGTCGCACGGCACCCTGATCAGGCAGAGGTCGTCGAGCGGATCCAGCGCGACAAGCTCCGCCACGGGACCCACGTCGAGGTCGACACGATCCTGGCGTGGCGCGACGACGCCCGACGATGACGTCCGCCCGCGAGGTCCTCGTGATCGACGCGTCGGCCGTCGTCGCAGCGCTGGTCGACACGTCGTCCCGCGGGTCCTGGGCGGAGCACCTCCTGCTCCATCCGCTCGCTGCACCGCATCTCCTCGACGTCGAGGTCACCAGCTCGCTCCGGCGCGCCGTGGCCACCGGCGCGCTCCCTCCCGCCGCTGCGGCGGACGCACTCGATCGATTCGACGAACTGTCGATCGACCGGTTCCCGTTCCGCCCGTTCAGCACCCGGATCTGGTCGCTCCGGTCCGCCGTCAGCAGCTACGACGCCTGGTACGTGGCGGTCGCCGAGGCACTCGGTGCGCCGCTGGCCACGCTCGATCGGCGGCTGGCCGGCTCGCCCGGACCGAGGTGCGAGTTCCTGGTTCCGTGACCGCCGTGCACCGGGGTCAGCCGGCGTTCGGCGCCAGTGCCCGCACGGCGTCCCAGTGCTTCAGCTCCGGGTCGAACGGCATGATCGCCAGGCTGCTGGTGGTCACCCCGTTGTCGAAGTAGCGCTGGATCGTGGCCCGGCACTGCTCGGGCGAGCCGTGCACGATCAGCTCGTCCACGAGCGAATCGGGGATCGCCGCCAGCGCCGCCTTGCGGTCGCCCGCCTGCCAGGCATCCCACATCGGCTGCAGCACGTCGGCGCGGCCGAGCCAGCGGTGGAACTCCGCGTACACGGGCACGTTCAGGTACGCGGCGATCGCGAACTTGCCGGCCGCGCGCACCGCCTCGGCGTTCTCGCTCGGGCAGCAGAAGATGCGCGCCACGATCTCCTTCGGCACGCCACCGGCGGCGTCACGCACCACCCCGGCCACCTTGGTGACGTCGTCGGGCGACAGCCAGTTGATGATCGCGCCGTCGCCCTCGCGGGCCGCGAGCTTCAGCATGCCCTCGCGCAGCGCGGCCACCAGGATCGGCGGCTGCTGCTCGGGCCGGATGCCGAGCCGGAAGCCCTGCACCTCGAACGTGTCGTACACCTTCGCGACCTTCTCCCCGCCGAGCGCGTCGCGCAGGAACCGCACCACGTCGCGCACCTTCTTGTACGGCTCGACGAACGGCACCCCGTTCCACCGCTCGACGATCACGTTGCTGCTGGAGCCGATGCCGATCGCGAACCGGCCGGGTGCCGCATCGGCGAGCGACGCGACCGACTGGGCGAAGCACGCCGGCGACCGGGTGAAGGCCGGCACGATCGCCGTGCCGAGCCGGAGCCGGGGCTCCCACGCGGCGGCGAGCGCGAGCGGCGTGAAGGCGTCGGCACCGTCGGCCTCCGCGGACCAGATGTCGGTGTATCCCATGTCGGCGAGCTCGGCGAGCTTGTCGCGGTGGCTGTGCAGCGGGCCGGGCAGCGGCACGGTCATGCCGGGACGGACGGGCAGCGGGGCGGCGGTGTCGGTCGACGACGTCATGGCTCAACCTTTCCAGAAACGCACGATGCAGCTCTGACTGGCCGTCGCGAGCAGCGTGCCGTCCTCGGCGAACATGTGCACCAGACCGTGACCGAACCCGCGCTCCACCGCGTGCACCCGGATGTCGAGCAGCACCCACTCGGTCGGCACGAGGTGCACGAGCCGCAGCGTGTTGTCGAGGCTGTTGCCGCCGCCGCGCACCCCGAGCGCCTGACCGACACCCATCGGCACGAAGTCGCCGAGCACGGCGAGCGCCGCGGCGTCGACGCCCTCGATGACGTCGGGGATGCGCGCCCACATGAGCGTCTGGCCGTCGCCGGGGGTGCCGTCGAGGTGGTCGAAGTCGCGGCCCTTCGCGAGCCGCTGCTCCAGCCGGTCGTTGATCGTGCCGTCGACCGGCCCCCGGAAGGCACGAGCGGTGCACTCGGAGGGCGGCGGCACGTCGGGCATCTGCTCGAACTGCCCCGTCACCTCGAACGGTCGGTGACCGAGGGCGGCGTTCACGGTGAGGATCTCGCGGTTCCCGACGTGGCAGACGGCGCGGGCCTGGGTCATCTGATGCCCCTCCACGGCGAGCGTGACGTCGATGTCGAGGATCTCGCCGGGCTTGGCGTACGACAGGTACTGCGCCGTGGCCCAGATGGTCTGGCGTCCACTGGTGCCCTCGAGCGCGGTGATCGCCGCACCGAGGCCGGACCCACCGAAGAGGAACCCGCCGGTGGTGCTGATGCCCGGCGTCACCTCCATGCTCCAGCGGAAGGGGTTGTGGCTCTGCTGCACGCCGAGGAAGGTCCGAGTGTCCATGACCCGTGCGAGCCTACGAGCACCCGCGTCGCTCCCGACGCGGTCGCAGCCCGAGACGGTCACCCCCGACGAACCGCCCGACGAACCGCCCGACGAACCGCCCGGTGCAGATGCCACGCACTACCGTCGCCCGCATGGCAGACACACCGTGGACCGGCGATGCGTGCAGTCTCGTGGACGAGTTCCGTGCGGGACGCCGCAACCCGCTCGAAGAACTGCAGGCCAGCTACGCAGCGATCGAGGCGAGCGAACTGAACGCCTTCTCGTACCTCGCGCGCGACCAGGCCGAAGCGGCCGCGGCGAGTGCCGACGTGTCCCTGCCGTTCGGCGGGGTGCCGATCGGCGTGAAGGAGCTCGACCAGGTGGAGGGCTGGCCCGACACCGAGGCGTGCGTGGTGTTCGCCGATCGCATCGCCACTCGCACCTCGTTCATGGTCGACCGGTTGCGGCGACGCGGCGGAGCGGTGCTCACCGGGCTCACGACCGCCAGCGAGTTCGGCGGCGTCAACGTCACCCGCACCGTGTTGAACGGCACGACCCACAACCCGTGGCAGCTCGGCCGCACCCCCGGTGGTTCCTCGGGCGGCAGCGCCGCAGCGGTGGCGGGTGGGCTCGTCACGATCGCGACCGGCGGCGACGGCGGCGGCTCGATCCGCATCCCGGCCGGCTTCACCGGACTCGTCGGGTTGAAGTCCACGTTCGGCCGGATCCCCCGCGGTCCGCGTGCGGAGAACGGCAACTACACCGTCAGCATCGGACCGATGGCGCGCAGCGTGCGCGACACCGCGCGCTGGTTCGACGTGTGCAACGGGCACGACCCGCGCGACCAGTTCAGCCTCCAGCGCGTGGAGGGCTGGGAGCGCGACCTCGGCACCCACGTCGAGTCCCTGCGCGGCGCCCGCGTGGTGTTCGCACCGGACTGGGGCGGCGCCGTGGTGTCGCCGGCGATGTGGGCACAGCTCGAGGAGTACGGCGAGCACCTGGTGCGCGAGCTCGGGTTCGCGCGCGTCGATCTCGACACGTCGCTGCCGTCGATGGGTGCGGCGTGGAGCATCAGCGGGATGATCAGCATCGCCACCGAGCTCGCCGACGCGTGGCCCGAGTGCGCCGACGTGCTCACACCGGAGATGCGCGGCGGGCTCGAGCTCGCGCCGCAGCGGTACGGCATCGAGGCGCGGGCCAAGATCGAGCGGCGCCGGATGGAGCTCAACGAGCGCATGGCCGAGATCTTCGACCCGGCCGCCGGCGTGGACTTCGTGATCACGGCGAGCAACCCCGATGTGGCGTTCGATGCGGACGGACCGCTGCCGAAGGAGTTCGGCGGGATCGTGGCCGGTGCCGGCAACAACGGCAAGCTCACCTTCCCGGCGAACCTGCACGGCAACGCGGCCATCTCGATCCCGGCCGGCACGCTCGACGGGTTGCCGATCGGCCTGCAGGTGGTGGGCCGCCACTTCTCCGAGCAGGCGCTGCTCGACATCGCGCTCACCATGGAGCGCACCCGCCCCTGGCCGCTCGTCGCGCCCTCGGCCCCCGTGTGACGGGGCTCGCAGGATCGGTGCCGCCGGCCGCCACGGCGGCCGCTCGACCGCCGCTCGAACCGGGACTCCGGCTGCTCGCCGTCGGGCTCGTGCTCGGCGTCACCCTCGTCGCGTTCGAGACGACTGCGGTCATCACCGCGCTGCCCACGATCACCGACGAACTCGGCGGCGACTCGCTCTACGGCGTGGCGCTCGCGGCGTACACGCTCGCGAACATGCTGTCGATCGTGGCCGCCGGTCGGCTCGCCGACCGCAAGGGGCCGCTGCCGGTGTTCCTCGGCTCGGTGACGGTCTTCGTGATCGGGCTGCTCGTCGCGTCGGTCGCACCGAGCATGCCGATCGTGGTGCTCGGCCGCACCCTGCAGGGAGCGGGCGGTGGCGGCTTCGGCCCGATCGCGTACCAGCTCGTGAAGCGGGCGTTCCCGGCCGAACGCCAGCCGACCATGTACGTCTGGCTGTCCGCGGGCTGGGTGCTGCCGAGCCTCGTCGGCCCCGCCTTCGGTGGCCTCGTGACGGACCACCTCGGCTGGCGCTGGGTGTTCGCGGGAATCGTGCCGCTGGCCATCGCCGTCGGCGCGATCACCAGCCGCCCCATGCGCCGCTTCGGCCCGTCGTCACCGACCGACGACCCCGCCGAGCTGGCTGCCGATCGCCGGCGCATCGCCATCGCCGCCGGCGCCGCCGGCGGGGTCGCGCTGCTGGTGGTGTCGCTGCGATCCGCGATCTGGGTGGTGCTGATCGGTGGGTCGGTGATCGGCACCGTGATCGCCGTGCGGATGCTGTCGCGCCTGCTGCCGCGAGGGCTGCTCGCCGCCCGACGGGGCCAGCCGGCCGTGCTGGTCTGCCGTCTGCTCGCGACGTCGACCTTCATGGGGGTCGACGGGTTCGTGCCGCTCGCCGCCGACCGCATCCACCGGGCGAGCCCGATGGTGCAGGGCTTCACGATCATCGGCGCGGCGCTCACCTGGACCGGCGGCCAGGCACTCGTCGCCCGGCGGCCCGACGTCCGTCCGCACCGCGCCGTCATGCTCGGCTTCGGCATCCTCGCCCTCGGCGCCGTGCTGTCCGCACCGGTGCTGTGGGAGGGCTGGCCGCTGTGGGCCACGTTCCTCGGCTGGGCGGTCGGCGGCGTCGGCATGGGCGTGCTGTTCAACCCCACCACCGTCGCCGCGATGAGCTATGCGGCCGACGGCAGCGAGGGCGACACCGGCGGCCAGCTGCAACTCGTCGACTCGCTCGGCTTCTCGCTGATGGGCGGCATCGGCGGCGCGATCATCGCGGTCGCCGACCGCACGACGTTCGACCTCGCGCCCGCGATCGGCCTGTGCTTCCTCCTCGCGGTCGCGACGGCGCTCGTCGGTGTCGTCGCGGCACGGGGTGTGCTCGCCGCCCCCGACTGACACGGCCCGCGCCCCCCACACGCGCACGTGTGGCATGTGTCGCCCGACAGATGACAGCATGCGACCCATGGGGCCACTCGAAGGTGTGAAGGTCGTCGACATGTCCGTGATGATCTCGGGACCGTTGGCGGGGATGATGCTCGCCGACCAGGGTGCCGACGTGATCAAGGTCGAGTCGCCGGGACTCGGGGACATCATGCGGTTCCTCGGCACGAACAAGGGCGGGATGACCGGGATCTTCGCCAACAACAACCGCGGCAAGCGCAGCCTCGTGGTCGACCTCAAGAAGCCCGAGGGCATCGAGCTGGTGAAGAAACTCGTCGCCGACGCGGACGTGGTGATCCAGAACTTCCGGCCCGGCGCGATGGAGCGGCTCGGTCTCGGCTACGACGACGTGCGCGCCGTCAACGAGGACGTCGTCTACGTGAGCATCAGCGGCTACGGACCCGACGGTCCCTACAGCCACCGCCGCGTCTACGACAACGTGATCCAGGCCGCCTCGGGCCTCGCCTCGGTGCAGACCGACCCGGCGACCGGCGTGCCGTCGCTCTACCGCACCCTGCTGTGCGACAAGGTCACCTCGTACACCGCGGCACAGGCGATCACCGCAGCGCTCTACGCACGGGCCACCGGCAAGGCCAAGGGGCAGCACATCGTGCTCGCCATGCTCGATGCCGCGGTCGCGTTCATGTGGCCCGACTCGGCGATGGACGCGGCACTGCTCGACGACGACGCGGTGCGCACCCCGACGATCGGGTCGAACTACTCGGTCACCCCGCTCGCCGACGGCTTCGTGAGCGCCGGCGCGGTCACCGACGCCGAGTTCCGCGGCATGTGCGCCGCCTTCGGCCGACCCGAGATCGCCGACGACCCACGGTTCTCCAACGCGCTGGTGCGCACCCAGCACATGGCCGAGCTCGTCGCGATCATGCGTGAGATGGCGGCGGCCACCACGGTCGAGCAGTTCCTGGCGGGCGCCGAGGAGCACGACGTGCCGGCGTCGAAGATCAACTCGCTGCACGAGATCCACGACGACCCACAGGTGGTGCACAACCGGGTGTTCGTCGAGCGCGACCACCCGATGGCCGGCCGGATCCGCGAACCGCGACCGGCGCCGCGCTTCTCGCACACGCCCGCCGCGGTGAGCGCACCAGCGCCCCGCTTCGGCGAGCACAGCGACGAGATCGCCACCGAGCTCGGCTTCGATCCGGCGGAGCTGCGTGCCGCCGGCGTCATCCACTGACCGGGCCCGGACGGCACCCCGGCCGCCGGTGCGATGCCGTGTGATGCCGTGTGATGCCGTGTGATGCGGCACAGAGCGGCACGGTGCGGCAGCCGTCACGGCACGCGTTTCGCGCCGTGACGGAGCTCGCTCGTAGCATCGGCACCCCATGGCCACGACACCGACCGCCGCGTTCTCCATCACCCTCGACTGCCGACTCGACAACGTGCCCGGCACGCTCGGCAAGCTCTGCACCGCGATCGGTGAGGCGGGCGGCAACATCGGCGCCCTCGACGGCTTCGACGTGCGCGGCCCCGAGCTGCGCCGATGCCTGGTGGTGCACTGCCGCGACGAGGCGCACCAACTGAAGGTCGTCGGCGCCGTCCAGGCGCTGAAGGGCGTCACGCTGGTCGACTGGTGGGACCGCACGTTCCGGATGCACGAGAGCGGCAAGATCCACGTGCTCACGTCGGCGCCCGTCAACGACCGCGACGACCTCTCCATGGCGTACACCCCTGGCGTCGCCCGCGTGTGCATGGCGATCCACGAGGACCCGAAGCTCTCGCATCGCTACACCATCCGCAAGAACACCGTCGCGATCGTGAGCAACGGCACCGCGGTGCTCGGCCTCGGTGACATCGGCCCCGAGGCCGCGATGCCGGTGATGGAGGGCAAGGCGCTGCTGTTCAAGGAGTTCGGCGGCGTCGACGGCTTCCCCGTGTGCATCAACGCCCGCACCGCCGACGAGGTCGTCGACTTCGTCGAGCGGATCGCACCGACCTTCGGGGGCATCAACCTCGAGGACATCGCCGCGCCGGAGTGCTTCGAGATCGAGGAGCGCCTCAAGGCCGGCCTCGACATCCCGGTGTTCCACGACGACCAGCACGGCACGGCCGTGGTCACGCTCGCGGCGCTGTGGAACTCGCTGAAGATCACCGGCAAGAAGATGGAGGACCTGTCGGTGGTGATCGCGGGCATCGGCGCGGCCGGCGTGGCGATCGGCAAGATCCTCATCAATGCCGGCGTGGGCGAGATCGTCGGCTGTGATCGCACCGGCGCCATCTACGCGGGCCGCAGCGACCTCAACGTCGCGAAGGAGTGGTTCGCGGCGAACACCAATCCGTCGCGGAAGATGGGCACGATCAGCGACGTGATGCACGGCGCCGACGTGTTCGTCGGTGTGAGCGGCCCCGACCTCATCACCGCCGCCGACCTGCGCAACATGGCGAAGGACCCGATCGTGTTCGCCATGGCGAACCCGAACCCGGAGATCCGCCCCGAGGCCGCCGACGGCCTCGCGGCGGTGATGGCCACCGGTCGGAGCGACTACCCCAACCAGATCAACAACGTGCTCGCCTTCCCCGGCATCTTCCGGGGCGCGCTCGACGTGAACGCCACCGACATCACCGAGAACATGAAGCTCGCCGCGGCGATCGCGATCGCCGAGTCGGTGACCGACGCGCAGCTGTCGCCGTCGTTCGTGGTGCCGAGCGTGTTCGACCGCAGCGTCGTCGAGCGGGTGGCCCCCGCCGTCAGCCGCGCGGCGATCGCCGACGGCGTCACCCGCCTGGCCTGACACCGCTGTTCGTGAGCGCGACCTGCACCTGCTTCGGGTCCCGCTCACGCAATCAGGTTCGGTCACGAGCGAATCGGGTGACCGAAGGAACCGAACTCGTACGGTAGGTGTGCATGGGGGTGCACTGGATTCCGTTCACCCTCGGGGCGATGGTCGTCGCCGCCGTGATGGCGGTCGATCCGGGCGGCGCGAGCCCGTTCGGTCCGGCCCGCTGGTGGCTCGTCTCGACGCTGGCGCTCGTGGGCGGCGGCCTCGCATGCTGGGGAGCGACGAGGAGACTCGACCGACGATCCACGCTGCTGTGGGGCGCACTGTTGGTGCTGCTGGGCGTGTCCGCGCTGGCGAACGACGACACCCGCGTCGCCCTCCTCGGACATCCGGTGCGCCATCTCGGGCTGATCACCTGGGGCCTGTTCGCACTGTCGTTCGCGGCCGGCCAGCAACTCGTGCGCCACGACCACCGACGAACCGTGCTGCGCGCCGCGGTGGTCGCTGCCCTCGGGTCGGGACTCTGGTGCCTGTGGGAGCTGGTCGCCGGCGCTCCGATCGCGATCGTGACCACGAGCGAGCGACTGACCGGACCGTTCGGTTCGGCGGCCATCCTGGGTGCGGCCTGCTGCCTGCTGATCCCGGTCTGCGCCGGCATCGCACTCGACGTCACCGACACGCAACGGTGGCGGATCGCCGGTGCGGTGGGGGCGGTCACGAACATGGTCGCCCTCGTCGGGTCGGGCACGCGTGCGGCATGGGTGGCACTTGCGGTGGCGCTCGTCGTGCTGGCCCTGCGTCGACCCCCGTCGCGGCAGCTGATGCTCGGTGCGGTCGTCGTGGTCGTCGTCGCATTCGCGATCGTGTCGCCGCGACTCACCGACGTGATCGACCGCACGAACGGCGCGTCCTCCCGACTCGACGAGTGGGAGGTGGCGACACGCGTGATCGGCGAGCATCCACTGATCGGCGTGGGACCCGAGGGGTATCGCATCGCTGCGATCGGTGCTGTCGACGCCGACTACGAGCGGACGTACGGACGCGACCAGGTGCTGCCCGACCGAGCGCACAGCGGCCCGCTCGACGTCGCGGCCACCGGCGGGGTGCTCGCCGGGTTGGTGTATGTGGTGCTCGTGGGCGGCATCGCGCTGCTCGCCGTGCGGACGATCGGCAGGGGCGGGAGGTCCGGTGCGTTCGAGGCGCACAGCGCTGCCACGATCGGGATGTGCGTCGGCATCGTCGCCTACGCGTTGCAGCAACTGCTGCTGTTCCCCCTGGCCGAGCTCGATCCCGTGTGGTGGCTCCTCGCCGGCATGCTCGTGGCCACCACGACCCCGACCACCGCAACGGACCGGCCCGACGCCGACCCGACGCGCTCCAGGTCTGCGGCGCTCGTTGCGCTGACGCTGGCACCGCTGACGCTCGTGGCAGGCGTGCTCGACGTCGCTGCCGATCGACAGGCCGACCGGGCGCTGTCGACCGCCGACATCGACGAGGCCGTACAGGCCGCCGACCGGGCGGTCGATCTGCGCCCCGACGATCTGCGTCGCCGATCGGTCGCGATCGCCGTGCACCTCGAGCGCGGCACGCTCGCCGATGTCGATGCAGCGCTCAGCCACGCCGAGGCGGCACTCGACTGGTCGCCACACGACCCGATCGCTCTCGACGAACGTGCGAGCGCGCTGCTCACACGCGCCACCGTCACCGGCGACGACACCGACGTCGGCAGTGCACTCGACGAGTGGCAGCGACTCGCCGGGCTCGACCCGGTACGAGCGAGGTGGCAGACGCAGCTCGCCCGCGCCGCCGCTCTCGCCGACGACATCGAACTCGCGCTCGCGGCAGCGAGCACGGCCGCCGAGCTGCGCCCGGACGACCCGGAGATCGCCGCTCTGCTGGCCGCGATCGAGGCCCGAGTCCGATGAACCCGCACCCGAACTCGGATCCGATGGAACCGGATCGGGGCGACCGGGGTGTATCCGGCATGGACTTCGCGATCGACGCTGCGACCGGTGCTCACGCGGCACCGCTGGAACCGCAGGAGGGGATCGGCACCCAGCTCCGCTTCGCCAGCTTCGAGGTCTTCTACGCCTCCGATCGGGCCCCGGTGGGCCGAGCGCTCGCCCTGACGATCCGCGACGACGACCTCGCACGTGAGGCGGTCGACGAGGCGATGGCTCGGGCGTACCAACGGTGGCCACACGTGAGCCAGCTCGAGAACCCCGGCGGCTGGGTGTACCGGGTGGGCCTCAACTGGAGCCGGTCGGTGGTCCGCCGCCGACGGCGGACGCCACCGATCTGGATCGCTCGGCCCGCCGACGTCGCGCCCACCGCGACCTCCGACCCGTCGATCGACCGAGCGCTCGACCGGCTCAGCGTGGACCAGCGCGCCGTCGTGGTGTGCCGTCTGCTGCTCGGCCTCAGCGAACTCCAGACCGCCGACACCCTCGGCATCCGACCCGGCACCGTGAAGAGCCGCCTCGCCCGCGCCCTCGAACGCCTCCAACCCCTGCTCGCGCCCCTGCACGCATCTCCCGAGGAGGACCGCTGATGAACACCCCGCATCGCCCCCACCACTCCCTTGAACACCACCTCGCCGATCGCCTGGCCGATCGGGCCGGTCACGTCGAGCTCGGCACCCCGATGCTCGACGTCGTCGTCGGCCGCGGCCGACAGCGTCAGCGCCGTCGGCGCGCCGCGGTCGGCATCGCCGCGGTCGTCGGCATCGCCGGTGGTTCGGTCGCTGCCGTGGCCGTGCTGTCGCGCCCCGCCGACCCCGATCGCATCACCGCCGCGCCCACGGATGAGACCACGCCAGGCACCGCAGGTGCGAGCACCGTGCCGGGACCGACGACGCCGACCGCGACCGAGTCGGTGCCCACGGAGTTCGCCCCGTCACCGTTCACCTGGAACAGGGTCGACCCCGACAGCACGGAGGCCGTCAGCTTCTACAACGGCGCGCCCGACGACATGGTCGCCGGCAGCGGACCGTTCGTCGTGTGGTCGACCGCCCCGGCGGTGAGCGACGACTACTCGGGCGTGCTCTGGCGATCCGACGACGGCCTCACGTGGGAACAGGTCGCCGCGCCGCCGGCGCTCGTCGGACGCACGGTCGCCCAGTACAACGGCCGGTTCCTCACCTACGGCACCGCTCCGGCGACGGCCGCGGGACGCCGGAGCGACCTGGCGATCGGCACCTCCGACGATGCAGGCCGTACCTGGGCCACCACGGTGCTCCCGCTCGACACGAGCGAACTCCTCGCCGAGCAGGGTGTCACCTCGGTCGGGGTGAACGCAACGTCGATCGCGGCCACGACGACCGGCGTGCTGGTGACCGCTCAGGTGAACGCCAACGTCGATCTGACCTCCAAGCTGCCGGCCGAGGTGCGCGATCTCGGGTGGGACCTCACCGAGTCCGGGGTGCGGGTGCCGACCGGCGAGGGCTGCGACAGTGTCACCCCGACCACGATCTCGTTCGGTGGTCCGACCACCACCGTCGCCGTGGCGCCCGATCTGCTCACGTGCGCCTCGCGTATCTACACCTGGGCCGAGCTCGGCATCTCCGAGGCGGCTGCCGCATCGATGATGCACCCCGAGGCCCGGATGCTGTTCTCGACGGACGGTGTCACGTTCACCGAGATCGAACCGATCGGCATCGATGCGGGCGTCACCGACGTCCGGCTGACCCTGCTCGGCGACGCGTTCGTCGCCTCCGCCAACCGGTTGTCCGCTGATGGTTCGAACACGACCAACTTGTACTCGTCCACCGACGGTCGCCAGTGGACATCGCTCGGCAGCCCACCGGTGACCTGGGTGGAGGGCTTCGGTTCCTCCGGCGATCGGCTCGTCGTCACCGGCTACGACATCGAGGCCGACACCCAGGTGATCGCCGTGCGCGATCCGTCGGGCACGTGGACCACGACCTCGATCAACAGCTTCGTGCTCCCGACCGATGGTGTGCAGGCCTCGATGGGTGGCGGCTCGTTCGCCGTCGGGCCGAACGGCATCTCGATGGTCGGCGCGCTGTTCGTCGATCCGGTGGCGGAGGTCGGCGGCGTGATGTTGTCCATCGACGGCCTCACCATCGAGATCGACGACACCAGCTACACCCATCGGGTGATCGACGACGCCACCGGCGAGGTGCTCGCCACCGTGACCTGGGAGACGTCGTCGAACCCCGAACTCGTGACGGTCTCGTACACCGACATGGGCCCACGCATGGAGGTTCGTCGCGAACCAGGTGGCGACGTGGTCGCCGACTACACCTACGAGGACCTCTCGAACGCCGTCGCCGACGCCACCGTGAACGTGGTGCCCACCGGTCCAGAACTCTTCCTGCTGCACAGCGCGGACGGCATCACGTGGTCGCGCGAGTCGCTCGACGAGATCGCCGGTGCGACCGTCACGGGCACCGGCGGCATCCGCATCACCGACACCCAGGTGATCGTCGCTGCCCTCCTCGCCGGCGAGCGCAACCCCAACGGCACCCCGAAGCAGACCCTCCTCATCGCCACCCCCACCGCCTGACCCCTCTGCGTCGGTGCGCTGCCGCGTCCATGTGACGCGGCAGCGACCGAACGCGCTCGGCGGGGTGGGGGTCAGTGGGGGGTGGGCAGCACTTGTTGCATCTGCAACACGGGGTCGAAGAGGTCGCCGAGGTCGGCCACCCGCTCGAGCACGTCGGCGGTCTCGAACACCAGGCGCAGGTCGCCGTCGGCGCACCGCTCCACCTCGTCCCACGACACCGGCGTGCTCACCCAGGGCCGCACGCGGGCCCGCATCGAGTAGACCCCGATCGTCGTCTTGTGCCGGCTGTTCTGGCTCCAGTCGACGAAGACCTTGCCGGGTCGCTCCACCTTCGCCATCACCGTGGTCACCCGGTCGGGCATCCGACGTTCGAGCACCTGCCCCACGGCGAGCGCGAAGTCGCTCGCCGCCTCGTGCGTGCAGGGCGTGTTCAGCGGGACGTACAGCTGCAGCCCCTTCGAGCCCGACGTCTTGCAGAACCCCTGCAGCCCCACGGCGGCGAGCACGTCGCGCACCTCGAGCGCGATCCGGCAGCACTCCACCACCGTCGCCGGCGCGCCGGGATCGAGGTCGAACACCACCGCTCGGGGCGACTCCAGATCCGCGGCGAGCGCCATCGGCACGTGCAGCTCCAGCGCCGCGAGATTCGCCGACCACACGAGCGACGCCGGCTCGTCGAGACGGCAGTACCCGATGTCACCGCCGCGGTCGCCGGGTCCGATCGCGGTGCGGACCCAGTCGGGGCGGTGCTTCGGGCAGCGCTTCTCGAAGAAGCCCGGCTGGTCGGCACCGTCGGGGAACCGCAGGAACGTGATGCAGCGCCCGGCCAGGTGCGGGAGGATCGTCGGCGCGATCCGGGCGTGGTAGTCGATCACCTCGGCCTTCGTGAACGCCGGGCCGAGATCGCTCGCCGGGTACAGCACCTTGTCGAGGTTGGTGAGCTTCAGCTCTCGGCCGCCGACGGTGACGACGGTCGGCCTGCTCGCAGCCACGACGGCAGCCCGTGCGCGGCCGGTCAGGCGCTCTTGCGGACGCGCTTGGGCTTCGCGACCGCCGCGGTGTCGTCGTCGGACTCCGTCGCGCGCTGCGCCGACGCCGTCGCCCTGGTGACGGCATCGTCGTGCGGACCGCCGGCGGGATGACGCGTGCGCGCCTCCTTCGCCGCTTTCACGCTCGCCTCCAGCGCGGCCATGAGGTCGACCACCTTCGGCGCGGCAGCCGCGACCTCGGGCACCTCGAACTCCTCGCCCGCGGCCTTGCGCTCGATCAGGTCGAGCACCTGCTCGCGGTACTCGTCGCGGTACTTCTCCGGCTCGAACGCGGACGAGAGGCTCTCGACGAGCGCCTCGGCCATCTTCACCTCGCGGCTGCTCACGTCGATCTCGTCGAGACCGTCGAGCTCGTCGATCGACTCGACCGGCACGACCTCGTCGGCGAACACCATCGTGCTCATCAGCAGCTTGCCGTCCTGGGCGCGGAGCGCGGCGACGTACTGCTTGTTCCGCATCACGAACCGACCGATCGCGACCTTGCCCGCCTCCTCCATCGCCCGTGCGAGCAGCACGTACGGCTTGGGTGTCTTGTCGGGGGCGACGATGTAGGGCGTGTCGAAGTACACCGGGTCGATCTCGTCGAGGTCGACGAACTCCTCGAGGTCGATGCTCTTCGTGGCCGCCGGGATGAACGGCTCGAGCTCGTCGGGGTCGACCACCACGTAGCGCCCCTTCGAGAGCTCGTAGCCCTTCACGATGTGCTCCTCGGGGACGTCCTCGCCGGTCTCGGCGGACACCTTCTTCAGCCGGATCCGGCTCATCGAGCGGTCGTCGAGCTGGTTGAACGAGACGCTCTTCTTGCTCACCCCGTGGAACAGCTTGATCGGGATCGCGACGAGTCCGAAGCTGATCGTCCCACTCCAGACAGGTCGCGGCATGTGCGTAGTCTGCCCGAAATCACCCCGGCGAAACAGTGCCCGCACGACGCCGTGTGGCTGCCGGCGCCGCTCAGGTCAGCCGGCGAGGACGGCCCGGGCCACGAGATCGGTGCCGAAGGCGGTGAGGATCGCGAGGTACAGCAGGCCGGTCGCGGCCATGACGGCCGAGTAGTACCGCTCCTTCAGCGCCGCCCGCGTGACGTACACCAGCACGATCGTGGTGACCGCGCACGCGATCCAGAACCAGCCCAGCGTGCCGTTCCAGCCGTCGTCGACGTCGCCGGTGAACACCGACACCATGCCGGTCGGCAACAGCAGCGACCCCACCTCCACCGGCCATGCCCAGCCGAGCGCGCGCACGAGGTCGTTGAGGTGACGGCGCGGCAGGCCGGGCTGCACGAGATACCAGTGACCGAGGAGCATCGCGTCGGTGACCGCACCGAGGAACGCGGCGCCGGCGAAGATCCGCAGCAGTGACACCACCATGTTGCCGGCACCACCGGTGCTCGCGTCGATGCCGGCGGCCACCAGGCCCACCGCGCCGATCGCCGGAGCGATCAGGTCGAGCACCGGTGGGAACTCGCGGCCGGTGCGCTCCAACGTGGCGGTGGTCGTCGCTCGGTCGATGCCGGTCATCGCGGCCACGCGCGCACTGCGCCGGTCGTGCTCGGCGGCAGCGCCGGACACCCCCGCCGCGCGGCGCACGATCGACACGCCCAGCACGCCCGCGGCGGCCACCGCCACCCCCACACCGGCGACGTCGCGGACCGGCACGAAGCCGAAGGCGACGCCCGCGGCAACACCCCCCAGCGCCAGGAGCAGGTAGGTGCCGCGCAGCAGCCAGCCGTAGCCGAGACCGACCTCACGACGCCGCGTGGTGAACCAGAGGAAGAACAGACCTCCCACGGACCACTGCAGGAGGAACGTCGCCGCATCGAGACGGATCACGCATCCACCCCTGTCGAGACCCCTGTCGAGACCCCTGTCGAGACCCCCGTCCAGATCACGGTCGAGATCCCTGTCGAGATGGGAGGAAGCACTGAAGGAAGGCTAACGACGTGCCGATGGAGATGCATGTCCGCGGTCCCGGCACAGCGCCGTGCCGGACCGCGACTTCACGATCTCCTCATGTCCGCCCGCGCACGATGTCGGAGTGCCTCACGATGACCACACGACTCCTGGCCGTCCGACTCCTCGGCGCCCTCGCGGTGCTGGCCGCAGCGACGTCGCTGTTCGTCACGGCACTCGAGGTGGGTGGCTGATGCGTCACACACGCGGTTCGAAGCTGGTCGCCACCGGCGTGAGCGTGACGGCGACGCTCGGCGGTGTCGGTCTGATCGCCCACGCCGAGGACGCCGCCACCGACGCGGCGAACGCGACCGGCGCCGCCCAGGCCCCCGCCGCCGTGCCGGTCACCGCGGTCGGGAGCGACCCGGCGAGCGGAGCGACGAGCGACGGAGCGACCGTCGTCACCGCCACCACCGTGCTCGACACCCCCACCGCGGCGTTGCTGCCCACCAAGTCGACCGAGCCCGCGCTCGG
>WLDE01000208.1 GCA_009704985.1 Actinomycetota bacterium | reverse complement strand
AGGACCACCTCGACGTCGTCCGACACGGCGGGATCGGCAGCGGGATCAGCGGCGGGATCAGCGGCGGGATCGACGGCGGGATCGACGGCGGCAAGCACGGCCGGGGCGACGTCGGTGAGCGTCACGTAGTCGGCCCGCCGCGTGGTCGGGCTCACCAGCGATCCGGTGGATCCGTCGGACGGGGTCGGGCGCCGCACACCGACGACGGTCACCTCCGCCCGGTCGAACGGGGCGACCGGCGCGAGCACCACGACCAGCGCGCCGGCACCGGGGCCGTCGACCGCGAGCGCGGCGATCTCACGGTCGATGCGTCGCAGCGCGGCCGCCCGCTCCGCCGCCACGTCGGTGGTCCCCAGACCGCCGAGCTCCACGAGCGTCACCCCCGCCGGGATCTCGTCGGCCAGGGTGCCCGGCGCCTCGGCCGCGTACGTCCCGACGCATCCGTCGGCATCCATCAGCATCGCGATCGCCGCCGGACCGCCGTACACCGCCGTCGGCACGCCGAGCTCGCGCAACCGCTCGCCCAACGCACCCGGTTCGGCGCCGTTCAGGTCGTCGTCCGCGTTCCCCCGGGCATCGGCGAGCACGCCCGGCACGCACCGACCGTCCGCCACCTCCGCGACGACGTCGTCGCTGCTCGTCACCCGGTTGCCGGCGCCGAGGGTGAGGTAGGCCTCGAGCAGGGAGGTCTCGGGTCCGATCGACCGGACGCTCAGCAGCGCGGTGTGGAGGAGCACCTCGTCGAGCGCCGGGGTGTCGGTGGCCACGAGGTCCTGCCAGCGCAGGCCCGGCACGCTCACCAACACGATGCGATCCGTCGCCCCGAACCGCTCGGATCGGGGGCCCGAACCCCCGCTGATCCCGATCACCGCCAGGACGACGACCAGCACGACCGCGACCACGGCCATGGAGCGCACCAGCGGCCCCGCAGCACGACCGCGGATCTCGTCCGGCACCGCGGACACCGTCGACGCCGTGGACACCGTCGACGCCGTGGACACCGTCGACGCCGTCGACACCGTGGAGGCACCTTCGACCTCAGCCACGAGCACCCCGCCGTCGCAGCAGGGTGCCCGGGCGCATGCCCGCCAGCGGCACCAGCAGCGCCACGAAGGTCGCGATGCCGGCCACGCCGGCCACTGCGATCGCAGCGAGGGCCGACGCTCGCGAGGAACCGAACCGGTCCTGCACGAGGAGCATCACCACGGCCGCCGCGACGGTGGCACCGGCGGTCCCGGCGACGATGCGCCCCGTCGCACTGCTCGGCGGCGCCCCGACCACCCGGCGGACGCGCACCCCGAGCAGCACCGCCGTCACGGACTGCGCCGAGCCGTAGCCGATCGCCAGCGCGGCCGCCCGATCGGTGTCGGGCAGGAGGCCGGCCGCCACGACCATCACCGCGACCCCCGTCACGGCCGACACGATCACCAACCGGGCCGTCTCGCGCACCCGGTCGAGTCCGTACATCACCCGCACCAGCACGACGGCGACCCCGTACCCGACGAGACCGAACCCGAACGCGACCAGCGCGTGCGCGATCGGCTCCGGCCCCTGGCTGCCCGCCTGGCCGATCGACACCACGACGTCAGCGATCGGGTGCGCGAGCGCGACGAGACCGGCACCCGCCAGCCCGAGCAGCGGGATCACCACCTGCATCGAGCGATCCACGAGCTCGGAGGTCTCCTCCCGGCGGCCGCGCTGCCACGAGTCGGCGACCCGCGGGGCGAGCGCCGTCGCGACCGGCACCGCCAGCAACGCGTGCGGCAGCACGAAGAACGTGAACGCGAGCGAGAACACCGCGACACCACCGGTCGCCCCCGAGCCGAGCACCAGCGCTGCGAGCATCGGCACCAGGGTGCCCACCACGGACAGCATCGCCCAGCCGATCGACGCACGGATCGAGGCGACCGCCGGATCGTCGAGCCGCCACCGCGGACGCCAACGCACACCCTGGCCGAACAACACCAGGCCGGGGATCAGCGTGAACGCGATCACCGCGAGCGTCGTCCCGCCCGCGAGCCACGCGAACTCCACCGGGTCGAGGTGCAGCGACGCGGCCTCGCCGTCGCGGCTCGCACGGAAGGCGAGGTAGCAGCCGATCACCACCAGGTTGTTGACGGCGGGTGCGAGCGCGGCCGCGGCGAACCGCCCACGGGCGGCGAGCGCCGCGGTGGACACCATCCCGATGCCGTAGAACACGATCTGGGGCAGGAACACCAGCAGCATCGGTGTGATCAGGCCGCGCTTGTCGGCCGCCAGCGTCGGGTCGTCCTCCAACGCGGTGAGGGCCCAGGCGATGAGCGGTGACAGCAGCATCACCACAGCGGCGATCGCGGCGAGCACCACCGACAGCAACCCGGCCACCGATCCGGCAGCATGCCCGAGGCCGTCGTCCCCACCGCGCCGGCGCGCGGCCACGAACGCCGGCACCAGCACCGCCTGCAGCACGCCACCCGCCACCAACTCGAAGAGCAGGTTCGGGATCATGTTCGCCGCGTGGTAGGTGTCGCCGAGGGGCCCGGTGCTCAGCACCGCCGCGGCCACCAGCACGCGCACGAACCCGGTGATCCGGGAGAACAGGGTGCAGGCGGTGACGACCAGCGTGTCACGCGCCATCCGGCCGGGCGCGGCGTCGAGCAGGGCGCCGGCGTCGGGGCTGGCGTCGGTCATCGGCGGGCTCACCCCTCGGGTGCGGCCGGCCGTGGAGGCACGGCGCCGTCGGCGCCGTCGCGGAACCCGTAGTGCCCGACGGAACCGGCACCGGCCGCCTCGAGCCCGAGCACGGCGGCGACCCACCCGAGGAAGATCTCGGCGTTGTCCACCGTGCTCACCTCGTCGCGCAGCCGACCGTCGTCGCGGATGCGGGCGACGTAGGAGCCGACGGGTGTCTCGTTGTCCTGTGCCACGCGGTTCACCTCGGCCACGAGGACGTCGATCGCCGCACCCGCCGGGTCGGACACCGTGATGAGCGAGTCGAGCATCGCGGCGGGATCGTGCACGAGGTTGCGGTCCGTCAGCACCAGCACCTCCATGCGCTCGGCGGTCACCGGTCGGGTGTTCACCTCGAGCAGGTCGACCAGGCCCGCGTCCTCCAGGTCGCCGAAGACCGATCGCAGCACCTCGCCGCCCGTGGAGGCACCGTCGCCGGCCGAGCCCTCGCTCGCGACGGTCGTCACGATCGCCTCGGCGACGGTCGGGAGCCGTTCGGCGATCCGCTCGCCGAACGCGGTCATGGTGAGCGCGGCGACGTCGTCGGCCGACACGTCGTCGCCTGCGGCGTCGGCCTCGGGTTCGAGCGTGATCCCCAACACGGAGGCGACGCGGTCGGTCTGCTCGGGGTCGAACACGGCCGGGTCGATACGCAGCTCGCCGAGGAACGGTCCGGCGGTCGCTCGGATCGAGCGGACGACTCCGGCGACCACGTCGGGGTCGACGTCGCCGGCCACGATCGTGAGCACCGCGAGACCCGAGAGCCGGCCCCGGAGGAGCTGGTCCGGACCGTCGACCACCCAGTTGTCGAGCTGCGCGAGCTCCGCCGCGAGCGCGTCGTTCTCGGCGCGCTCCACCTCGATCAGCTCCTCGGCGCTCTCGAGCCGGGCGCGGGTGCTGTCGAGCAGCGGCCCGCGCACGACCGTCGAACCGGCGGCGATGCCGACCGCGAGCGCGACGAAGACGGCGACGAGGCTGAAGATGTGCTGACGGAGGCTGATCACGGCCGGGACATCCTTGCACGGGCGATCCGGCCGACCACCACAAGGCGACGGCTCACGGACGCGGCACAGCGGCGGGGCACCGCCCGCTCACCACCCGATCCGGGCACGCAGCCACAGCCAGACGCTGCGGAACCACAGGCGCACCGGCTCGCTCACGGCGACGACGAGCACGAGCGAGGAGATCATCGCCGCGGCGAACAGCGCCACGTCGCGCCCGCGCACCACCGGCCGGTACAGGTTGTTCACGCCCTTGGCGTCGACCAGCACACGACCCACCTTCAACCGCACGAGGAACGTCGACGCCATGCCCTGGCGACCCTTGTCGAGGAAGTCCTCCATCGAGTTGTGGGTGCCGACCGCGACGATCAGCTCCGCCCCGCGTTCGTAGGCGAGGAGCATCGCGATGTCCTCGCTCGTGCCGGTCGCCTCGAACAGCAGGTACGACAACCCGAGCCGGCGCAGCCGCTCGGCGCCCGGCGCCCGGCCGCCGGCGTACGCGTGCACGATCAGCTCGGCGCCGCAGCGCAGCGCGTCCTCGCTCACCGAGTCCATGTCGCCGATGATCACGTCGGGTCGGTGCCCGAGCTGCAGCAGCGCGTCGGCACCGCCGTCGACACCGATCAGCACCGGGCGCATCTCGCGCAGGTACCCGGACCGGTGGAGCGCGGCGAGGTCTTCGCGGAAGTCGATGCCGCGCACCACGATCAGCACCTGCCGGCCCTTGAAGTCCACCGTCGACGGCGGCAGATCGGGGTTGTCCGTGGCGAGGTGGCGCTCACGGCGCAGGTACTCGAGCGTGTTCGCCGCGAACAGCTCGAGCTGCTCCCCCACGTTCGCACGGGCCTCGGCGACCCGTGCGACCAGCTCGTCCTCGCTCTGGCGCCGACCGACGGCGACCACCTCGCCGTCGATGATCAGACGATCGCCGTCGATCGTGACGACCTCGCCCTCGTCGACGCGCTCGAGCACCCCCACGCCGACGTCGTCGAGCAGCACCGCACCACTGCGCACGATCTGCAGGGGGCCGAGGTTGGGGTACCGACCGGTGAACGACGCCGCGGCGTTGACGACCGCGACCACGCCCGCGTCGACGAGCGCATCGGCCGCCACGAGGTCGACGTCCGCGTGGTTGATGATCGCGATCTCACCGGGCTCGAGCCGCTTGACGAGGTCCTTCGTGCGCCGGTCGGCGCGCGCCCTCGCCGTGACGGCCAGCTCGGCCCGTGAGGTGGACATCAGCGTCGCCGTCCGGTCCGCCGCCCGCGCGCGGCGAGCAGCTCCGCCGCGTGTTCGCGGGCCGCCGGCGAGTCGGGCGAGCCCGACAGCATCCGGGCGATCTCGGCCACGCGATCGTCACCGTCGAGGACCGTGGCCCGTGCGACCGTCACCTCGCCCGCGCCGGCACCACGACCCGCCGGCGACACCTGCTTGGTGACGAGCACCTGGTGGTCGGCCATCGCCGCCACCTGCGCGAGGTGGGTGACGACGAACACCTGGTGTGTCGTCGCGAGCTGGGCGAGTGCAGCACCGACCGCGGTGGCCGCCGAACCGCCGATGCCGGCGTCGACCTCGTCGAACACGAGCGTGCCGGGCGCCTCGATCAGCACCAGTCGGAGGGCCAGCATCGTCCTGGCGAGTTCGCCACCCGACGCGACCTTGGTGAGCGGCAAGGGCGGTGATCCCGGGTTGGCCGCGAGCAGGAACGTCACGTCATCGCCCGGGTCGTCGTCGCCGACGGACACCACGATCTCCGCACGCGGCATGGCCAGCTCGCGCAGGCCGCGCTGCACCGACTCGGCGAGGCGTCCGGTCCCAGCCCGGCGAGTGGCACCGACCACCGCCGCGGCGGCGCGCTCGTCGTCGAGGGCGACCCGGCGCTCGTGTTCCAGCCGATCCACGGCCTGGTCGTATCCCTCGAGCTCGTCGAGCCGCTCGCGGGTGCGCTGCCGGAACTCGATCACCTCGCCGAGGGTGTCGCCGTACTTGCGCCGCAGGTTGCGCAGCAGCTGCCGCCGCTCGGTCACCTCGGCGAGGCGCGCCGGGTCGTCGTCGATCGACTCGACCAGCCGCCGCACCTCGGCGGCGACGTCGTCGACCTCGACGGCCACGGCGCGCAGGCGCCCCGCCAGCTCGGCGAACGGACCGCGACCGCCGAGCGCTGCGATCGCCGACCGCACGGCGTCGAGCGCACCCGCATCGGACGTGAGCGCGTCGACGGCCACCGACGCCGCCTCGCGGTGCGCCTGCGCACCCGACAGCACGTCCTCGAGCTCCTCGAGCCGCTCGTCCTCGTCGGCGTCGGTGAGCTCGGCGGCGTCGAGCTCGTCGATCTGGAAGCGCAGCAGGTCGATCTCGCGCGCCCGCGTGCGGACGTCGCCACCGAGGGCCGCGAGCGCCGCGTCGATCTCGGTGAGCCGGGCCCGGGCGCGACGCAGCGGCTCGAGGTCGACCGAGGCGAAGCGGTCGAGCGCTGCCCGCTGCGCGGCGGTGCCGAGCAGACTCTGGTGCGCGTGCTGCCCGTGGATGTCCACGAGCCGCACCCCGTGCTCGGCCAGGGTGGACACGGTGGCGAGACGGCCGTTGACGTAGGCCCGCGACCGGCCGTCGACCGGGATCACCCGTGCGAGGACGATCTCGTCGTCACCGTCGAGGAAGCGCCCCTCCACCCTCGCCTCGGTCGCGCCGGCGCGCACCATCGTGGCGTCCGCGCGGCCGCCGACCAGGAGGCTGATCGCCTCGACGAGCATGGTCTTGCCGGCACCCGTCTCGCCGGTGAAGACGGTGAGACCCGGCCCGACCACGAGGTCGAGCGACGAGATGACGCCGAGGTCTTCGATGTGGAGCTCGAGCAACATGGAGGTTCCTTCAGGTGGTCGGCGCCCGTTCCGCCCGCGTGGTCGGGTCGCCCACCGCGTTCATCGGTCGGCGAGTCCGAACTTGGTCTTCAGGATCTGGTGGAAGCGGCGACGGCCGAATCGCACGAAGCAGGCCTCCGCCGAGGAGGCCGTGAACCGCACCGTATCGCCCTCACCCAACGACGCGGCGCGGCGGCCGTCGACGGACAGCACGACCGGCCGGTGGCCCATCACCTGCACCTCCACCGTCTCCTCGGGGTCGAGGACCAGCGTGCGGTCGAACAGCATGTGGGGTGAGACCGGGGTGAGCAGCAGCGCCCGGTGACGTGGTGACACCACCGGCCCCCGAGCCGACAGCGAGTAGGCGGTGGAGCCGGTCGGGGTCGCGACGATGAGGCCGTCGGCGGCGTACGACGTGAACGGTGCCCCGTCGATCATCACCTGCATGCGCACCGTGTGCCCGGGTTCCTGCTTCTCGAGCACCCCCTCGTTGAGCGCGCGCAGGACTCGGGGTGAGCGATCGGGATCGGTGCCACCGGCCGGCGGCGTGGTGTCGGCCTGGCCGATCTCGATGTCGACCATCATCCGCCGCTCGAGGTCCCAGTCCCCGGCGTCCGGTCCGGGCCCGGCCACGAAGCGCTCGAGCGCGGCGGTCATCGCCTGCGGCTCGACCTCGGTGAGGTAGCCCAGCAGTCCGACGTTGACGCCGATGATCGGCACCGGGGCGCCGTCCAGGAGTTGCACCGCGCGCAGCATCGTGCCGTCGCCCCCGAGACTGACCACCAGGTCGGCGACCCTCGGGTCGGTCTCCGCCGCGAGATCGTCGAGATCGAGCGCATCGGCGTCGTGCGGGGGCATCCAGCACGAGTGCCCGTCGCCGTGCAGCCACGACACTGCGGCACGCACCAGCGCCACCGCCTCGGGTCGCTGGTGGTGGGCGACCAGCAGGACCTTCACGACACGTCCTCCCCCACGTGGGCCGTCGCCGGGACCGCCACCGGGACCTCTGCCACGACCTCTGCTGCGGTCTCTGCCGCGACCTCTGCTGCGGTCTCTGCCGCGACCTCTGCCGCGACCTCTGCCGCGACCTCTGCCGCGATCGACCCCCGACGGTCGGGGGTGCGGGCGTGCACCAGGAACTCGCGGTTCCCGTCGCCGCCGGTGATCGGCGAGTCGCACCACCCGACGACGTCGCAACCCGCCTCGCGGAGCGCCGTCTCCACCTCGTCGCGCACGCGGGCGTGGATCGCCGGGTCGGTGATCACCCCGTGCCCGCGCGACACCTCCACGCGACCGGCCTCGAACTGCGGCTTCACGAGCAGCACCATCGCACCCGACGGCGACACCGCCCCGGCCAGGACGGGGATCACCTTGGTGAGCGAGATGAACGACAGGTCCGCGACCACGATCGCCGGGGTCGCCGGGGTCGCCGGCAGGTCGGCGGGAGTGAGCGCCCGGACGTTGAAGCGCTCGATCACGGTGACACGCGGGTCGTCGCGCAACCGCGGGTGCAGCTGGCCGTGGCCGACGTCGAGCGCGACCACGTGGTGCGCGCCGCGCTGGAGCAGGCAGTCGGTGAACCCGCCCGTGGAGGCCCCGGCGTCGAGTGCGGTCAGCCCTGCGACGTCGATCCCGAACGCCTCGAGCGCGTGGTCGAGCTTGTCGCCACCGCGACTGACGAAACGCGGCGGCTCGCCGGTGACGAGCACTGCGTCACCGGGGTCGACGAGACGTGACGCCTTCTCCGCGATCGCGCCGTTCACGAGCACGCGTCGCAGCTCGATGACCCGGCCGGCCTCGGCGCGGCTGGCGACGAGGCCGCGGCGCACCATGTCGGCATCGAGCCGCACCCGTCGCGACACGTGGTCAGCGCTTCGCGGCCTTCTTCGTCGCGACCTTCGCGACGCCGGAACTGCCCGCAGCCTTCTTGGCGGGAGCCTTCTT
>WLDE01000207.1 GCA_009704985.1 Actinomycetota bacterium | reverse complement strand
GGGTCCACGGTTCGCGAGGGGAAGCCGCGGACACGACGAGGACGAACCCGACTGCACGCAGCCGGCGGTCGTCCGCCTCACATCATCGACCCGGACGCACCTGTGGTGGCCGGGTGGGGACCGGGACACGCATGACGTGTCGGGGCCCCGCTTCGCCTCAGTTGTGGCCGGTAGGGTACCAAAAGTGACCGACGAAACCTCGAACGGGCCCGCGAACGGGTTCGACGACACCCAGCTCGACGACACCCAGCTCGACGACACCCAGCTCGACGACACCCAGCTGGATGAGGCCCGCGCCGAGCTCGACGCCGCCCGCCGCCGTCTGGCCGAGGTGCCCGTCGAGGTCATGGTCACCAACCACGTGATGGGGCTCTACGAGCTGGCCGCGATCCACCTCGGGGCGATGCCGCCCGACCTGCGGCAGGCCGCGCTCGCGATCGACGCCGTCGGGTGCCTCGTCGAGGGCCTCGGCGAACGGCTCGGACCCGACGCCGCCACCCTGGGCGAAGCGCTGCAGAGCATCCGCCTCGCCTTCGTGCAGATCAAGGCCGCCCACGCCGGCTGAGACCGGCCGGCACCGGCTGCCCCGTCAGCGCCGATGGAACCGGCCGAGCGGCGCCGAACGCACCCGGCCGTCGGCCACCTCCACGCCCTCGGCCCGCAGCAGCGCCGACTGCTCGCGTTCGTGGCCCGGCACGAGGCGCCCGTTCGCGGCGACGACCCGCCACCACGGCACCTCGTCCTCCTGGTCGTCCTCCTGGTCGTCCTCCTGGTCGTCCTCCTGGTCGTCCTCCCGGTCGTCATCCCGGTCGTCCGGCTGGTCGCCGATCCCGCTCAGCAGACGGCCGACGAGCCGGCTCCGTCCCGGGTGGCCGGCGACCTCGGCGACGTCGCCGTAGGTGGTGACCTCCCCCTCGCGCAGCGCCCGCACCACGCCGAGCAGCCGCTGATCGCGCGCTGCCCGCGGATCGCCGGGAGCGGCGGCGCGACCGCTCACGCCGCTCACGCCGGTCACGCCGGCCGGATGGCCGTGGCCTCCCAGCGGCCCAGCTTCGCCAGCAGTTCGAACGCCACCCGGGCTCCGACCTCGACCGCTCGCGAACCGTCGGCGATCACGATGCAGTGGAACGGGTACGTGGTGCCGTCGTCCGCCGTGAGCTCACCGAGGCCGACGTGGGCGTCGAACGAGGTGACGGTCCCGGTCCGCTGGGTGGGGAGGAGCTCGGTCATACGCTGGTCGGGCCGATCGGATCAGGGGATGATCTTGCTGATCGGGATCTCGAGGATGCCGCTCGCCCCGGCGTCCTTCAGCGCCGGGATGAGCCGGTTGATCTGGTTCTTCGCCACCACGGTCTCGACGGCGAAGCCGCCCTTACCGGCCAACTCGTTGACGGTCGGCGCCTTGAGCGACGGCACGAGCGCCAGCACGGCGTCGAGCTGCTCGGTCGCGACGTTCAGCTTGAGCAGCACCTTGCCGCGAGCGTCGAGGGTGCCGTTGAGCAGCGTCATGAGCTGCCCCATCGCGTGGCGCTTGGCGGGATCGTCGTGGGCCGCCCGGTTGGCGACCACCTCGGTGTAGCTCTGCAGGATCTCGCCGATGATCCGCAGACCGGCGGCGCGCAACGCCCGTCCGGTCTCGGTGATGTCGACGATGCAGTCGGCGATGTCGGGGATCTTCGCCTCGCTGGCACCGTACGACAGGCGGATGTCGGCCTCGATCCCCTGTGCCGCGAAGAACCGGCGGGTGAGCTCGGGGTACTCCGTGCTGACGCGCAGACCCTGCGGGAGGTCCTCCACCCGCTGCACCGGCGAGTCGCCGGCCACGGCGACCACCACGCGGATCGGCAGCGACGTGGCCTTCGAGTAGCGGAGCTCGCCGAGGCTCACGACGTCGCTCGCCGTCTCCTCGACCCAGTCGCGGCCGGTGATGCCGACGTCGAACAGGCCCTCGGCCACGTAGGTCGGGATCTCCTGCGGCCGCAGGATCCGCACCTCGGCGATGCGAGGATCGTCGATGGTGGCCTTGTAGTCCACCGCCGACGAGCGGACCACCGGCAGGTCGGCTGCGTCGAACAGCTCGAGGGTGGCCTTCTCCAGCGAACCCTTGGGGAGGACGAGTCGCAGCACGAGCGCGAACGCTATCGGCGGTCGACCGCGGCGGACGAACGTGTTCCGCCGCCCACCGGCGGCGCCGACCACTGCGGCGCGCCCGATCAGTGGCTGGTCGGCTCGGAGTGCAGCAGGCGCAGCGCGTGCGGGAGGACGTCGAGGATCGCGCCGAGCTGTTCGACGCAGCCCTTCGGCGACCCGGGCGTGTTGCAGATGATCGACGCGCCCCGGATGCCGGCGATACCCCGCGACAGCCGCCCGAGCGGGCTGACGAGCCGCATCGCCTCCGCCAGGCCGGGAGCCTCGCGCTCGACCACGAGCTGAGTGCCCTCCGGGGTCTGGTCGCGTGGGGCGAACCCGGTGCCGCCGGTGCTCACGACCAGCCCGGCGAAGCCGTCGGTCATCTCCCGTAGCGCGGCCGCCACCTCGTCGGTGCCGTCGGCGGTCACGCGGTGCTCGACGACGTCGAAACCGGCCTCGGTGAGCTGGGCCACGAGCGCTCGTCCGCTCGCATCGTCGCGGGTGCCGTGGACGACGCCGTCGCTGACGGTGAGGACCTTGGCGCGAAGGGGTGGGGCGAGAGGGGCCGATGACTCGCTCATGGGCGGCGACGGTACCGGACCAGCACCATGCCGTCGGTGTCGGCATCGTGGGGCAGCACCCGCCAGCCGTGCCCGAACGGACGCCACTCCCCCACGGCCGGCGGCTCGGCGTCGACGTCGAAGCCGTCGGGCACCGGGTGGTCGATCGACTCCTCCGCGGTCAGCGTGCACACGCTGTACACGAGCACCCCGCCGGGCCGCACGAGCGGCGCCGCGGCGGCCAGCATCCGTCGCTGCAGGTCGGCCAGCTCGCCGACGTCGCGTTGCTGGATCCGCCACCGGGCGTCGGGGCGGCGGCGCAGCGCACCGAGGCCGCTGCACGGCGCGTCGAGCAGCACCCGGTCGAACGACGCGGGCGCGAACGGTGGCCGGGTGCCGTCGGCCACGGCGACGGCGACCTCCGCACCGAGCCGCTCGGCGTTCGAGCGGATCAGACCCGCACGCGCCGGAGCGAGGTCGGCGGCCACGACGAACGCCCCGGGATGGCCGGCGCGAGCGGCCATCGCCGTCGCCTTGCCGCCGGGTGCGGCGCTCACGTCGAGCACCGACTCGCCGGGCATCGCGCCGACGGCGGCGGCCACCCACTGCGATGCGAGGTCCTGGACGTAGCCGTCGTCGCGCACGGTGACCGGCGGTGGTTCGTCCATGCGCCGCAGCGCCGCGTCGGCCTCGTCGCCGAGCTCGGCGTCGATCCGGTCGACGATCCACGTCGGGTAGCTGAGCTCGGTGGCCCGATCGGGCCACACCATCGGGGTGCGCGCCACCTTGCGCAGCACCGCGTTCACGAACCCGCGCGCACGTGCCGGTGCGAGCGAGACGGTCTCGCCGACGGCGGCGTGCGGCGCGATGCCCGCGAACACGAGCTGGTAGGCACCGAGACGCAGCAGGGTGCGCACGGCCGGTTCGGGCTCGGTGAGCACGAACCGGTCGACCAGTGCGTCGCACGCCCGGCGGCGCCGGGTGGTGCCGTAGACCAGGTCGGTCACGAACGCCTTGTCGCGGCCGTCGAGCCCGGACGTGCCGAGCGCCGCCGGCACCACGAGGTTCGCGTAGGCCCCCTCGTGGTCGATGCGCTGCAGGAGCTGGTACGCGAGCGCGCGGGAACCGGTCACGCCGACCATCATGCCGGTGCCGGGACGCCGAGCGGCCGGTGGGACCGATCAGCCGGACGGCGTGGTCGTCTCGACCATCGTCGTCATCACCGGCATGTCGCCCTCCATCGGCATCCCGCCGTACCGGGGGTCGGAGGCCGCGCTGGGCGGCAACACCGGCGACCATCCGGGTTCGCAGTTGCCGCCGGCCAGCGACAGGTCCTGGCACAGGGTGTCACGGGTGACCCGCCACACGCCGTCGTCCCCGAGGACCGCACGGCCGTAACGGTTGCCGAAGTCGGCGGCCGAGGACTCGATGTCGTACCGGAACCACGCCTCGCCCGGGCTCGTGAACACGAGCTCGCGGATGGTGAACGTGGCGCCGGACGCCGCCTCGGCGTACGGACCCTCGCCGATCGCGTCCCAGGCGGCCTCGAGCCCGGTGCCGTCGTCGACGGAGGCGAGCCGGGCGGCGACGTCGTCGCCCCAGGTGGTCGCGAGCGCCGCCTGCACCGCGGCCTCGGCGGCCGCCGGATCGGCGGGCTGCTCCCCCGGCTCGGGGAGCGCCGGCGGCGGCGGTTCGCACGCGTCCCGGTACTCGGCGGAGTTCCAGGTCTCGACGAGGTCGGCGGGCGTCACGCTGCTCGCGCCGGCCGGGCGCTCGAGGTCGAGCTGCGGGTCGTCGACGATCGGCCCGGGCACGAGCAGCACCACCATCGACCCCGCCTCGGTCACGACCGGTGTCGCCGTGTCCGAACCGGTCGGGGTGGTCAGCGTGACCGAGGTGACGTCGGCCGGCACCTGGGCGACGACGCCGAAGCGCGGCGAGTCCTCGACGTAGCCGGTGGCGAACGTGCTCACGGCGAGTCCGTCCTTGGCCTCGCGGAACCACGGGGCCCAGGTGACGTTCACCGAATCAGCCGTCACGATCGACACCCGCAGGCTGCCGGTGGGCTGGCACCAGGCCGCCGGCTTCCAGTCGCCGAAGCCCGGCCAGACCCCGTACATGTCACCCTCGTACCACTGGCCGTGCACCCGGATGAGCCCGCCGTCGGACAGCGAGCGCTCGAGCACGAGCGGCTGCGCCGGCTCAGGGTAGGCGTTCGGTATCCAGCTGCCCATCCCGCCGCCCGGCGACGACATGCCCGAGCTGGCGTCGCCCGCCATCGTCTCCTCGTCGTACGACGCGGGTGCCTCGGTGACCGCGGTGGCCGCCTCGTCCGCTCCACCCGCCGCAGCGGTGGTTTCGGGGACGGCCACCGCCGGCGTCGTCGACGCCGGCGCCGAGGCCACACGTGGACCGTCGGGGGCCGTGGAACGGCCGACCAGGAAGCCACCTGCGGCGGTGAGCACCGCGAGCGCGCCGGTGAGGGCGACGATGCGACTGCGAGGCCGCGGTCCCGGCGATGCCGGCCCTGCGACCGGCACGTCGACGGGATCCTCCGGCCGCCACAGGTCCGATCCGGTCTCCTCCGGTCCTCGTTCGTCCGACATTCCGGCCCCCTTCGTCCCCCGAGCGCGTGCCGGCGGCGCGCGTGCTCAGGACTGAGACGTCGCGGACATGCTGTCAGGTTCCCAGGATCTCGGGAGCCGTGATCCGGGCACCGTTCGCGAGATCGCGCCACGACATCGGGCCCTTGCCCTCGGGCTGCACCGTCGTCAGCCGGAGTCCGCCCACCGCACCGTCCGCGGCGACCTCGGCGCCGACACCATCGCCGTCGAGGAGGTCGGCGGCGTGGACCTTCAGCCGCTTGCCCCGCCACGTGGTCCAGGCCCCGCCGAGCCGCACCTGCCGGTGTCGTTCGACGGCCGGGCGCGACCAGTCGAGGTGGAGGTCGTCGGTCGTGAGCTTCGCCGCGTAGGTGACCTCGCCGTCCTGGACCGTGCCGGGGCCGATGCCGTGGCGCAGCTGGTCGACCAGGAGGTCGGTTCCGACGTCGACGAGGAGCCGGCGCAGCGAGTCGCCGGTGGCGTCCGCGGTGATCGGCACCTCCACGCGTGCGTGCACGGGACCGGTGTCGAGCCCGGCCTCGAGCCGCATCAGGCACACACCGGTCCGGTCGTCGCCCGCCAGCAGCGCCCGCTCCACCGGTGCCGCACCGCGCCAACGTGGGAGCAACGAGAAGTGGAGGTTGACGAACGGGAGGCCCGCCAGCAGGTGCGGACGGATCAGCCGCCCGAACGCGACGACGACGCCGAGATCCGCGTCCGCGGCCAGCACGTCGTCCACGTCGTGCGACACCGGGATGCCGAGCTCGAGCGCAGCGGCCTTGACCGGGCTCGGCGAGGTGTCCGTGCCGCGCCCGCGGCGGGTGTCGACCCGGGTGACCACCAGCGCCACGTCGAACCCGGCGGTCACGAGGGCCCGCAGCGGCGGCACGGCCATCGCCGGGGTGCCCAGGTACACCAGACGGTGCGGGGTCGCCGGCAGCGCCGGCTCGACGACTGGGTGCGCCGCGGGATCGACCATCGGCCCGGCCACGGACGAGGTCAGCGCAGGCGGAGCCGGCGGCGCTGCGGCGTGGCCGACTCCTCGAGGATGCGCCGGTACTCGGCCATGGCCTCCTTGCGCTGCTCGGGCGTCATCCGGTCGAACATCAGCACACCATTGAGGTGGTCGATCTCGTGCTGGAACAGCCGACCGGCGAGCTCGCTCGCCTCGATCTCGACGGTGTTGCCGTCGAGATCGAGCCCGCGCATGAGCACGTGGTTGGGGCGCAGCATCTCGACGTAGAGCCCGGGGATGCTGAGACACCCCTCGTCGTACACCCACTCGCCGTTCGACTCGACGATCTCCGGGTTGATGATCACCATCGGCTCGTCGTCCATGTCCCAGACGAAGATCTGCTTCTGCACGCCGATCTGGGGCGCGGCGAGGCCGATGCCGGAACTGCTGGTGTAGAGCGTGTCGAACATGTCGTCGACGAGTCGCGCGATCTTGCCGTCGATGTCGCTGACCGCTGCTGCCTGGGCCTTGAGCACCGGGTCACCGAAGGTGCGGATCGTGGACGCCATGGGTGCAAGGCTACCGAGCGTGGAGCCCCGACCCCTCGACCCGAGCCGACGCACGACTGCGACGGACCCGACCGGTCCGACCCGATGAGCCAGTACTTCGCGAACGACCCGTCGGTGCCGTCGGCACCGCTCGAGGTGACCTGGTCGTTGCCCGACGGGCCGCTCGTCCTCGTCACCGATCGGGGGGTGTTCGGCTACGGCCAGATCGACACGGGGACGAAGCTGCTGCTGGTCACCCTCGATCGTCCCCCCGCGACGGGTGACCTGCTCGACCTCGGCTGTGGCACGGGAGCGATCGCCCTCACGATGGCGCGCCGCTCCCCCGCTGCGACGGTGTGGGCGATCGACGTGAACCGCCGCGCCCGCGAGCTCTGCGAGGCGAATGCCCGCCGGCACGGACTCGGCAACGTGCGCGTCTGCGCGCCCGAGGACGTGCCGCCCGAGGTCCGCTTCGCCGCGATCTGGAGCAACCCGCCGATCCGGATCGGCAAGGCCGCGCTCCACGAGCTGCTGTCGCACTGGATCGGCCGCCTCACGCCCGACGGCGAGGCGCTGCTGGTGGTGCAGAAGCACCTCGGGGCCGATTCGCTCGCCCGCTGGCTCGCCGAACAGGGCCACCCGACCGAGCGGGTGGCGACGGGCGCAGGGTTCCGCGTGCTCCGCGTGCGCCCGGCCTGACCCGACCGCTCCGGATCGCTCCGGGTCGCTCCGGGTCGCTCGCGCCGGCGCCCTAGCGACGAGCGGGGTCCACCTCGATGCGCAGCCGCGACGACGGCCGCGGCGTGTCGCTCAGCAGGTCGCCCAGCTCGTCCCAGTCGGCGGCGCGCACGAGGAAGCCGTCACCGTCGGCGGCGGCCGGCACGGGCAGCAGGTCGACGAACTCGGCGGCGCCGTCCCCGCTGAGCCGGGCGAGCGCGCTGAACGGCGGCAGGCCGAGCTCACGCCTGCGCTTCGCCTCGGCCTTCGCGAGCCGTCCGGGATCGGACAGCAACGCCGCCTGCAGCACCTCGTGCTCCGGCCGGAAGGTCTGCACGAGCAGCCGTCGCTCGGGGCGGCGCGGACCGAGCAGCCGAGCGGCGCGCACCAGCAGCGCCATCGCTTGCTCCGCCGCGCGGTATCGCGGCGCCAGCAGCTCGGCGTCGATGTCGAGGAACGCCACGACGTCGGCCTCCGGCACCCGGTGCAGCACCGCCTCCGTGCCGACGTGGACGTCGGCGTCGTCGAGCTGCTCCTCGCTCGTCCCGGTGACCGCGACCACTCGTCGGGCGGCCGCGGACTCCAGCTCCTCCCGCAACCGCGACACACCGGGGCGCACGTTGGCGAGCGCGGTCGATCCGCAGGCCTGGCACACCGGCGGCCGCGTCGTGCCGCAGCGGCGGCACTCGAGCGTCCGGTCGTCGCGCTGGTGCACGGCTGCCTCGCAGCGCTCGCACTCGAGCAGCGAGCGGCAGGTGCGGCAGGCCAGCAGCCGAGCGCGCCCCGGCGTGTTGTGCACGCACACCACGCGCAGCGACGGGTCGCGCAACGCCTGGATGAGGCGGCTCGTGACCAGCGAGCGCTTCCACGGGTCCTCGCCCCGGCGGTCGACCAGTTCGACGATGGGCCACCCGTCGCGTTCGGCGGCCGTCGACGGTCGCATCCACCGGGTGCCCGACCACGCCAGTGCGCTCACGGTCGGACAGGGCGAGACCAGCACGATCGGGATGCGGAGCCGGCGGGCCCGCTCGATCGCCACGTCCCGCGCGTGCCACGTGGGGGTGCGTTCCTCCTGCAGCCCCTCGTCGTGCTC
>WLDE01000206.1 GCA_009704985.1 Actinomycetota bacterium | reverse complement strand
TCGTCCATCTCGCCGAGGCGGACGTCGAGCAGGCGGCGCAGCTCGACGAGGCTCGCCCGCCAGTCGGCCTCGAGCTCGTCCGGGGCAGGCATCGCGTCGAGGGCGGCCGTGCGGATCCCCGACAGGTTGGCCGGCCCGTCCTGGACGCCGAGCTCGATCGCGGAGCTGTTGGCGACCGCAGCGTTGATCGCGTCCGCACGACGGCGAGCGTCCGCCGCCCGAGCCGTGGCGTTCGCCGCCACCACGGCATCCTGCGTCCGCATCGCCACGGTGGTCTGGCCCTGCGCCAGACTCGCGAGCTCGGCGGCCAGCAGGCGGGCGAGGTCGAGCTCGATGTCCCAGCGCTCGTCGACGGACGCACCGAGTGCGCGCAGCGTGGCGTCGCGGTGGTCCGACTCGGCGGCCACGGCGATGAGCGCGGGGTAGCGGTACTGCGCGGCGTCCATCAGGTAGTAGCTGTCGAGCTCGGGGTCGAGGGTGAGGTTGCTCTCGTCGCCCACGGTGATGAGCAGTCGCCGCAGCGACTCGACGGCGGCGGTCGCAGCGGCCGTGTCCGTCGAGTCGGTGGGGCCGGCGAGATCGGCGAGCCGTCGATCGACGTCCTGCCACGCCTCGGCCGAGCGAGGAAGGTCCTCGGCCTCGACGGCGGCGTCGAACGCGGCCCGTGCGGCGTCGAGTTCGTCGGTGTCGACCGGCGCCCACGGCGACTCGGCGACCACCATGGACAGGCGGACCGCCGCGCCCAGCACGCTCGTCCCGGCCAGCTCGCGCTCGGTGAAGGCGTGGTCGGCGGCAGCACCGGTGAGGTAGCCGAAGCTGATGACGCTCAGCGGGACGGCGAGGATCACGAGCACGAGCGCGAACTTCTGGACCAGGCCGAGCCGCGAGAGGAGTCGCTGACCCGGCCCGAAGACGCGGTCGACCGCGGGGCGGCGGCGCGCGAGAGCCCCCGGGGTGCCTCCCCGGGTGACACCGCCGGGTGTGCGACGCACACCGTCTCGGTCGGGATCCATCCCCGGGTCATCGGCGGTGTCGTCGGGTGGTCTTGAGGGTGATCCCACATCTCCCCCGAATTCCCGACTTGAGTAGTCGGGAATTCGCCGGTACGCTCGGCGGCGCAGATCGCGGCTCGCCGAGCCGCTGCCAGAGAGGGGACCACCGAGATGTCGCAGCAGTGGGGATTCGAGACGCGCCAGATCCACGTGGGCGGTGATCCGGATCCGGCCACGGGTGCGCGTGCCGTGCCGATCTACCAGACCACGAGCTTCGAGTTCCGCGACGCCGCGCACGCGCAGAACCTGTTCGCGCTGGCCGAGATCGGCAACATCTACACGCGCATCATGAACCCCACGCAGGGTGCCGTGGAAGCCCGCCTGTCGAGCCTCGAGGGTGGCGTCACCACCGCCGTCGGCCTGCCGGGCGCGCTCGTCGTGAGCTCGGGGCAGGCGGCCGAACTGCTCGCGATCCTCACGATCACCGAGGCCGGTGATCACGTGGTCGCCAGCCCGTCGCTGTACGGCGGCACCTACAACCTGTTCCACCACACGCTGCCCAAGATGGGCATCGAGGTGACGTTCGTGAACGATCCGCACGACCTCGAGGAGTGGCGCAGCGCGATCCGCCCGAACACCAAGGTGTTCTTCGGCGAGGTGCTCGCCAACCCGCGCAACGACATCTTCGACATCGAGGGCGTCAGCAAGGTCGCGCACGACAACGGCATCCCGCTCATCGTCGACAACACCGTCCCGACGCCGTACGGCATCCGGCCGATCGAGTGGGGCGCCGACATCGTCGTGCACAGCCTCACCAAGTTCATCGGCGGCCACGGCACATCGATCGGTGGCGCCATCATCGACGGCGGCACCTTCGACTTCGGTGCGAGCGGCCGCTTCGCCAACATGACCGAGCCCGACCCGAGCTACCACGGCCTCGCCTACTGGCCGGCGCTCGGCCCCGGCTCGTACATCATCAAGGCCCGCGTGCAGTTGTTGCGCGACCTCGGCATGGCCGTCGCGCCGCTCAACTCGTTCCTGTTCCTCCAGGGGCTCGAGACGCTCAGCCTGCGCATGGAGCGTCACTGGTCGAACGCGCACAAGGTGGCCGAGTACCTCGCCGGCCGCGACGACGTCGAGCAGGTCGCCTACGCAGGTCTGCCGTCGAGTCCGTGGCACGAGCGGGCGAAGAAGTACTTCGGCGGCAAGGGCTTCGGCTCGGTGCTGGCGTTCGACATCGCGGGTGGCCGTGAGGCCGGTCAGCGCTTCGTCGAGGCGTTGCAGCTCCACAGCCACGTGGCGAACATCGGCGACGTGCGCAGCCTGGTGATCCATCCGGCCAGCACCACGCACAGCCAGTTGACGGAGGAGGAGCAGATCAGCACCGGCGTCCGCCCGGGGCTGGTGCGCCTCAGCGTCGGTCTCGAGGCGATCGAGGACATCCTCGCCGACCTCGAGCTCGGCTTCGCCGCCGCCAAGGGCTGACGCGACACCCGGCTCGCCCGGGCCACAGGCGTCCCTCCGGTCGCGCATCGCGTCGCACACACCGCCGTCGGGCCGGTGGTGGCGAGCGGTGCGCGACCGTCCGCGTTTTCGGGTCGGTGGTCCCTTCCGCCGGTCTCCTCGCGGTGCGACCGTCGAGCAGGCGTCGTGTTCCGACGCATCGCCCGTGAGGGCGGTCGGAGGGGCTCAGAGGGAACTCGGAGGGAGTGGTCGGTATGGACGCGTGGCGTTCGATCGGTCGGGGGCTCAGCCGGCGCACGGTCGCCGTGGCGGTGGCCGTCGTGGCGATCACCGCGCTCGCGGTGCTCGGCCTCGGCCGGCTCGACTTCGCGACCGGGCAGGACAGCTACCTCGACCCGGCCTCGCAGGTCGCGCTCGACAACGAGCGATACCAGCGCCTCTTCGGCGGCGAGAACATGGTGGTGCTCTTCAGTGTGCCCGAGGGACGCACCGTGGTCGACCTGCTCGACGCGGCGAACATCGAGCAGCTCGAGCAGATCGAGGCCCAGCTGTCGACCGATCCGGCGATCCAGGGTGTCGTGTCGCCGGTGTCGCTGCTGCGGTGGACGCAGGACCTCATCACCTCCGGCACCGCCAGCGAGATCCTCGCCCGCACCATCGAGCGCGAACCCGATCCGGCGGCCCAGGAGTTGCGTCGCACCGACGCGCTGATCACCACGCTGCGGCTGGGCGCCGCGGGGGAGCAGACCTTCACCAACCCCGAGTGGGTGCGCTTCCTCGTGTTCGGCAACGAGGGCTTCTCGCTCGACGCCGACGGCGCGCTCGTGAGCCCCCCGGACGACGCGCTGACGGTGCGCACCGCGCTGCGTGCGTTCGTGCCCGACGCCCGGCACGTGATCCTGGCCGCGGTGCTGGTGGGCAACGCCCCGCTCGACGAGCTGGCCGACGGTGCGGCCGCGGTGGAGGCGGCGCTGGAGGGACGCGACTTCGGTGACGCCGAGGTGGTGATCACCGGCACGCCGACGTTCCTCACCGACATCAACGACTACCTGCAGGGCGGCATGCTGACGCTCGGCGCCATCGCCGTCGGGGTGATGGTGGTGATCCTGCTGGTCGCGTTCAAGGTGCGGTGGCGGCTGCTCCCGCTCGCCGGGATGCTCATCGGCGTCGTCTGGGGCTTCGGGGCCTTCGGGGCGACGGGCACGATGCTCTCGCTCGTCACGATCGCCGGCCTGCCGATCCTGATCGGGCTCGGCATCGAGTTCTCGATCCAGGTGCAGAACCGGATCGAGGAGGAACGTTCCGTCGACCGCGACCCCGACGCGTTCGGCGAGACCGCGCGCCGCCTGGGGCCGCCGCTGCTCGTCGCCACCGTCGCCGCCGTGATCGCCTTCACCACGATGCGGATCTCGAAGGTGCCGATGGTGCAGGACTTCGGGGTGCTGCTCTCGATCGGCATCGTGGCGCTGCTGGTGGCCGGTGTGGTGGTGCCGACCGCGATCATCGGGGTGCGGGAGCGTCGTTCGCCGAGCACCCGCCCGGCCACCACGAGCTGGGTCGAGCACACCGTCGACCGCCTGGGGTCGCTGCCGCGCTGGACGGTGCTGCCGCTCGTGGCGATCGCCGTGGTGATCCCCGTCGTCGGGCTCGCGCTCGAGGGCGGGTCGCGCATCGAGAGCGACCCGATCAACTGGGCCGACCCGGAGAGCAGCTCGATCCGCAACGCCCGCATGCTCGAGGACGAGACCGGGTTCGCCACGACGCTCGGGGTGTTCGTCGAGACGTCGAGCGCACCGTCGAACGGGGTGTTCACCGATCAGATGGGCGCGTTCGTGTTCGACCTCGTGCTGCGCTCGCTCGACGAGAACCCGGAGCTCGCCGAGGCGTCGAGCCTCGCTTCGTCGGTCGGCTGGCTCGCCGAGGTGCCCGGCACCACCACCCTGCCGCCCACCGGCCTGGACATGCTGCAGGCGTTCCGCGTGGCGCCGCCGTCGCTGCAGCAGGTGCTCGTCGGCGACGACGGCAACGCCACGCAGGTGCTGTTCCAGGTGGGACCGTCGTCGCTCGAGCAGCGCGCCGTGGTGCTCGACCGGGTGGAGGCCGCGATCGCCGATCCCGGCGAGGGTGCCGTGCTCCCGGCGACGTCCGCGGCCACCACGGGTGGTCTCGCCGTCGTGGGCGTCGGGTTGCTGGAGAACATCACCGCGAACCGCGCCGAGCTCACCGTCGTGGCGCTGCTGCTCGTCGCTGCGTTCGTGATGCTCGTCCACCGCGACGTCGTGCGCGGCCTGCTCACGATGGTGCCGGTGCTGCTCGCGGTGGGCACGTCCGCGGCGCTCGTCCGGCTGCTCGGCATCACGCTCAGCCCGCTCACCACCGTCGGTGGCCCGCTCGTGGTGGCCACCTGCGCGGAGTTCTCGGTGCTGCTCGTCGCCCGCTACGCCGAGGAGCGGCGCCGTGGCCTCGACCCGGCGGAGAGCACGCGCGTGGCCGCCGAGCGCACCGGGCGTGCGTTCTTCACCTCGGCGCTCACCACGCTCGGCGGGTTCGCCGTGCTGGTGTTCTCCAGCCTCCCCCTGCTGCGTGACTTCGGCATCGTGGTCACGATCAACATCGGCGTCGCGCTGCTGTCGGCGCTGGTGGTCGTGCCACCGCTGGTGCAGGAGGCAGATCGCCGCGGCCTGCTCGAGATGGGGGAGCGGGTCGCGGCACCGGGCCGGGTGCGCGTGGGCGCCGGTGTGGCGGCCGGCGTCGCGCTGGCCGTGACCGGTGTGCTGCTGGTGGTGTCGGCGGTGGGCGACGACGAGACCGTCGCCGCCGCCGCACCGACGGCCGACTCCGTGGAGGCGCCGGCCACCATCCCGCCGCCCACGACGGCGGCTCCCACCACCACGCTCGCAGTCGGCGTCACGCTGCCCCCCGGTGTGCCCGAACGTCCGACGGGACTGGTGGCCGGCGTGTTCTGGGACACGCTGACGGCGTCGGGGGTGGATCCGGGCGTGGCCCGATGCGCGGCCGACACCCTGCTCGCGACCACGAGCGAACCGGACCTGCTGGCGCTCGGCATCGCCGAGACCCCGCGCCCGCCCGAGGTGGACGCGCTGCTCCGCGACGCCGCCACGGCGTGCGGCATCACCGAGGAGCAGCTCGCGGCGGCCGCCGGCTGACCGGCGCACCGGTGGTGCGCTGCGAGGGCCCGGGCGCGGACCGTCAGGGTTCGGGGTCGGTGCCGCCCTGCTCGCGCAGGAAGCGCTCGAAGTCGGCGGCGAGCTGGTCGCCGCTCGGCAGGGAGGCCTCCGCCCGGCGGTCGTACTCCGACTCCAGCATCGTCACGTACAGCGACGCCTGACGGTCGTCGGCGACCGCCTCGTCGTGCAGCACCCGCCAGCGGGCGACGTCGTCGGCGAGCTGGGCATGCCCGGTCGGAACGTCGAGGACGTGCTCGAGGTGCTGCAGCAGCGCCATCGACGACTTCGGGTGTCGGGCGTTGCCGAGGTAGTGCGGCACGCCCACCCGCAACGACACCGCCGGGATGCCCGCCCGGTCGAGGCGCTCCTGCAGCACGCCCACGAGGCCGGTGATGCCCTGGTACGACGGTCGCGACAGGCCGAGGGCGCGCACGAGACCGTCGTTGGTGCTGCTGCCCACCACGAGCGGCGGGCGGGTGTGGGGCACGGCTTCGGGCGCCGCCCCGACCGTCACCACCACACCGCAGCCCAGGCGGCGGGCCACCGCGATGATGGAGTCGGCGAACGTGGCGAAGCGCAGGTGCGGCTCCACTCCGGCGAGCACCACCAGGTCGTGCGCTCGGCCCGGGTTGCGGACCAGGACGAACTCGTTGGTGGGCCAGCGGATCGAGCGCTCCTCGTCGTCGTCGAGCTGCACCTCGGGTCGTTCCTGGGTGAAGTCGAAGAACGGATCGGGGTCGATCGACGCGATCACGGGCGCCACGCGCTCGCTGACGAGCTGGTCGAGCGCCCCCGTGGCGACCTCGGCGACGTCGAACCAGCCGCGCAGCGCGACCACCATGATCGGCGACCGCAGCGGCCCGGCCGCGAGCGCGTCGTCGAAGGCGGTGGTGAGGACCTCGTCGACGTTCATCGTCCCATCATCCCAGGCGCCGGTCCGCGGGCGGGTCCGCTACCGGAGGACGTCCACCACGTAGTCGATGCTCTCCGTGAGCTTCGCGACGTCGCTCGGCTCGATCGCCGGGAACATGCCGATGCGCAGCTGGTTACGGCCGAGCTTGCGGTAGCTGTCGGTGTCGACGATGCCGTTGGCGCGCAGCGCCGCGCACACCTCGGTCGCGTCGACCCCCTCGATGTCGATCGTGCCGACGACGTCGCTGCGCTTGGCCGGGTCGGCCACGAACGGCGTCGCCCAGTCGCGCGCCTCGGCCCACGAGTACAGGATGCCCGCCGACTCGGCGCACCGGCTCGCGCACCAGTCGAGGCCGCCGTGCTCGAGCATCCAGCGCACCTGCTCGTCGAGCAGCACGAGCGTGCCGAGCGCAGGGGTGTTGTACGTCTGGTTCGCGACGCTGTTGTCGAGCGCGATCTTCAGGTCGAGCGACGCCGGCACCCAGCGCTTCGCCGCCGAGATCGCCCGGATGCGGTGGAGCGCCGCGGGCGAGCAGGCGGCGAGCCACAGGCCGCCGTCGCTGGCGAAGCACTTCTGCGGGGCGAAGTAGTACACGTCCACCTGCGACGGGTCCCAGCGGAGGCCGCCCGCCGCCGAGGTGGCGTCGACCACCACCAGGGAGTCGGGTCCGGCCGTCGCCGGGCGCCGGAGCTGCATCGCCACGCCGGTGGAGGTCTCGTTGTGGGTGAGCGCGTACACGTCGGCACCGACGATCTCGTCGAGCGAGGGGTGGTCGCCCGGCTCGGCGCGCGCCACCATCGGCTCGCCCAGGTGCGGTGCCGCGGCGGCCGCCTCGGCGAACTTCGACGAGAACTCCCCGAACACCGCGTGGGCGCTCACCTCGTCGATGAGCGAGAACGTGGCGGCGTCCCAGAACAGGGTGGAGCCGCCGTTGCCGAGCAGGATCTCCCATCCGTCCGGCAGGCCGAAGAGCTGGGTGAGGCCCGATCGCACCGAACCGACCAGGTTCTTGACCGGCGCCTGGCGGTGCGAGGTGCCGAGCAGGTGCTGGTTCGCCTTGGCCAGGGCGAGTGCCTGCTCGGGGCGCACCTTCGACGGTCCGCAACCGAAGCGTCCGTCGACGGGCAGCAGGTCGCGGGGGATCTCGATGGTCTTCGGGTCGATGCTCACGGTCAGCAGTCTGCCGTGACCGTCCGGCGGACCGAAGTCCGTCGGACAATTGGTTCGGCCCGGGCCCACACCGATCCGAGATGGAACGGATCGTCCGCTCCGATGGACGGACAGGGTCGGGAAGTCCACCGGACCCGCACGGGCCCATCGGTAGCATCGATCCACGTGAACCGCACCTCCCACCGCCTCGCCGCCATCGCCGAATCCGCCACCCTCGCCGTCGACGCGAAGGCCAAGGCGCTGAAGGCCAAGGGCGAGAACGTCATCGGCTTCGGTGCCGGCGAGCCCGACTTCCCGACCCCGGAGAACATCGTCGAGGCCGCCGTCCGCGCCTGCCGCGACCCCAAGCACCACAAGTACTCGCCGGCGGCCGGTCTGCCCGAGCTGCGCGAGGCGATCGCCGTGAAGACCAAGCGCGACAGCGGCTTCGAGTGCCAGGCGAGCCAGGTGCTCGTCACCAACGGTGGCAAGCACGCCGTGTTCACCGCGTTCGCCGCCCTGTGCGACCCGGGCGACGAGGTGATCTGCCCCGCCCCGTACTGGACCACCTACCCCGAGGCGATCACGCTCGCCGGTGGGGTGCCGGTGGTGGTGATGACCGACGAGACCACCGGTTTCAAGGTCACCATCGAGCAGCTCGACGCAGCGCTCACGCCGCGCACGAAGGTGCTGCTGTTCGTGAGCCCCGACAACCCGAGCGGTGCGATCTACTCGCCCGAGGAGGTCGAGGCGATCGGCCGCTGGGCGGTCGACAAGGGCGTGTGGGTGCTCACCGACGAGATCTACGAGCACCTCGTGTACGGCGACCACCGCTTCGTGTCGATGCCCACCGTGGTGCCCGAGCTCGCGAACCAGTGCGTGATCGTGAACGGCGTGGCCAAGACCTACGC
>WLDE01000205.1 GCA_009704985.1 Actinomycetota bacterium | reverse complement strand
GGGGCGAGGGGGCGAGGGGGGCGTGGCGGGTGTCAGTGCCGGGGCGCGGGCAGGCGCATCACGCTGCCGACGCGATCGGGGACCGGCAGCGATGCGTGGGCCTCGGCGATCGCTCGGAGGGCCTCGGCGACGTGGGGCAGGATCGGTGCGCTGCGGCCGGCCTGCATGTCGACGTGGACGAGCATCTGCTCGACCGACGCCAGCAGGTCACCGCTCACGCCGTGGTACATCTCGTGCACGAAGTGCAGGCGCTTGGCGTCGACGCCCAGCACCTGGGTCGTGAACTCGATCGGCTCGTGCACCGCCACCTCGTTCACGTAGTGGATGTGGGTCTCGACGGTGTAGAAGCTGTGGCCCGCGGCGCGGTACGCCTCGTCGTCACCGATGTAGCGGAACAACGCATCCGACGCCCAGCCGGCCGCCGTGAGGTACGCGGCCTCGGTCATGTGGCCGTTGTAGTCGACCCACTCGGGCTCGACGGGGGTGCGGTAGAGGCGCAGCGGGGCCGCGACCTCGTCGCCCGGCGCCCACGGAGCGCGGACGCCCGAGGCGAACCGCTTCGCCTCGTGGTCGGCGATCGCGCGCCCCGCGCCGTGCCCCGTGGCGCGTAACGCGCGCATCACCGCGAGGATCGCGTCGGGGTCGCCGTTGGTGAGCTCGACCAGGGCCGAGCCCAGCCGCCAGCGCTCGAGCGGGTGCGTCTCGGGGCCCCGCGGAGACATGCCGATCGAGGTGTAGAACGCGGCGAGCTCGGCGTGGCGTCCGGTGTGCTGCAGCTCCACCAGCGGCAGGACGTGGATCGGCTCGTGGGCGAACGCGGTGTCGTCGTCGGCGACCAGTGCCGCGCCCGCCGGGGCCACGGCGTCGCCGACCACCTGCACGAGCGATGCCCCGGCGAGCACCTGCGGATCGTCGGTGATGCGGAGCCGCTCGGGGGACGCACCGGGGAACAGCCCGAGCCGCTCGGCCATCGGCCAGCAGCGAGACACCGTGTCGGGAACTGTGGGATCATCGGCGACCACGTCGAGTCCGGACGCGAGGAATCGTGTCGCCCACTCACCGGCACGCGTCCCGGATCCGACCACCGCCACGTACATGGGCATAAGTTAACCGATCGTTCAGGATTCGATGATCCCGGCGACCGGACCGATCACCGGCGTCACCCGAGAGGCCCGCATGCCCCGTCCACGACTCGACCACGTCCGCAAGGCACAGATCCTCACGGCCGCAGCCGAGGTGCTGTCGGAGCGGGGCTACGCGAACACGCGGGTGGTCGACATCGCCAAGGCCGCGGGGACCAGCCCGGCGGCGATCCTCTACTGGTTCGACGGCAAGGACGGGTTGCTCCGCGAGGCACTCGCACTGCGCGAGCAGGAGTTCCACGACCGCTACACGGTGCGCAGCGGGAGCAAGCGCACCGCGAGCGATCAGCTCCGGACGCTCGTGGAGGCGATGCTGCACCACTACGACTGGGGGCTCTGGATGGAGCTGTGCGTGCTCGCGCTGCGCGACCGCTCCGCCGCCGCCGAGCGCGACCGGATGGATCGTCGGTGGCGTGCGGCGCTGCGCAACGTCGTGAAGGAGGGCCAGGCGCGCGGCGAGTTCGCGCCGAGCGACCCGGACGAGACGATGTTCGTGCTCGCCGCGCTCATCGACGGCTGGGCGCCGCTGCTCGCGGTGAAGGCCAAGGGCGTCACGCGTGAGCGGGTGGAGCGGGCGTGGTTGGCGGAGGCCGGACGCCTGCTCGGCCCCGGGTTCGACACGAGCCCGCTGAAGCGCTCCCGCTGACCGCATCGTTCTGGTCCCGCGCCCTCCCGGATCCCGGGACGATGCGCGACCAGAACGGTGTCAGCGGCCCTGACCGATCGCGCGGCCGGCCTGTCGCGGCAGGTCGAGGTGCTGGTGGTGCTCGGCGATCGACGCGAGTGTCGCCAGGATCGCCGGGTCGGCGGGTGCAGCTCGGTCGAGCGTGGTGTCGACGTGCAGCATCATGTGCTCGGCGGTGGCCACGAGCGAGTCGTCGTCGGCGCGGTGCATCGCCGTGAACAGCCGCAGCCGCTTCTCGTCGTGGGAGATCAGCTGCACCGTCACGTAGAGGCGGTCGCCGGCCTTCGCCTGGGCGAGGTAGTTCACGTGGCTCTCGACCGTGAAGAAGCTGCGGCCCGACTCGAGGTAGGCGGCGTCCATCCCGATGAAGCGCAGGAACCGGTCGCCGCACTCGCTCGACAGCTGCATGTAGCGGCTGTCGTTCATGTGGCCGTTGTAGTCGACCCACTCCGTCGGAACGGTCACCTCGTGGAGGCGGAGCGGACGGGTGAGATCGGGCTCGACGGCCGTCTGCGACGCCCGGTCGAACAGCGCCCTCTCGTAGCGGTCGAGCACCTGCCCGGCGCCGTAGTCGCGGGTGCGCAGACCCTGGATCACCGAGATCAGGCAGTCGTCGCGCAACATCTCGAGCTCGCGCAGCGTGGCCGAACCCGCTTGTGCGTCGCTCTGGCCGACGAGGGTGTCGAGCAACTCGTCGGTGAGCTCGGGCACGTCGGTGAGCTTGCTCCACGGCCACTTCAGCGACGGTCCGAACTGGGCCATGAAGTGGCGCATGCCGGCCTCGCCGCCGGCGATCCGGTAGATCAGCAGCGTGCCCATGAAGCTCCAGCGCAGCCCGGGGCCGAAGCGGATCGCGTCGTCGATCTCCTGCGCGGTCGCCACGCCGTCGTTGATCATCCACAGCGCCTCGCGCCACAGCGCTTCCATCATCCGATCGGCGACGAAGCCGTCGATCTCCGTGCTGAGCCGCAGCGGGTACATGCCGATCGCGTCGTAGACCTCGGCGGCGCGGTCCTTCGTCGTCTCGCTGGTGGCCCGACCGCCGCAGATCTCGACGAGCGGCATCAGGTAGACCGGGTTGAACGGGTGGCCGACCACCAGCCGCTCGGGATGCGTCATGCCGTCCTGCATCTGTGACGGCAGCAGGCCGGACGTGGACGAGCCGAACACGACGTGGGCGGGTGCCACCGCGCTGGCCCGCCGCAGCAGCTGCTGCTTCAGCTCGAGCCGTTCCGGGGCGCTCTCCTGCACGAAGTCGACGCCGGTGGCCGCCTCCTCGGGAGTGTCCACGAACGTGAGCGTGCCCTCGGGCGGCAGGGCAGGCATCACCAGCTTGGCGAGGGCGCGGCGGGCGTTGGCCATCACCTCGCCGATCTTGCGTGGCGCCTCGGGATCGGGGTCGTAGAGCTTGACGTCGACGCCGTTGAGCAGGAACCGGGCGGCCCAGCCGCCGCCGATGACGCCGCCGCCGAGCAGGCCGACGGTCTGCAGCCCGGGGATCGGGCTCGTGGTGCCGGTCATGGTCGTCACCTCACCCGTGCTTGACGAGCTTGAGCTTGTCGCGCACTTCCTGCGGGCCCATGAGGCGCACGTTCATGCCCTCGAGGATCAGCTTGGCGCGCTCGACGAGCTCGGCGTTGGTGGCCTTGTGGCCGGCACCCAGGTAGAGGTTGTCCTCCAGGCCGACGCGCACGTTGCCGCCGGCGAGCGCGGCCATCGCCACGAACGGGATCTGCATCCGGCCGATCGAGAACGCGGAGAACACGCAGTCGCGCGGGAGCCGGTTCACGAGCGCCATGAACGTCCCGGGATCGTCAGGTGCGCCGTAGGCGATGCCCATGCAGAGCTGGATCATCACCGGGTCGTCGAGCAGGCCCTTCTCGATCATCTCGTGCACGTACACCAGGTGACCGAAGTCGAACACCTCGAGCTCGGGCCGCACGCCCAGCTCCTGCACCTGCTTGGCCATCGAGTCGAGGACGCCGGGGGTGTTCACCATGATGTAGTCGCCGCCCGACGCGAAGTTCATCGTGCCGCAGTCGAGCGTGCAGATCTCCGGCATGATCTCGCGCACGTGGGCGAGCCGCTCGGTGGCGCCGGCCATGTCGGTGCCGTCGGGGTTGGGCGGCAGCACGTCCTCGCTGCCACCGAGCACGAGGTCGCCGCCCATGCCGGCGGTGAGGTTGAGCACGACGTCGGTGCCGCTGTCGCGGATGCGCTCGCACACCTCGGCGTAGAGGCCGACGTCGCGCGAGCCGACACCTGTCTCGGGGTCGCGGACGTGGATGTGCACCACGGCCGCCCCCGCCTTCGCCGCGTCGATCGCGCTGTTCGCGATCTGCTCCGGCGTGACCGGCACGTGCGGGCTCTTGTTCGTCGTGGCACCCGCCCCGGTGACGGCGCAGGTGACGAAGACCTCCCAGTTCATGACGACCTCTCTCGCAGCCTCGTCCGGCGAGGACTGAACGCGCGGTCAGCTTACGCGCACCGACCGCAATGAGCGATGAGTGGCCGTGGCGCGCTCATCCCTCGTCGCCCATCACTCGCCTCGGAGGTCGGCTGCGGTGCGACGGACGGCGGCGATGATCTTGGCGTAGCCGGTGCAGCGGCACAGGTTGCCGGACAGGCCGATGCGGATGTCCTCGTCGGTCGGGTCGGGGGTGCGGGCGAGCAGCGCCGTGGCCGACATGATCATCCCCGGCGTGCAGAACCCGCACTGCACCCCACCCTCCTCCAGCAGGTTGCGCTGGATCGGGTGGAGCTCGCCGTCGCGCACCATGCCCTCGACGGTGGTGATCTCGCGGCCCACGGCCTGCGCCGCCAGGTACGAGCAGCTGTTCACCGGCTGACCGTCGAGCAGCACCATGCAGGCACCGCACTCGCAGTCGTCGCAGCCCTCCTTGGTGCCGGTGAGGCCGACCTCGGTGCGCAGCACGCTGAGCAGGTTGCGGCCGTGGTCGACGCTCACCGGGTAGGCGATGCCGTTCACCGTGAGGACGAGGTCGCGGTCGAGGGACTGGCTCATGAGGGTGCTCCGGGGGTGGCTGCGACGGCGCCGATGCCGAGGGCGCGGTTGACGGGGACGGCGATGGTCTCGCCGGCGGCGCGGCGGGCGGCGGCCTCCACGGCGCGGCGGGCCATCACGCCGACGGTGTGGCGGCGGTAGCGGTCGCTGGCGCGCAGGTCGCTGATCGGCCGGGCCTGCTCGGCCGCGGCCTCCGCGGCTGCGGCGGCGACGTCCGCGACCGAGCGACCGGCGAGGCCGGTGAGGCCGCTGACGGCGAGGATCGTGGGAGCGACGGCACTGAGCGCCACGGAGATGGAGGCGACGTCGCCGTCGGCGTCGAGCGTGACGGCGGCGGCGGCGCCGACGACGGCGATCTCCATCGCCCGCCGGTACTCCAGTCGCACGTAGGCCGAGCCCGACCGGGGCGGGGGAGCGGGCAGGTGCACGGCGACGCACAGTTCGTCCGGCGCGGCGGCGGTGCGGCCGGGACCGGTCCACAGGTCGCCGATCGAGACCGTGCGGGTGCCGGTGGTGCTGCGCAGCTCGACGGTGGCGCCGAGCACCACCAGCGGTGCGCCGGTGTCCATCGCCGGCGAGCCGTTCATCACGTTGCCGCCGATGGTGCCCACGTGGCGGGTGCTGGGCGAGCCGACGAGCGCACTCGCGTCGGCGAGCCCGCTGAAGTGCCCGGTGATGACCGGGTGGGTCTCGATCACGTGGTGCGACACGCCGGCGCCGAGCACGAGGCCGCCGTCGGCGGTCTCGGTGACGGTCTGCAGTTCCGCGATCCGGTCGATCGCGACGAGCGACGCCGGCAGCGGCGCCTTGCCGTGCCGTGCGCCGACGACGAGGTCGCTGCCGCCGGCGATCGGGCGGGCGCCTGCGGCCACGGCGGCGAGCGCGTCGTCGAGGGTGGAGGCGATCAGCATGCTCACGACGCCACCCCGTCCTGCGCTGCTGCCTCGGCGGCGTCGGCGATGGTCTCCCACACCCGCTCGGCGGTCATCGGCAGCTGGCGCACCGGGCGGCCGACGATCGCAGCGATGGCGTTGGAGATGGCGGCGGCGGTGGCGACGTTGGGTGCCTCGGCGAGACCCTTCGCGCCCCGAGGTCCGGCGTCGGGCGTGGGGATCTCGATGAACGTCGTGCGGATCGTCGGGGCGTCCGCGCAGGTCTGCAGCTTGTACTCGAGCATCGCCGCGTTGCGCTGGCGGCCGTCGTCGTCGTAGCGGGTGCCCTCGGTGAGGGCCTGGCCGATGCCCATCAGCACGCCGCCCTCCACCTGGCCGTGGGCGCCGACCGGGTTCAGGATCGTGCCCGAGTCGTGGGCGGTGCTCACCTCGAGCACGCGGGCCACCCCGGTGTCGCGGTCGAGCTTCACGCGCACCGCGTGGCACGAGAACTGCGGGGCGATGAACGCGGCCATGCCGACGTCGCCGACGCAGCTCGATCCCACCAGCGGTGGTGCACCGGGCGGTTGGCCGGATCCGTGGCCGATCAGGAGCTCACCGCCGGCGGCGATGCCGGCCAGCTCGGTGATCGGCACGCTGCGCGACGGGGTGCCGGCCACGTGGGCCTGACCGTCGGCGAGCACGATGTCGGCCGGTGACGCCTCGAGCTGCTCGGCGGCGAGCTGCTTGAGCTGCTCGGCCACCTGGCCCGCTGCCGCCACGACGGCGCGCCCGTTGTTGAACAGCGTCTGGCTGCCGGTGGCACCCATGTCGTACGGGGCGACGGAGGTGTCCTGGTAGATCAGCTGGAAGTCCTCGGGCTGCATGCCGAGCTCGTCGGCGGCGAGCTGGCGCAGCGTCATCACGGCGCCGGTGCCGCACTCCTGCGCGCCGGTGATGATCTGGCCGCTGCCGTCGCCGTCGATGCGCACGTACGCGCCCGACGGTGCCGAGAAGCTCGGCCACCAGCCGATCGCGACGCCGATCGCCTCGTCGTCGGGCAGCTCGCCTCCGTAGCCGGCGGCCGCGGTGGCGGCGTCGATGCACTGCTGCAGGCCGATCTCGTCGTAGGTCTGGCCGCTGGGGCCCTCGGCGCCGGTGTCGACGGCGTTGAGCTTGCGGATCGCCACCGGGTCCATGCCCACGGCGCGGGCGAGCTCGTCGGTGTGCGACTCGAGTGCCCAGCACGCCTGCGGTGCGGTTGGCGCGCGCACCGATCCGGACGGCTGGTGGTTCGTGTAGACGAGGTGCGCCTCCACGCGGACGTTCGGGATCCGGTACGGGCCGGCGACGTGCATCGCCGCGAGCTGCGGGAAGAAGCCGCTGTCGGCGGTGTAGGCGCCGTTGTCGATCGCGATCCAGCCGGTGCGGGCGACGATCGTTCCGTCGCGGCGCAGGCCGGTGGTGATGTCGATCACCATGCCCTCGCGGCGCCGGTCGGGGGCCAGGAACTCCTCGCGGCGGCTGAACACGAGGCGGACGGGGCGCCGGGCGGCCCGAGCGAGGGCGGCGACGTGGGCCTCGTAGTGGAAGCCGCACTTGCCGCCGAAGCCGCCGCCGAGGTGGGGCACGATGATCCGCACCCGGTTGGCCGGCAGCTCGAGCGTCTCGCACACGCCGGCGCGGGCGTCGTAGGGCACCTGGGTGGAGGTCCAGATCGTCACCTTGTCGCCCTCCCACTGGGCGAGCACGGCACGGGGCTCGATCGGCGCCGCGTGCGAGGCGTCGGCCACGTACCGGCTGGTGACGACCAGGTCGGCGGCGGCCATGGCCGCGTCGGGGTCGCCCTTGGTGATCGACGAGAAGGAGGCGTCGTTGCGGTCGCGCACGATCGGGTCGGCCGAGCCGTACGACTCCCAGCCCTCGTGCACCAGCGGCGAGTCGGCCGCGAGGGCGGCCTCGAGGTCGGTCACCACGGGCAGCGGTTCGTACTCCACCACGATCGCGTCGACGGCGCGCTGGGCGATCTCGGCGGTGGTGGCGGCCACGGCGGCGACGATCTCGCCCTCGAAGCGCACGACGTCGCGGGCGAACAGGGTGCGGTCCTGCACGAACGGCCCGTAGCGGACGTCGGGGACGTCGTCGGCGGTGAGCACGGCCAGCACACCGGGCATCGACCGGGCGGCGCTCACGTCGAGCCGGGTGATGCGGGCGTGGGTGTGGTCGGCGTAGCGGAACTTCGCCGCCAACACCCCGGTGAGGGTGAGGTCGGCGGTGTAGCGCCCGGTTCCGGTGACCTTGTCGGGACCGTCGGCCCGGACGAACCGGGGTCGCGGCGCATCGTTGGTGGGGCGGGGTTCGGTGACGGTCATGTGCTGCGCTCCCGGGCCGTCGTGGGCTGCGGCCGCGTCGTGTCGGACAGGCGCCCAATATGGCACGGATGCACCGTCCGGCGCGCGTCCGTCGCCGGTGACGGGCGGCGGTGAACCGGGGCGCCACGCGGTGCTCGCGGGCCGGCTCGCCGCGGCGGTGGTGCTGCTGCCGTCCGACCGCGGCCCCGGTCGGACGGCAGCGCCGGACGGGCGCCCTCGTCAGGCCCTGATGCCCGCCATGGTGGCGTTCGGGTCGCCCTGGGTGCGCATGCGCCGCACCACGAGTGCGGCCAGCAGCACGGCGAGCAGGGTGATCAGCAGCATGACCGTGGCGAGCGCGTTGAGGGCGGGGGTCGATCCGGCGCGGGCGCCCGAGTAGATCTTGATCGGGACGGTCTCCGTGGCCGCACCGGTGGAGAGGAACGACGAGATCACGAAGTCGTCGACCGACGTGGCGAACACCACCATCAGGCTCGCGAAGATCGCCGGGCCGAGCATCGGCAGCAGCACGAGCCGCATCGCCTGCACCCGTGAGGCACCGAGGTCGCGTGCGGCTTCCTCGTACTGCCCACCGATCGCGGAGAGCCGGCCGCGCACGATGATCACCACGAACGACAT
>WLDE01000204.1 GCA_009704985.1 Actinomycetota bacterium | reverse complement strand
GGACGCCGTCGCGAGACTCGTCGATCCGCCGATGCGCAGCGTGCTGGTCGTCCTCGGCGGCGACGTGCTCAACGAGAACGCGTTCAACCAGGCGGCGGCCGACGCGGCCGCGTCGATGCCGGGCGGCACCCGGTACAGGTTCGGTCCGCTGTTCGACCCGCCCGCCGCGCCGGTGGCCGACGTGCTCCGCGGTGCCGACCTGGCGGTCTGCCACGCCGAGCTCCCGATCGGCGCTCCGGGCGCCCGCCCCGGCGTCTACGGCCGGTCACCGTTCGGCGGCAACCTCCTCCTCGCGCCGTACGAGCTCGCACCCGGTCTCGCGTCGGCCGGGTTCGACCGCTGCAGCACGGCGTCCAACCACAGCTTCGACGTGGGCGTGCCCGGCATCGTCAGCACGCTCGACGCGTTCGACGCCGTCGGCATCAGCCACGTCGGCACCGCCCGCAGCCTGGAGGACGCCCTCGACGACCCGGTCGTCGAGGTGAACGGGATCCACATCGCCCACCTGTCGTACACGCGCTCGTCGAACACCGTGGCGCCTCGCGACCCGTGGATGCTGCAACGCGCCACGAGCGTCGAGCAGGTGGCCGCCGACGTCGCCACGCTCCGCGCCGCCGGCGCCGAGCTCGTGATCGTGAGCCTGCACGTGGGCACCGAGATGCAGACCGCACCCACCGGCGGCGACCGCGACTTCGCCACCCGACTCACGGCGACGGCCGACGTCGACCTCGTCGTCCACCACGGTCCGCACGTCGTGCAGCCGGTCGAACGGGTCAACGGCACCTGGGTCTACTGGAGCCTCGGCAACTTCGTGTCGGGCATGGGTCTGACGCACCAGGGGCGCTACGCCGACCAGCGCACGCTCGACGGCCTGCTCGCCACCGTGCGCTTCAGCGAGCTCGCACCGGGGGTCTTCGCCGCGGAGTCCCGCCCCGTGCTCGTGTGCACGTCACGCGCCGCACGCACCGTGCACGCGCCGGTCGCGGCGCTCGCCGATCCGGTGCGGGCGGCAGCGATCGATCCGGTCCGCCGCGCCGAGCTGCAGGCGTGCGTCGACCGCACCCGGCCGGTTCAGCCCGAGCTGTGGTGACGCCAGCGTCGCCAGCGTCGTCACCGTCACCGGCAGCGGGTTCGGCTCAGCCCCACACCTCGCGAGCGCGTTCGTACACGCCCTGGTCGAAGGAGAACTCCACGACGTTGCCGTCGGGGTCGGACAGCGCGCACACGTAGCCGACGTGCTCGGGCAGCTGCTGGGGCTCCCACACCAGGCAGCCCTCGGCACGGCCGGACGCGGCGACGGCGTCGACCGCCTCGCGCGTGGGCAGCTCGAACCCGAGGTGCGCGAACGGTGCCAGCTGCGGCTGCGGGCCCGTCGACCGGTCGGCGTCGAAGCTCACGAGCACGAGCGCGAACGGGTGCGGCGACGGCTCGGGGTGGCCCATCCATGCGCTGCACCCGAGCTCGTCCGCGCGACGGTCGAACGCCCGCAGCGGTGTGAAGCGTTCGTACCAGGCGATGGTGCGCTCGAGGTCGTGGCAGGGCAGCGCGACGTGCGTCCAGCGCGGCGACCCGGGCCGCCCCCGGTGCCGCACACCGTCGCCGCCCGTCCCGGAACCGGGCCCGGTGGAGGGATCCTGCTGTGCGCCGTCCACATCGCTCACCGTAGCGCTGCGACGGTGGGCGCGACCCGTGCCGCTCGGGCCAGACTGGGTGCATGCGCCTCGTCGCCACCGATCTCGACGGCACCCTCCTCGGCCCGGGTGGTGAGGTGTCCTCCCGCAGCGTCGCCGCCCTCCGCGCGGCACGCGACGCCGGGTGGTACGTGGTGCTCGCGACCGGCCGGCCGCCGTTCATGGTCGACCTGCTCATGCCGCAGCTGGGCGACGTCGCCACGCACGGGATCATGGCCAACGGGTCGGTGGTCGCCACGCTGCCCGACCAGGCCGTGCTGCGTTCGGTCCGGTTCGACGTCGACGTGGCCACCGGGGTGGTCGAGCGCCTGCGACACGTCGATCCGGCGTACCGGTTCGCCCTCGCCACCGACAGCGGGTTCGCGCACGAGCACGGCTTCGCCGAGCGGATGCCCGCGCCCACGCCCACCCCGCCGTCCGACGACGTGCTCGTCGCCGCGGCCGGTGCCACCGAGGCGATCAAGCTGATGGTGTTCCACGACACCCTCGGCGCCCACGAGCTCCTCGGACTGCTGCCGACGATCCTCGGCCACGACGTCTCGGTGACCCACATGGGCGCCGACTGCGTGGAGGTGGGCGTCGCGGGCATCGACAAGGCGACCGGTCTGCGGTTCCTCTGCGAGCTGCTGGGCGTCGACGCGTCCGAGGTCGTGGCGTTCGGCGACGAGTACAACGACCACGAGATGCTCGTGTGGGCCGGTCACGGCGTGGCCATGGCCAACGCCCCGGAGGAGACCCGGCGACTCGCCGACGAGATCACGCTCACGAACCTCGACGACGGCGTGGCCGTCGCGCTCGAGCGGATGCTGCGCGCCTGAGCACACGCCGGCACCGCGTCGTGGTGATCGGCGCCGGCTGAGGGTCCGGGCGCCAGCCCGGATGCGCTCCAGCGGCATCGGTCGGGCCCGACCGCTACCGTCGCCGGCATGATCGAGCCGCTCAGCCGTTCCTACGTCGATGCCCGGGCTGCCTTCCTGGAGGCGGCAGCCGCCGTCGGGGCACGGCTCACGGCGCACCCGCACCCGCTGCGCGGGGTGCAGGGCGAGGAGCTGTTCGTCGACGTCGCCGAGGTCGGCCCCGCCGACGCGGACGACGTGATCGTGGTGGTGTCGGGCACCCACGGCGTGGAGGGCTACCTCGGGTCCGCGCTGCAGCGCCACCACCTCGCCACGCTCGACCCCGACCGCACCACCGGCCCGACGCTCGTGTTCGTCCATGCGCTCAACCCGTACGGCATGTCGTGGGTGCGACGGGTGAACGAGGACAACGTCGACCTCAACCGCAACTTCGTCGACTGGTCGCAGCCGGTGCCGGCGAACACGGAGTACGCGCAGCTCGCCGACCTGCTCGTGCCGTCGTCGTGGACCGCGCAGGACCAGGAGCGGACCCTGCTCGCGCTGATGGGCGCGGTGCAGGAGTTCGGCATGGATCGGATGCAGCAGATCATCCAGGGCGGTCAGTTCGACCACCCGACCGGCGTGTTCTACGGCGGCACCGGTCCGACGTGGTCGCACCGCTGGTTGCGCGACTTCGCGTCTCGCCGCCTGGCCGGGGTGCGTCGTGCCGCGATCATCGACCTCCACACCGGGCTCGGGCCGTGGGGTCACGGGTCGCTGCTCAGCAGCAACCGACCGGGGGAGGCCGCCCACGATCGTCAGGTCGCGTGGTGGCACGACGTCACCTCGCTCGACGACGGCGAGAGCGTGTCGGCCATCGTGACCGGCGACTGGCTGGCCGCGGCCGAGGGATTCGCACCCGGCACCGAGATCACCGGCATCTGCATCGAGTACGGCACGGTCGATGCGATCACCGTGCTGCAGAGCCTGCGCGCCGACGCGGTGCTGCACGCCCACGGCGACCCCACGGCGCCCGAGGCGGTCGCCGTGCGCGACCAGGTGCGCGCCGCGTTCGTGGACGACGACCCGGCCTGGCTCGAGGCGTGCTGGCCCCGGTACCAGTTCGTGGCGACCGCGGCGCTGGAGCGGCTCGGCCCATGACCGACCTCCCCGACGACCCTTCAGCCGACGTCGCCGCCTACCTGGGGCGCCTCGGCCTCGACCAGGAGCCACCCTCGGCCGGCGCGCTCTCCCGGCTGCACCGTGCCCAGGTGGAGCGAGTGCCGTACGAGACGCTGTGGATCCACGCGGGCGACGTGTGGGACGTCGACGTCGACTCGTCGGTGCGACGGGTGGCCCACCGACGACGTGGCGGCTACTGCTTCCACGTCAACGGTGCCTTCAGCCGGCTGCTCGGCGCGCTCGGCTACGACGTCACGTTGCACGCCGGAGGCGTGCACGGTCCGGACGGTCCCACGGCGGCCGCGATCGAGAACCACCTCGTGCTGCTCGTGCACGGCCTGCCGACCGACGACCACCCCGACGGCACCTGGTACGTGGACGCCGGGCTCGGCGACGCTCTGCACGGTCCGCTGCCGCTGCGAGCCGGTGTGCACACCGACGGCGTGTTCGAGTTCCGGCTCGACCGGGTGGAGCTGGGGTTCGCCGACTGGCACCTGCACCACCACGCGCTCGGCAGCTTCGCCGGCATGGCGTTCGAGGCCACCCCCACCACGATCGAGCGCTTCACCGCTCGCAACCACGAGCTCGCCACGTCACCGACGTCCACCTTCACCCGCACCGCCACGGCGCAGCGCCGCGACGCGTCGGGCGTGCACGTGCTGCGCGGGCAGGTGCTGTCGCACGTCGGCCGCGACGTCGGCGACGCCCGCACGCTCGAGACGCGTGACGAGTGGTTCGACGCGCTGCGCGAGGTGTTCGACCTGCCGCTCGACGATCTCACCACCGAGCGACGCGATCACCTGTGGGCACGCGTGCACGCGACGCACGGGGCCTGGCTCGCGACCCGCGATACCTGAGCGAGGTGGCGCCTTCTGGTCGCGCATCGTCCCGGGATCCGGGAGGATGCTCGACCAGAACGGACCCGGCCGGCGCTGACGGCGCTGACGGCGCTGACGGCGCTGACGTCAGCGACGGTCGCCGAGGCGGGGACCGCCGAAGATCGCGACGGTCTGACGCAACGGCACCAGGTCGCGGCGCGGCGGACGACGCTGCGCATCGGCCTCGACGACGGTGATGCGCTGACGCAGCTCGTCGTTCTCGGCACGCAGGCGCTCGACCTCGGCCTCCAACTCCATCACGCGGCGGATGCCCTCGAGGTTCATGCCGTCGGCGGCGAGGTCCTGGATGCGGCGCAGCCGCTCGATGTCGAGATCGCTGTAGCGGCGGTTGCCGCCCTGGGTGCGCTGCGGCTGCACCAGCCCGCGGCGCTCGTAGATGCGCAGCGTCTGCGGGTGCATGCCGGCGAGTTCTGCAGCCACCGAGATGACGTAGACGCCGTGACTGTGGGATCGCATGACTGATCAGACCCTTTCTCCACGAGCGGACTCGCCCGCTCGCTGACCCGACCCGGTCGTGACACTACTGGCGGCCGCGAACGCCTCGATCGCGGCGCGCTGCTCGGCCGTGAGGTGCGTGGGCACCTGGATGTCGACCGTGACGATCAGGTCGCCTTCCTGCTTGCTGGTGACGACGCCCTTGCCGCGCACGCGATGGCGCGACCCCGGCTGCGTGCCCGGCTTGAGTCGCAGCGTGACGGTGGGTCCGTCGAGGGTGGGCACCTCGACGTCGCCGCCGAGCGCCGCCTGGTCGAACCGCACCGGCACGCGCACCGTGAGGTTCTGGCCGTCGCGACCGAACCGGGGGTGCGGCACGACGTGGCACTCGACGATCAGGTCGCCGGCCGGACCGCCGTTGCGACCCGGTGCTCCCCGTCCCTTCAGCCGGATCTTCTGACCGTCGGCGACACCGGCCGGGATGCGCGCCTGCACCTCGCGCTGGCGCTTCTCGACCCCCGAGCCGTAGCACGTGGGGCACGGTTGCTCGATGGTGACACCGCGACCGCCGCACGCCGAGCACGGCGAGGAGAACGAGAAGAACCCCTGGTTGTCGTCGATGACCCCGCGGCCACCGCAGCGCGAGCACACCTTGGGCGACGTACCCGGCTTCGCGCCCGACCCGTCGCACGTGCCGCACTGGGCGTCGGTGGTGAGGTAGAGCGTGGTGGTGAGCCCGCGCACCGCATCCGCGAAGTCGAGCGTGAGCGTTGCCTCGACATCGGCACCGCGCTGGGGTCCGCCGCCCGCCGACGCGCCGCCGCCGCGGCGACCGCGCCCGAACATCTGCCCGAGCAGGTCGCCGAGGCCGTCGGCCCCGACGTTGAAGCTGGTGCCGCCGCCGGCACCACCCGGACCGGGGCGGAACCCGCCCATCGGGCCGAGCCGGCGGACCTCGTCGTACTCCTTGCGCTTGGCCTCGTCGCCGAGCACGTCGTACGCCGCGCTGATCTCCTTGAACCGCTCCTCGGCGGCGGCGTCACCGGGGTGGGTGTCGGGGTGGCTGGCGCGCGCAAGGGTGCGGTAGGCCTTCGTGATCTCCTTGGCGGTCGCCGTCTCGGAGACACCGAGGACCTGGTAGTAGTCCTTCTCGAACCACTCGCGCTGCGCGGCCACGTCAGCCCCGCACCTTCACCATCGCGGCGCGGAGCACCCGCCCCTTCCAGAGGTAGCCGGTGCGCAGGACCTCGACCACCACCGGGCCGTCGGACGAACCGTCGCCCGGCTCGTGCATGACGGCCTCGGCCACGGCCGGGTCGAAGGGACGGTCGGTGAGGTCGAGCGCCTCGAGCCCCTGCTTCTGCAGCGCGCCGATGAGCGCGCTCCAGACGGACTCGATGCCCTTCACCTGGTGGGCGAACGCGGCCTCGCACGCGTCGAGCACCGGCAGGAGCGACTCGGCGATCTTGCCGGTGGCGCGATCGATCTCGTCGGCCTGCTGGGTGGCGACGCGTTTGCGATAGTTCTCGAAGTCGGCCTGCAGCCGCAGGGCGATGTCCTTGAACTGGTCGCGCTCGGCCAGGAGCGCGGCGACGTCGTGCTCGAGCACCGCCTCCGCGGCCGCGACCGCCTCGGCGTCGGCCGCCGAACGGGCCTCCGCCGTGTTCGTCGCGTCGGGCCGCGGCTGCGGACCGGTGAAGTCGTCGACCTCGCTGCCGCGCTCGTTCTCGAAGTCGGCCGAGGGGTCGAGGCCCGGGTCGGGAGCCGACCCGGACGCCGACGCGGCCTGCTGGGTGGGATCGGTCATGACGGCCGGCTCACTTCTCGTCGACGATCTCGGCGTCGATGATCTCGTCGTCGTTCACCGAGCCGGTGCCGCTCTGGCCGCTGGCCGACGAACCCGCCGCAGCGGCGTCGTCGCGCGAGGCGGCCTCGTACAGCTTCTGGCTGAACGCCTGGGTGGCGCCCATCAGCGTGTCGTGGGCCGCCTTGATCGCACCCATGTCGTTGCCGTTCAGCGCCGACTTGAGGTCGGCCAGCGCGGACTCGACCGGGGCCTTGTCGTCGGCGGTGACCTTGTCGGCCTGGTCGCGCAGCACCTTCTCGGTCTGGTACACGAGCGAGTCGGCGTTGTTGCGGGTCTCGGCCTCCTCGCGACGGCGACGGTCCTCCTCGGCGTGCGCCTCGGCGTCGCGGACCATCTGGTCGATGTCCTTCTTGTCGAGCGTGGACTGACCGGTGATCGTCATCGACTGCTCCTTGCTCGTCGCACGGTCCTTCGCGGACACGTGCACGATGCCGTTCGCGTCGATGTCGAAGGTGACCTCGATCTGCGGCACGCCACGCGGGGCGGGCGGCAGGTCGACGAGCTGGAACTTGCCGAGGGTCTTGTTGTAGGCGGCCATCTCGCGCTCGCCCTGCAGCACGTGGATCTCGACGCTCGGCTGCATGTCCTCGGCGGTGGTGAACACCTCGGTGCGCTTGGTGGGGATCGTGGTGTTGCGCTCGATGAGCTTGGTCATCACGCCGCCCTTGGTCTCGATGCCGAGGCTGAGCGGGGTGACGTCGAGCAGGAGCACGTCCTTCACGTCGCCCTTCAGCACGCCGGCCTGGATGGCGGCGCCGACGGCGACGACCTCGTCCGGGTTCACCGTGCGGTTCGGCTCCTTGCCGGTGAGGCTCTGGACGAGGTCCTGCACCGCGGGCATGCGGGTGGAGCCGCCGACGAGGATGACGTGGTCGATCTGACCCTTCGAGAGACCGGCGTCCTTGATCGCCTGCTCGAACGGGATGCGGCAGCGCTCGAGCAGGTCGGCGGTGAGCTCCTGGAACTTCGCGCGGGTGAGGTTCTCGTCGAGGTGCAGCGGACCCTCGGGGGTGGCCGTGATGAACGGCAGGTTGATCTGGGTCTGCTGCACCTGGCTGAGATCGATCTTGGCCTTCTCGGCGGCCTCCTTCAGACGCTGCGCGGCCATGCGGTCGGCGCCGAGGTCGACACCGTGCGCCGACTTGAACTGCTTGACGAGCCAGTCGATGATCCGCTGGTCCCAGTCGTCGCCGCCGAGGTGGGTGTCGCCGTGGGTGCTCTTCACCTCGAACACGCCGTCGCCGATCTCCAGCACCGACACGTCGAAGGTGCCGCCGCCGAGGTCGAACACGAGGACGGTCTCGTCGTCCGCGCCCTTGTCGAGGCCGTACGCGAGCGCGGCTGCGGTGGGCTCGTTGATGATGCGGAGCACCTCGAGGCCTGCGATCTGGCCGGCCTCCTTGGTGGCGGTGCGCTGCGCGTCGTCGAAGTAGGCGGGGACGGTGATGACGGCCTGGGTGACGGTGTCGCCCAGGTACGCCTCCGCGTCGCGCTTCAGCTTCATGAGCGTGCGGGCGCTGATCTCCTGCGGCGTGTACTTCTTGCCGTCGATGTCGTCGCTCCTCCAGGCCTGACCCATCTTCGACTTGATCGAGCGGAAGGTGCGGTCGGGGTTGGTGATCGCCTGACGCTTGGCGACCTCGCCGACGAGGACCTCGCCGGCCTTCGAGAACGCCACGACCGACGGCGTGGTGCGAGCGCCCTCGGAGTTGGGGATGACGACGGGATCGCCCGCTTCGAGGACGGCGACGACGGAGTTGGTGGTCCCGAGGTCGATACCGACTGCCTTGGCCATGGTGGTGCTCCAGTTCGAGAGAGAGGTTCGAGGGATTGGGGGACTCGAGGTGGACTCGAGGGGGTCTGGGGAAGG
>WLDE01000203.1 GCA_009704985.1 Actinomycetota bacterium | reverse complement strand
GGGTGCCGGGGGGTGCTGGGGGGATGGTGCCACCGATCCGCTCGGAACGTCCTGTGTCGTCGGTCTCCGCGCCACGGGGTCGCGGTTCGGGGCACCGCTGCCCGGCGGGTCAGACCGGGAGCAGGCGTGTGGCGGTGAGGTGCTCGGTGACGAGTCCGATGGTGTGCTCGTCGAGTTCGGCGGGGCAGCGGGCCAGCCAGCGGGTGAGCATGTGCTCGTGGATGACGTCCACACCGTCGGGTCGGGTGACGACCTCGGCGTCGTCACCCGTCACCACGATCACCGGCGAGCACACCAGGTCGGTGCCACACGCCCAGTTCACGAGTTGGCTCGCCAGTTCTGCGGTCAGCTGCGGGGTGCTCAACTGGTTGCGGTGGTCGTGTGCCCAGGGGCGGGTGTCGCCGGGCGACGGGAGGCCGATCGCCAGGGTGGTGTGGTGGCGCACGAGGAGCACGAACAGCCCGCCGGGGCCGATGACGAGGGGCTGACCGACGCCGGGCACCTCGAGCGCGTACCAGCCGCCGGGCAGCACGTCGACCGGCGAGCTGGCGAGGGCGTCGATGAGCGACTCCAGCACGTGCGGTGCCGCCGTGCGCCGCTCGGTACCGCTCGCGGTGCCCGAGCCGGCCGCTCGCGGAGCGCGTTCGTCTGACGGGTTCGTCGCAGTCATGTCTTCCTCATCGGTTCGTCAAGGCACCGTCTGGAGTGATTTCTTCCCGACCACGCAGCGTGCGATCCGGTGGGCGTTCCGGTGGGCGTTCCAGTGGGCGTTCCGGCGGACGGGATGCGGCTCATGCGGCCGGTGCCTCCCGGCGCTCGGCCACCCGGCCCCCGAGCGCCGTCGCCGCGGCCACCACCAGCTCGACGTGCTGCGGCGTCAACCGGCTCGGCAGGTGCTGCAGCCACCGTCCGAGCACGTGGGCGTGCAGCACGTGGACGTCGTCGGGCCGCGACCGCACCACCAGGTCGGTGCTGAGCACGACGATCACCGGTTCGCAGGCGACGTGCCATCCGCACTCGTCGGTGAGCCGGGTGGACACCGCTGCCGCCTGACGATCGGTGTCGGCGAGCTCGTGCGTCCGGCGTCCGTCGACCCAGAGCCCGCGGTCGTAGAGCCGCACCCGTTCGGAGTCGCGGCCGCGGACGGCGAGCAGGAACACGCCACCGACGCCGACGACGACGTCGTGCTCGAACCCGGGCATCGCGACGCGCGTCCAGCCCGGTGGCAGCTGCACCTCCGCGGCGTCGTCGGTCCGGTCCGTCGTCCGGTCCGTCGTCCGGCCCGTCGTCGGGTCCTCCACCGGGTCCGCCGTGCAGCCCGCCGGCCGGTCGTCCGCGGAGGACGGGGGGCGTTCGCCGCGACCGCGCTCGGGGTCGGAGTTCATGGGAACAGCATCGGCCGGTTCCCCCTCGTGCTGCAGCGAACGCTCGATGAACTCTCGGTGCCGGTCGTCGGACGGGTGGTGGCCACCTGCGCGACGATGTGCCGATGGACGAGCGGACGGTGGGGAGCATCGCGACGGCGGGCAGCATCGCCACGGCCGGGTCGATCGCCACGGCCGGGTCGATCGCGACCGCGGGCAGCATCGTGACCGCGGGGTCGATCGCGACGGCGGGGTCGATCGCCACGGCCGGCAGCATCGGCGTGGTCGCGAGCATCGGTGCCGTCGCCTGCCTCGCCGTGCGTCGCTGCATCGGGGTGATCGCCTGCATCCGGTGCGTGCGCTGCATCGGGTGCGTGGCGTGCGTCGACTGCGAGAACTGCGTCGGCTGCATCGGGTGCGTCGGTCTGCGCAACGCCGTGGGACTGCGGGGCGTGCGAGCCGCCTGACGGTTCCGGCCGGTCACCCGCGCCGCCCGTGTCGTCCGTGTCGTCCGTGTCGTCCGTGTCGTCCGTGTCGCCCGTGTCGCCCGTGTCGCCCGTGTCGCCCGTGTGGCGCGTCACGTGGCGCCGGGGCGTGCGGGGTGGCACAGTCGGGGGATGCAGTACACCTCGCTCTCCGCCGACGAGTTCGCCGCGCTCGACGGGCTCGACGACTGGCGCGTCCTGCTCGGCGCCATCCACGCGACGTTCCGTGCGCCCTCGTATCCGGCCGCGGCGCAGCTGGCCGTGGCGTTCGCCGAGGCCGCGGAGCAGGCCGCCCACCACCCCGACATCGAGATCCGCTACCCCGGCCGGCTGCACGTGCTGCTCACCACCCACGCCACCGGCGGGCTCACCACGCTCGACGTCGAGGTCGCCCGCACCTACAGCGCGCTCGCCGCGGCGGCCGGCGCGACCTCCGAGCCGCACACGGCCGCTGCGCTCGAGATCGGGCTCGACACGACCGACGCAGCGGCGATCCGTCCGTTCTGGCAGGCGGTGCTCGGGTACCGCGAGGCGGACGGGGCGCTCGTCGATCCGCAGGGCAGCGGGCCGGCGCTGTGGTTCCAGCAGATGGACGAGCCGCGCACCGAGCGCAACCGGTTCCACCTCGACGTCACGGTGCCCCACGACGTGGCCGAGGCGCGGGTGGCCGCCGCGATCGCCGCGGGTGGACGGCTGGTCTCCGACGACCACGCCCGGTCGTGGTGGGTGCTCGCCGACGCCGAGGGCAACGAGGCGTGCGTGTGCACGTGGCAGGACCGCGCGGGCGACTGAGGGGTCGCCGATCCGCGGTGCGCCGGGGACGACCGCGTCAGGCGGCGGCGTGGAGCGCGGCGACCACGCGGCGGCACACCTCGGGCACCTCGTCGCATTCGTCGGTGAACATCGACGGCTTGAAGCAGATGCTCCGGTAGCCCTCGGCCACCTTGGCCGGGATCGTGGCGAGCGCCTCGTCGAGGTCGGCGACGTCGTCGGTGCCGGTGAAGCGCCCGCGGATGCCGCCGATCAACTCGAGTTCGTCGATCGAGCGGCCGGCGGCCGTCATCGCGGCGGCGAGCCGGGCGAGCTCGTCGGGGGTCGGGGTCCCGAACGGGTGGAAGCCGCTGCCGTACCGCACGATGCGCTCGATCAGCACGTCGTGGAGGCGCTGACCACCGAACCACATCGACACGGGCACGCCGCGACGCGGCTCCACCCACACGTCGCCGTAGGTGAAGTGGTCGCCGCGGTGCGAGCTGGGCTGCTGCGGCGGAGACGTCCACGCCGCGTGCATCGCGGCGAGTTGTTCGTCGAGGATGCGGCCGCGCTCGCGGAACGGCACCCCGAGCGCGTCGTACTCGCCCTGCGACCAGCTGACGGTGGGCTGCACGACGAGACGCCCACCGGCCAGCAGGTCGAGCGTGCCGAGCTGCTTCGCGAGCAGCAGCGGATGGCGCAGCGGCGTGATCACCGCGGCGAGGGCGACCCGAAGGCGCGTGGTGGCCTGGACCACCGCCGACGCGAGCACCACCGAGTCCGGCCACGGCGTGTGCGGGTGCTGGTTGCCGGGTGCGGCGTAGTCGCGAGGGTTCACCATCGGCCCGGAGGCGTTCGAGTCGCGGGCCAGCACGACGTGCTCGCTGATCATCACCGTGTGCACGCCGTTGGACTCGGCCATGCGGGCGAGCTCCACCACGCCGCCCAGGTCGTGCGACTCCACCAACGTGGCGTTCTCGCTCAGCACCATCACGGCTCGCGGCGGGCTGGCGGCGGGGAGGTCGCTCACGCGCCGGAACGTACCAGCCTGCCCGGCGTCGAGCCGTCGTGTCCCTCTGTGTCGCACGTGGTGTCACACCGGGGTGGCGGCGTCGTCGCACGGCGGACCACCTGACCGGGCACGTCACCGTGCGAGTCGACGCGCGAGTCGACGAGCGAGTCGGCCATGATTCACTCGTCGACATGGCGAACGAGATCCGGGCGAGCGACGTCGAGGCGACGTGTCTGGCGTTGCTCGACGAGGTCGCCGACGCGACGTGTCTGGCGTTGCTCGACGAGGTCGCCGACCGCCGCGCCGAGTTCGTGATCACCAAGCGCGGCCGTCCCGTCGCGCGGTTGATCCCGATCGACGAACCCGCCGACATGCGCGGGTCGGATCGGCTGTCCTCGGTCGACGACGACCTGTTCTCGACGGGTGAGGTCCGGACGGCGGCGACGTGACCCGAGCGCTGGTGCTCGACACCCGTGCACTCCTCTGGTGGCTGGCGAGCCCTCGCCGCTGCCGTGGAGCGAGCCGGTCGCCCGCGGGTGCTCAGGTGGTGGAGCTGCGCGGCCCGCGAGCGGCGCGGGCGGCGCGCACGGCGACGAACACGAGGCCGAGGAGGACGAACGGGCCGAACATCAGCACGATCCCGCCGCCGATGTTGGCGCCGATCGTGGGAGCGGTGACGACGCTGTAGGAGCCGCCGATCACGACGCCGATCAGCAGCACGGGCACGGCGACCGCCGGCTCGGGCAGCGCGCCGATGCGTCGCAATCGGGCGAACAGCAGGCACGCGACCGCGATCACGGCGCTCGCCACCGCCATCACCAGGAACCGCTGTTCGACGAGGGTCTCGTTCGGTCGCCACAGGAAGTCGGGCTCGACGATGCTGCGGTCCTCGAGCGTCACGCCGAGGTTCCACGCGAGCGCGCCGCACGCAGCGCTGACCGCTGCGACGAGCACCCAGGCGGCAGAACGAGCGGGCATCGCGGGAACCGTACTCGGCTCGGGAGTGGGTCGGGACGGCGCGGTACGCTCGCCACAGCTCGGATCTGGGGGGATCGACATGGCACACGACGTGGTCATCAGGGGCGGCACGATCGTCGACGGCACGGGGGCGCCGGCGTTCACGGGCGACGTGGCGATCGACATCTCGTCCGATGTGTCGTCGGGTGGCGGCCGCATTGCGGCGGTGGGCGGGTCGCTCGAGGGGCGCACGGTGATCGACGCGGCCGGGGCGATCGTGGCGCCCGGCTGGGTCGACGTGCACACCCACTTCGACGGCCAGGTCACCTGGGACGACGAGCTCGACCCCTCGTTCTCCAACGGCGTGACGTCGTTGGTGATGGGCAACTGCGGGGTGGGGTTCGCGCCGTGCCCGCCCGGTGGCGAGCAGACGCTGATCGAGCTGATGGAGGGCGTGGAGGACATCCCCGGCACCGCGCTGTACGAGGGCGTGCCGTGGGGCCGGTGGAGCTCGTTCCCCGAGTACCTCGACTTCCTGGCCACCCGTTCGTACGCGATGGACGTCGGTGCGCAGGTGCCCCACGGTGCGGTGCGCTTCGCGGTGATGGGCGATCGCGGGGTGCGCAACGAGGATGCGACCGACGACGACATCCGTGAGATGCGCCGGATCGCGGCGGAGGCCGCGGCGGCCGGTGCGCTCGGGTTCTCGACGAGCCGCACGATCTTCCACCGCTCGATCGACGGTGGCGCGGTGCCCGGCACGTACGCGACCGAGCAGGAGCTGCTGGAGATCGCCCGCGGGGTGGCCGAGGGCGGCGGTGGCGTGTTCGAGGCGATCACGTCGAGCTCGATCGGGGCGATGGAGGGGCTCGGTGGCGAGCGGTTCAGCCAGGAGCACGAGCTGCAGCTGCTGGACGTCATCTCGCGTGCCACGGGTCTGAACGTCACGTTCACCACGGCGCAGACCCGCGACTACCCCGAGGCGTGGCGCGAGGTCCTTGCATTTGCACAGACCCGCAACGCCACCGGCTCGCATCTGTACCCGCAGGTGGCGTCGCGGCCGATCGGCATCATGTCGAGCCTGGCCGGCTACCACCCGTTCATGCGCCGCCGGGCCTACCTCGACCTCGCGCACCTGCCGACGGCGGAGCGCGCCCGGGTCATGCGCGAGCCGGCGGTGAAGCAGGCGATCCTGCACGGCGACGACGTGCCGCCCGCGCGGACCGGGTCGATGGAGGCGCTGTACCTGGGCCTGCAGATGGCGACGCCGATGATGTTCGCGCTGGATGACGTGGTGGATTACGAGCCGGGCCCCGAGCTCACGTTCGCCGCGCTCGCCGCGGCCGCGGGCGTGGATCCGCTGGAGCGGATGTACGACTTCCTGTGCGACGGCGAGGGCGCCGGGGTGGCGGCCCTGCTGGGCGCCGGATACGTCGACGGCAACCTCGACGCGATGCGTGAGATGCTCACGAGCCCGGTGACGGTGACCGGCCTCGCGGATGCCGGCGCGCACGTGAAGCTGATCTGCGACGGCAGCGCCCCGAGCACCCAGCTCACGCTCTGGACGCGCGACCGCACACGTGGCGCCACGATCCCGCTGGAGTTCGTGGTGGAGAAGCAGACGCGGCGCAACGCCCGCCTGTACGGGCTGCGCGACCGGGGCACGCTGGAGGTGGGCATGCGCGCCGACGTGAACGTGATCGACCTCGACCGGCTCACCGTGCGCCGCCCGGTGGCGCACGCCGACCTGCCGGCCGGCGGGTTCCGCTTCCTGCAGCCGGTGGAGGGCTACGTCGCCACGTTCGTGAACGGCGTGCAGACCCGCAGCCACGACACCGACACCGGCGCCCGCCCGGGTCGCCTGCTCCGCCGCCCCTGACGGGCGGTCAGCTGCGGATCTTCACGCCGCCGGTGGCCGTGCGGGTCGCGTCCGCGGGGACCGCCCCGGACCCGACCGCCGGGATCGGCCGTCACCGGTGCCCGCCTGGGGTGCGCAGGCGGGCACCGCTGCGTCCGGGACCCCCTCGATCGGTACCTGGGCGGCGACGAGGTCGGCCACCGGGGGTGGGGCGGGCCGTGCCCGTATGCATCGTGAGCTGGTGGATCGCGCTCGAGTGGACCGGTTTGCGCCGGCTCCCGGGGGCGCCGATCGCGGACCGTCGTACGGGGGCAGGACCGAGGGATCCAGGGTTTTCCCCGATGCGCCGGCGGGGTCGTGCGGGTGACGATCGCACCCATGGACGTGTACGTCATCGAACGGTTCCTGGTGGGCTGGACGGCAGCGGAGATGGACGACCTGGTCGACCGGTGCGTCCGCGCCTCGGCGGAGTTCGCCCGACGGGGTGTGCAGCACCTGACGTCGATCGTGATGCCGGGCGACGAGACCTGCCTGTCGGTGTTCACCGGACCGGACACCACCGCGGTGTTGGAGGCGAACGCCGAGCTGGGGTTGCGGGTCGACCGCATCCAGCTCGGTGCCGTGCGTGACGAACGGGCGGCGTCGTGAGTGCCGTGGCGGCCCGGTACGTGGGCATGCGCGTCGTGCGGGGGTCGGGTGCTCCGGGTTCGCCGCTCGACGTGCTCTCCGATCGGGAGCTCGAGGTGCTGGCCGAGGTGGCCCGGGCACGTTCGAACGCGGCGATCGCCGAGGTGCTGTTCATCTCCGAGCGGTCCGTGGAGAAGCACGTCGCGGCGATCCTCTGGAAGCTCGGCATCGTCGACGACGGCTCCACCAACCGCCGGGTGTCCGCCGCCCTGCTGTACCTCACCCACGCCGCCGAACGGCACGCCGCCGCACTGCACACCGCCGCACTGCACACCGCCGAACTGCCCACCGCCGTCTGACCGGCGATCCGAGCGGGGAACTGGCCGGCGATCCGAGCGGGGAACCGGCCGGCGATCCGAGCGACGGCGTTCTGGTCGCAGATCTTCCCGCGTTCCGGGACGATGCGCGACCAGAACGTGTGCCGGTCGCCGGGGCAGGGGCTGAGTCAGGGGCTGGTGTCGGGGCTGGTGTCGGGGCTGGTGTAGGGCGTGAGGTCGATGCCGGGATAGCGGAGCGCGACGTCGTGCAGGGTCTGCTCGTCCCAGTACTCGTGGCCCGGCAGCGGCACGCCGAACAGGTGCCGCTCACGCGGGGTGGCGTGCACCATCAGCGTCCGGATCGCCGGGTGCAGGGCGGCGCCCGGCCAGCTGACCTTGCCCATCCACGGGTTGCCGCGGGCCATGTAGTCCGCGAGCAGCGCGAAGCGGCTGCGTGGGTGGCCGGTGAAGGCCGAGCCGCGGTGCAGCACGTCGGTGGTGTAGAGGAAGATCGAGCCGGCCGGACCGGTGACGGCCACCTCGTGCTCGTGCAGCTCGCCGGGCGCGAGCCGGTCGGGCCACAGCGGCACGTCGTCACCGATCGAGCGCGGGATCACCTTCGTGGGGGCGTCGTGCTCGGTGACGTCGCTCAGCAGGATGAAGGTGGTGAGCTGCGGCCACCGCCGATCGGCGCGCGGCACGAGCAGGTGATGGTTGCCGTAGTCGCGGTGGTGGGCCTGGTCGTAGTCGACGGCGCCGCTGTACTTGGCCCAGAGCTCGATCTTGTAGAGGTCGAGGTCGGTGGTGCCGCAGAAGCGCTCGGCGGCGTCGACGAGGTCGGGGTGGAACGCGAGCCGGGTGAGCGGCCACGAGCGGAACGGGCCGACGCGCAGCCCGGCGAACTGGTGCGCCACCACGTGGACGTACCGCTCGGGCTCCGCGAAGTACTGCTCGTGGGTGGGGAACTCGTCGAACAGGCCCTCGCGAGCGGCCGCCAACTCGTCGGCGGTGAGGAACCCCTCGACGACGGCGTACCCCTCCGTGCGGATGCGGTCGAGGACGTCGTCACCGAGGTGCACGTCGGTCTCCCCGCAGTGCTGCCGATGCTGCCGGTGCTGCCGGTTCTGCCAGTGCTGCCTGTTCTGCTCCCCGTCGGCCGGCCACCACCCGGAAGCTAGTGGTGGTCTCGTGGTGTCAGTGTGCTCGGGTCAGCGTGCTCGGGTCAGCGTGCTCGGGTCAGTGTGCTCGGGTCAGCGTTCGTAGACGGTGACGTCGGGGACGATGCGGTCGCGGAACAGGGCGAGCACCTCACCGTCGTTCGCGTGTCGTCCCGTTGCCTCCTTGGAGTACAGGAGCTCGCCGTCGACCTCGACGTCGAACACGCCCTGCGAGCAGGTGCGCAGGGGGAGCGACTCGATGACGTGCTGGTGGTCGTGACGGAGATCGTGAGCCGC
>WLDE01000202.1 GCA_009704985.1 Actinomycetota bacterium | reverse complement strand
CGTGGAGCGGCCGGGTCGCCCACACCCCGACCAACAGTCCCGCGTAGGCCAGGACCGCCACGGTGGCGAGGAGCAGGCGGCGCGGGCTGATCGACATGGCGGGGGTGAGGTTACCCCCGCGCTTCGCTCGTTCAGGCGAGCAGGAGCTCGGCGTACATCGGCAGCATCTGCTTCGGTCCGCTCACCAGGAACGTCGTGATGCAGGTCTCGCGCCAGCGGTCGAGCTCGCCGCGGATCTTGTCCATCGGCCCCACCAGCGCCACGTCCTCCACCATCGCCAGCGGGATCGCAGCGGCCGCCTCGGCCTTCTTGCCGGCGAGGTACAGCTCCTGCACCTGCAGCGCCACGTCCTCGTAGCCCATCCGGGCGAACACCTCGAAGTGGAAGTTCGCGCCCCGGGCACCCATGCCGCCCGCGTAGAGCGCGAGGAAGGGGCGGACGAAGTCCGCGCAGCGCTCGACGTCGTCACCGACGATGATCTGCACGCCGCAGGCCACGTCGAACCGGTCGGCCTTGCCGGGGTCGCCCGCCCGCGCGAAGCCCTCCTGGAGGCAGTTGCGGTAGAAGCCGTCCTCCTTCGGGCTGAAGAACAGCGGCAGCCACCCGTCGCAGATCTCGGCCGAGAGCGCGACGTTCTTCGGGCCCTCGGCGCCGAGGTAGATCGGGATCTCCGTGCGGTACGGGTGGATCGTCGACTTGAGCGCCTTGCCGAGTCCGCGACCGTCGGGCTTGGTGTAGGGCATGTCGTAGAACTCGCCGTGCGCCTCGATCGGCTGCTCGCGGCGGATGATCCGACGGACGATGTCGACGTACTCGCGGGTGCGCGCCAGCGGCTTGCCGTAGGCCTGGCCGTACCAGCCCTCGACGACCTGCGGGCCGGAGGCACCGAGCCCCAGGATCACGCGGCCCTGCGAGAGGTGGTCGAGGGTCATCGCCGCCATCGCCGTGGCGGCCGGTGTGCGGGCGCTCATCTGGATGATGCCCGTGCCGAGCTGCACCTTCGTGGTCTGCGCCCCCCACCAGGCGAGCGGCGTGATCGCGTCGCTGCCGTAGGCCTCCGCCGTCCAGACCGACGAGTAGCCGAGACGCTCGGCCTCCTGGATCGCGTCGAGGGCACCGGCCGGCGGCCCCTGTCCCCAGTATCCGGTGTTGTACCCGAGCTTGAACTCCTTGGCCATGGACCGCACCGTACGGCGAGTGGCGCGGCTGCGTCGACTCGTGAGCTGGGTGATGGCGTATCGTCCGCCCCGAGCGGCGGTGTCAGGGGACGCCGCCCGATCGTGGAGGGGTGTCGGATGAGCGACGTCGACGTCAGCGTGCAGGGGTCGTGTGACCCGCGGTTCGAGCGGATGCGGGAGATCCTCCGGGCGAACCTCGACTCGGGCGCCGATCTCGGTGCCTCGGTCGCCGTCCGGTTGCACGGTGAACCGGTGGTCGACCTGTGGGGCGGATGGGCAGACCACGAGCGCACGCAGCCGTGGGCGGCCGACACCATCGTGAACGTGTGGTCGACCACGAAGACGATGATGGCGATGAGCGCACTCGTGCTGATCGACCGCGGCGAGCTCGATCCGCACCAGCGGGTCGCCCACTACTGGCCCGAGTTCGCGCAGAACGGCAAGCAGGACATCGAGGTCCGCCACCTGCTGTCGCACACGTCGGGCGTGTCGGGGTGGGACCAGCCCGTCGTGACCGAGGACCTCTACGACTGGGAGAAGTCCACCTCGATGCTCGCGGCGCAGGCGCCCTGGTGGGAGCCGGGCACCGCGTCGGGGTACCACGCGCTGAACCAGGGGCATCTCGTGGGCGAGGTGATCCGCCGCATCACGGGGCACCAGCTCGGCGCGTTCTTCGCGGCCGAGATCGCCGGCCCGCTCGGCGCCGACTTCCACATCGGACTGGCTCCGAGCGAGTTCCCCCGCGTGTCCCCGGTGGTGCCGCCGCCCCCGCTGCCGATCGACATCGCCGCGCTCGACCCGACCAGCCCGATGGTCAGGACCTTCACCGGCCCGGCACCGGGGGCGGAGGCGGCCTGGACCGACGGGTGGCGGCAGGCCGACATCGGCGCGGCGAACGGTCACGGCAACGCCCGCTCCGTCGCGCTGGTGCAGTCGGCGCTCACCAACGGCGGCCGCGTCGGCGACGTGCAGCTGCTGTCGCCCACCACGATCGATCGGATCTTCGAGGTGCAGAGCGACAACGTCGACCTCGTGCTCGGCGTCCCCGAGCGCTTCGGCCTCGGCTACGGCCTGCCGTGCGAGGGCATGCCGTTCCCGCTCGACGCGAAGCTGTGCTTCTGGGGTGGCTGGGGTGGCTCGATGATCGTCAACGACGTCGACCACGGCCTCACGGTGGCCTACATGATGAACCGCATGGAGGCCGGTCTCGTGGGCGACACCCGCGGCTTCGACCTCCTCGCGGCAGCGTTCGCCGCCGTCGCCTGACCCGCGGGCCGGCGTCGGTCAGTGGCCGGCGTCGGTCAGTGGCCGGCGTCGGTCAGTGGCCGGCGTCGAAGGTGATCGGCATGTGTGCCGGGCCGAAGATGCCGACGCCGTCCGGCTTCCACGTGATCCGACCGTCGACGCGCAGGTTCGGCATCCGCCGGGCCAACAGCGGCAGCGCCTCCTGCAGTTCGGCGCGGGCGAGCGACGCACCGAGGCAGTAGTGGATGCCCGAGCCGAAGGTGAGCTGCGGCTGCTCGGCCGCCGGCTTCGTGATGTCGAAGGTGTCCGGATCCGGGAACACGCTCGCCTGGCGGTTCGCCTCGGCCAGGCCGATCGAGATGAACGTGCCCTTCGGGAACAGCACGTCGCGGTACTCGATGTCGCAGCTCGCGAACCGCACCGTGCCGCGCACGGCGCCGAAGAAGCGCATCGACTCCTCGACGGCCCGGGCCGCGAGCTCGGGTCGCTCGGCCAGCAGCGCCCACTGGTCCGGGTGCTCGGCGAACAGCGAGACCGCACAGCCGAGCTGGTTGCGGGTGGTGTCGGTGCCACCGACGATGACGGCGTTCACCATCATCACCAGCTCTTCGGTGCTGAGCTTGTCGCCCGCCTCCTCGGCGGCGATGAGGTCGGTGATGAGGTCCTCGGCGGGCTTCGAGCGTCGCGCCGCGATGAGCCCGCGGGTGTACTCGTCGAGCTCGTCCTGGGCGGCCATCACGAGGTCGAGCTTGTCGGGCAGGTCGGCGGAGAAGATCTCGAGTACGTCGCTCGCCAGACGGCTGAAGAGCTGCCAGTCGCTGCGCGGTGCGCCGAGCAGCTCGCAGATGATCGGGATCGGATAGGGCTCGCAGACGTCGGCGACGAAGTCGGCCCGGCCGGCCGGGGCGACCGGATCGACCAGGCCGTCCATCACCTCGCGCATGAACGGCCGCAGGCGGTCGGCCGCCCGCGGGTTGAACGCGGGTGCCACCAGGCGCCGCAGCCGGACGTGCTCGTCCCCCTCGGCCGACAGGATGCCGCCGCGCTGGCGGTCGAGGAAGTCCTGTCGGGTGATGCCCATGAGCTCGGGGATGCGGCCCGACGCCGAGTGCCACCGCTTGTCGCGCAGCACGCCGACGGCGTCCTCGTAGTGCACCACGCCGTACCCGATCAGGTTCCGCACGAGCCAGGTGTCCGGCGCGAGCGTGCGGCGGAACGCCTGGCGTTCCTCGAAGGTGACCGCATCCAGCGGGATCTCCGGGAGGTCGAGCTCGGACGCGAGGGTGCTCATGCGCGCACGGTACCGTTCGCCGGCCGTCCGCCCCGTACCCGAGCGACGGTTCGGGATCCGGGGTCGGTCAGCCGGCGAACGCCGCGGCCGGATCGACGAACGCCGCGCCGAGGAACTCCGCGACGGGGGCGTTCGTGACCTGGCCGGCGTGGGTGTTGAGCCCGTGTGCGAGCGCCGGGTCCTTCGCGCACGCAGCCGGTGCCCCGTACTGGGCGAGCTCGATCTGGTAGGGCAAGGTGGCGTTGGTGAGCGCGTAGGTGCTCGTGTGCGGCACCGCGCCCGGCATGTTGCCGACGGCGTAGTGGAGCACGCCGTGCTGCACGTACACCGGATCGTTGTGCGTGGTCTCGTGGATCGTCTCGATGCAGCCGCCCTGGTCGACCGCGACGTCGACGATCACGGCACCCGGCTTCATCGTGCGCACCATGTCCTCGGTGACCACCACGGGGGCGCGGCCGCCGGCCACGAGCACGGCGCCGATCACCAGGTCGGCGTCGGCGATGTTGCGCTCGAGCGCCCCACGGTTGGAGGCGAGCGTGACGATGCGGCCCTTGTTGATCTGGTCGACCCAGCGGAGACGGTCGAGGTTCTTGTCGAACAGGACGACCTCGGCCTCCATGCCGGCGGCGATCCAGGCCGAGTTCCAGCCGACGTTGCCGGCGCCGAGCACGACGACCTTGGCCGGTTGCACGCCGGGGGCGCCACCCATCAGCACGCCGCGGCCGCCGTTGTGGCGCTCGAGGTAGTGGGCGCCCATCTGCGGTGCGAGGCGGCCGGCCACCTCGCTCATCGGCGCGAGCAGCGGCAGCGCGCCACCGGGCAGCTGCACGGTCTCGTAGGCGAAGCTGGTGCAGCCCGAGGCGATGAGTGCCTGGGCGACCTCGGGGTAGGCGGCGAGGTGCAGGTAGGTGAACAGGGTGAGGTCGGGACGCAGGAACGCGAACTCCTCGACCTTGGGCTCCTTCACCTTCACGACCATCTGCTGGGCCCAGGCGTCGGCGGCGGTGGGCACGATCGTGGCGCCCGCGGCGCGGTAGTCGTCGTCGGAGACGCTCGCGCCCTCGCCGGCGCCCGTCTCGACGTGCACCGTGATGCCGAGGCGCTCGAACTCGCGCACGCCGTCGGGCGTCATCGCGACGCGGTGTTCGGCGGTCTTGATCTCCTTGGGGACGCCGACGGTGGTGATCGCGGGGTGAGCGGGTGCGCTGGTCATGCGCACATGATCCGCGTGACGTTTCCGTTGATCAACACGATCTTCGGTTGCAGAATGGTGACATGGCCGACGAATCACCGGTGATCGATCGCATCGACCGACGGATCATCGACGAGCTTCGGGAGGACGCACGGATCAGCTGGCGCGAGCTGGCCGACCGGGTGCACCTCGCACCGTCGTCGGTGGCCGACCGCGTGCGCCGGCTGGAGGAGCGCGGTCTGATCCGCGGGTACTCGGCGCAGGTCGACCCGGCGGCGTTCGGGCGGTCGGTCCGTGCCGTGATCGACGTCGGGCTGCCGCCCGCGCTGGACCCGGCGGTGTTCGAGGCGAAGCTCACCGCGCGCGACGAGGTCGCGTTCGCCGCCTACGTGACCGGCGAGAGCGACTACACGATCGTCGTCGACTGCGCCGGCGCCGCCGGGCTCGACGGCTTCATCCGCTGGCTCAAGGCCGAGGCCGGCGTGGCCCGCACCGAGAGCAAGTTCGTCCTGCGCCCGATCGTGGGCTGAACTCCACGCGGGTTTCGGCAGCTCAGCCGGCCATGCCCTCCAGCACGTTCACCGCGTTCACCCCGATCTCGGCCACGGCGTAGCCGCCCTCGAACACGACGAGCGTCGGCAGCCCGAGCGCCGCGATCCGCTCGCCCATGCGCAGGTAGTGCTCGTGCTCGAGGCGGAACTGGCTGATCGGGTCGTCCTTGTACGTGTCGACGCCGAGCGACACCACGAGCACGTCGGGGCGGTGGCCGGCCACGAAGTCGCACGCCCGGTCGAGCGCGGGGCCGTAGACCTCCCACCCGGAGCCGTGGTGGAGGGGGAGGTTCAGGTTGGCGCCGTCGCCCTCGCCCGTCCCGGTCTCGTCGTCGTAGCCGAGGAAGAAGGGGTACTCCTGCTGCGGGTGCCCGTGGATCGAGGCGAACACCACGTCGGCGCGGTCGTAGAAGATCGCCTGCGTGCCGTTGCCGTGGTGGTAGTCGACGTCCAGCACCGCCACCCGGCCGGCACCGCGGTCGCGAAACGCCTGCGCGGCGATGGCCGCGTTGTTGAAGAAGCAGTAGCCGCCGTACACGTCGGCCGACGCGTGGTGGCCGGGCGGGCGGCACAGGGAGAAGGCGTGCTGCTCGCCACCGAGGACGAGATCCACACCGGTGAGTGCGACGTCGGCGGCCGCCGTGATCGCCGACCACGTGCCCGCCGTGATCGGGGTGCCCGCGTCGAGCGAGAAGTAGCTCAGCTTGCCGTCGATCGCGTCGGGCACCCGGTCGTGGCGCAGGCCCCGGGTCGGCCACGTGATCGGGAGCGCGTCGTACTCGCCGTGCGCGGCGACCCACTCGTCCCACGCGGTCGAGAGGAAGTCGACGAAGGCGGGGGTGTGCACGCGTCGCACCGGGTCGAGCCCGTGCTCGGTGGGGTCGAGCACGTCGCCGATCGCCCGGTCGCGCACCCGGGCGAGCACCAGGTCGGCGCGCTCGGGGCACTCGAAGCACTTCATGAGCTTGCCGTCGATCAGTTCGGACTGGCCGTCCTGGTGACGGTGTCGGTCGGAGTACACGGTCTTCACGGCCGCCATCCTGACACGAGCACGAGCGGATCGGTCCGGGCGGATGCCGGATCGACCTGCGTCAGTGGGCGCCCCAGGTGAAGGTCTGCTTCACCAGGTCGAGGTAGATGAACGTCTCCGTGCTGACGACGCCCTCCACGCCCCGGATGCGGTTCGTGAGGTCGAGCAGGGATCGGTCGTCGCTCACCACCACCTCGCACAGCAGGTCGAACGATCCGGCGGTCACCACCAGGTAGTCGATGTCCGGCATCGCCTGCAGGGTCGCGGCGATCCCGTCGGAGGGGCCTTCCGTGCGCACACCGATCATCGCCATCCGCCGGTAGCCCACCGACAGCGGGTTGGTGACGGCCACCACCTGCATCACCCCGGCGTCGATCAGGCGCTGCACCCGCTGACGGACCGCGGCCTCGGACAGGCCGACGGCGGTGGCGAGACGGGTGTAGGGAGCGCGACCGTCGGCCTGGAGTCGCTCGATGATGGCGCGGTCGACGTCGTCGAGCACGTTGGGGGAACGCTGCATCGCTGCGAATACTGTCGGTCGACCCGTCCCCGTGCAAGGGATTCCGTCGCGAAACACGCCATTCATCGCGCATCCCTTGCAGGTCACCCTCCGTTCGTGCCAGCGTAGACGGATGCGTCGGACGGCCTGGCTGGCTGTGCTAGAAACCCGGGCCGCGAGGGCCCGTCGCCAGGGTGGTGACCGCGCGTTGACCGCGCGGGTCGCCCGGGCCGGCCACGGGCCAGTGATCGGGGGAGTGAGCGAGTGACGGCATCCATCGACGACGACCGGATCGACCTGCTGACGCGTGGCAGTGTCGAGATCACCGACGTCACCAAGCGGTACGGCACCATGGTGGCCGTCGACCGCCTCAACCTCACCGTGCGCGCCGGTGAGTTCCTGTCGCTGCTCGGCCCCAGCGGCTGCGGCAAGACCACCACGCTGCGGATGCTCGCCGGGTTCGAGCAGCCCGACGAGGGCTTCATCCGGATCAGCGGCGAGTACGTGCAGGGTGTCCCGCCGTACAAGCGCGACGTCAACACCGTGTTCCAGGCGTACGCGCTGTTCCCGCACATGACGGTCGCCGAGAACGTCGCCTACGGCCTCCGCCAGAAGCAGGTGCCGAAGTCCGAGATCTCCAGCCGTGTCGCCGAGGCACTGGACATGGTGAAGATGACCAAGCTCGCGGACCGCAAGCCCCGCCAGATGTCCGGCGGTCAGCAGCAGCGCGTCGCCGTGGCCCGGGCGCTGGTCAACCGTCCGAGCGTGCTGCTGCTCGACGAGCCGCTCGGCGCGCTCGACCGCAAGCTCCGCGAGGAGATGCAGATCGAGCTCAAGCTCCTCCAGAGCCAGCTCGGGATCACCTTCGTGTTCGTCACCCACGACCAGGAGGAGGCCATGGGCATGAGCGACCGCATCGCGATCATGCTCGACGGCCACATCGAGCAGCTGGCCGATCCCGAGACCGTGTACGAGCGACCGGCGTCGGCGTTCGTGGCGGGCTTCATCGGTCGCAACAACTTCTGGCGCGGCACCTCCACCGGTTCGGGCGTGCGGGCCAACGACGGCACCGTGTTCGTCAGCTCGACCCCGGAGGAGCGCGTGGCCGCCGGCGACCCTGCGCTGGCCGCCGTCCGTCCCGAGAGCATCTCGCTGTCGAGCACGGACCTCGGGCGCGACCACAACCAGGTGGAGGGCTCGGTCGCGAGCGTGTCGCACTTCGGTGACGTGCTGCAGTACGTCGTGCGCACCGCGGAGCGCGACATCGTCGCCCTCCTGCCTCGTCAGGGGGCGCCCCGCTTGGCACCCGGCGACCAGGTGTGGTGCCATTGGAGCGACGCGGACGTCTACCAGTTCTCGGCCGACCAGGCCGACCTCGTCCTCGTCGAACCGTCGGCCGACAGCGCCGGCTGACGCAGGTCCCGCACCATCCACCAGCGCCCCATCCACCAGCGCACCACCACCAGCGCATCACCACCAGCGCACCACCAGACCCGCACCCACCCGTGCGACTCCCCCGTGAAGGAGACACACCGATGAGCAAGCGCCCCGATCCCGTGAAGATCCTGGCCCCGACCTCGTTCCGCCAGCACCTGTCCCGCCGCACCCTGTTCCAGGTCGGCGGCGCCGCCGCCGGCCTCGCGATCATCGGCACGGCCTGCGGCAGTGACGAGGAGGAGAGCGGCAGCACCTCCGGCGGCGGGTCCGCCACCACCGCGGCCGGCTCGGGCGCGACGCCGCCCGCCGGCAGCGTGCTCGGCGAGTACAGCAACGTGATCAACACGGCTTCCGGCGACCTCGCGATGTACACGTGGGGCGACTACAACGAGCCCGGCATCGTCGGCGAGCTCGCCGAGGCCGCCCTCGGTGTGACGATGAAGGTCGACTTCTACGCGAGCAACGAGGACCTCATCACCAAGCTCGAGGCCTCGCAGGGCACGAGCGGGTTCGACATCGTGGTGCCGACGGGCCCGTACAT
>WLDE01000201.1 GCA_009704985.1 Actinomycetota bacterium | reverse complement strand
TGTCGCGCGCCGTGACCGCTCCGACCGACGCGCCGCCCTCCGGGGTGCCCGCCGCACTGTGGCCGAGCCCGTGGCCGGCCGAGGACGGCGGGCCCGAGCGTCGGGCCGCCGCGGGTCGTGCGGGTGGCCTCGGTCTCCGATCCGGGCGATCGTTGCACGCCCACTCCCGGCTCGCGATCGCGTCGACGATGGTGGTGCTGCGCGAGCCGGGGGAGGTGTACCTGCTGGGCCACACCGGTGGCGACGACGCCGTCTCCTGGGTGGAGCAGCTCCACCCCGAGTCGCTCGAGACCGTCCGTCGCTCGCCCGACCTCCCGGGCGGGCCCACCTGGCCCGGCGGTCTGGCGGCACACGCTGACGGGTCGCTGTACGTGGTGTTCGGTGCGCACGCGCACCGTCTGTCGCCCGAGCTCGAGGTGATGGCCTCGACGACGCTGCCGCGCGTGCGGCCGTACAACAGCTTCGTCGTGCTGCCCGACGGCTGTCTGGTGACGAAGGACTTCGCCGGCGCCCGACCCGGCGGCTCGGCGAACGACACCCATCCCGACTCCGAGCTCGTCGTGCTCCGCCCGGGCACGCTCGAGGTGGCCGACCGGCTGGCGCTGCCCGAACCGTCGGTGGCCCGGCTGAGCGCCGAGGCGGACACGGTGATCGCCGTGTGCGACCGCACTGTGCGGCGCGCACGGTGGGACGGCGAGCGGCTCGTGCTCGACGAGCACTTCGCCCCCGTGTACCGGACGCGTCCCGGTCAGACGTACGGCTGGGACGCCGTGGTGGACGCCGGGGCTGCCTGGTTCCTCGACGACGGCGAGGGCAGCGAGCGGTTCGCCGGCAGCTTCGTCGGTGTCGGCACGAACACCGCGCCACTGCAGCTCGTCCGCGTCGACCTCACCACGGGGGAGGTCGCGGGCGCCGAGGTGTGCGGCCTGCCGGACGGGCTGATCGCGAACCCGCCGGCGATCGACGTCGAGCGGGGTCTCGCCGTCGGCTACGACAGCTCGAACGCCGTCGTGGCGGCGTTCGAGTTCGACGAGCCGTTCACCTCGCTGCGCCCGCGCTGGCGGCGTCCGCTCGCCCAGGCGATGCACCCGCTGCGGTTCCCGTCCACGGGCGAGCTGCTGCTGAACGACCACGACGCTGCACGCGCCACCGATCAGGCGGTGGTGCTCGACATCGAGACCGGGGACGAGCTCGGGCGGGTCGACACCGGTGGTCCGGTGCAGTCCGTGCTCTTCGCCGCACCGGGGTGGGACGACGACGCCTACGTCGTGAGCTTCACCACCGTCACCCGTCTCTGGTCGCAGTGACGGTGCGGGTGGGCGGCCCCGTCGGTCAGGTGAGCGCGACGAGCGAGCTACCGGCGGTGTAGAGCGCGACGGCCACCAGGAGGAACACGAACCAGCGCTGCAGGCGGTTCGCGTCCACCCTCCCGACGAGTCGGCCGCCGATCACCACGCCGATGAGGCTGGCGATCGTGAAGGGCACGATCGCAGCCCAGTCGAGCGCACCGCCGTCGAGTCGCGAGCCGAGCGCGACCACGGCGTTGATCGCGATGACGAGCAGCGAGGTGGCGGCGGCCTCGGTCATCGTGAACCGCAGCGCGAGCACCAGGGCGGGCACGATCACGAACCCGCCGCCGACGCCGAAGAAGCCGGTGAGCAGCCCGACCAACGAGCCGGCCAGCAGCACCTTCACCACCGTCGTGGTGTCCGTCCGGTGGTGCGGTGTCGCCACGGCGGCGCCCACGGCGAGGGGCGTCGGCGGTGTCCGCTCGGTGGAACGCTGCACTCGGCGCCACATCGCCCAGGCGGCGACGAGCATCAGCCCGGCGAAGGCGAGCAGCAGCACGTCCTGGTCGACGCGCTCGTTCCAGGCCGACCCGAGCAGCGAGCCGCCGATGCCGGCGAGGCCGAACAGCAGCCCCGGAACCACACGCACCCGGCCCGCCCGCCAGTGCGGGACGATGCCGATGACCGCCGTGATCGCGACCAGTACCAGCGACGTGGAGGTGGCCTCCTTCGGCGACTGCCCGGCGGCGTAGACCAGCGCCGGCACGGCGAGGATCGAGCCGCCGCCACCGAGCGCGCCGAGCGAGAGCCCGATCAGCAGGCCGAGCGGAGAGGCGAGGAGGGCGCGCACGGTGATGGTCCGGAGCGGGGTGTCAGAGGACGACGCCGGGGTTGCCGTTCGCGTTCACGAACGGGAGCTGCTCGGCGTGCCACTGGCGCATGCCGCCGGCCATGTTGATCGCGTCGTAGCCCTGACGGAGCAGCCACGCCGTCACCTGACCCGAGCGGTTGCCCGATCGGCAGATGCACACGATGCGCCGGTCGGTCGGGAATTCGGCCAGGCGCTCGGGCAGCTGCTGCATCGGCACGTGCACCGCCCCGTCGACGTGGCCGGCCATCCACTCCTCGTACTCACGGACGTCGAGCAGGAACGCGCCCTCGCGCTGGGCGGCGGTCGCCTCGGCGGGGGTGCACTCGGGCAGGACCCCGAGCGCGCTCACCGGACACCTCCGGCGGTGTGTTCGGTGGACCGGGCCTGCGCCCAGGCCGTGTAGCCGCCGATGATGTCGGAGACGTCGGTGAACCCGTGCGATCGCAGCAGGCTCGATGCGATCGCCGAGCGGTAACCACCTGCGCAGAAGACGACGGTCGGCGTCTCACGGTCGAGCTCGTCGATCCGGGTGAGGAGCTGCGGGAGCGACACGTGACGAGCCCCGGGGATCGAGCCCAGTGCGACCTCGCCCGGGTTGCGGATGTCGACCAGGACGAGGTCGGTGACGTCACGTCGTCGCTCCTCGAACTCCGAGACGGTGAGTCGCGACAACCGCTCGACCGCGTCGGGGTGCTCGACGAAGGCGCGCAGCGGCTCGGCGAGCGCACCGATGACATGGTCGAACCCGATGCGGGCGAGCCGGACGGCCGCCTCGCGCTCGAGCCCCGGGTCGGTGACGAGGACGATCGGCGTGCCGGGCTGCATCACCTCGCCGGTGTACTCGGCGAAGCGGCCGCTGTAGCCGACGTTCACCGAGCCGCGGAGGTGTCCGAGCGCGAAGGCCATGTCGTCGCGGCTGTCGATCACCACGGCGCCGCCGGCCATCGCCTGCTGCACTTCGGCGAGCGACAGCGAGGGCACCTCGACCTCGTCGGGCAGGAGCTCGTGGGCCGAGCGGTTCTTGATCGCCGCGGACAGGAAGTAGAGCGGAGCGACGGACTGGCCCTGGGTGACGGCATCGACGAACTCGTCCTCGCTCATCGGTGCGAGGGCGTAGTTGGTGGCCCGCTGCTCGCCGATGGTGGAGACCGTCTCGGTCGACAGGTTCTTGCCGCACGCGGACCCGGCGCCGTGGGCGGGGTACACCAGGGTCTCGTCGGGCAGGCTCAACAGCTTGGTGTGCAACGAGTGGTACAGCTGCCGGGCGAGGTCGTCGGCGGTGAAGCCGATCGCGCTCAACAAATCGGGGCGACCGACGTCGCCGATGAAGAGGGTGTCGCCGGTGAACACGGCGTGCGGGGTGCTGCCCGCGCCGTTCGGGCGGACGACGACGCTGATCGACTCGGGTGTGTGGCCGGGCGTCTCGAGGATCTCGAGCACGACGTCGCCGAGGACGATCATGTCGCCGTTGCCGTGTGCCTCGATCGGGAACTCGACGGTGGGGAGGGCGGCGGTGCCGAACACGATCGCTGCGCCGGTGCGCTGGGCGAGCTCGAGGTGCCCGGACAGGAAGTCGGCGTGGAAGTGCGTCTCGATGACGTGGGTGATCGTGAGCCCGTTCGCCGCAGCGTCGGCGAGGTACTCGTCGACGTCGCGCTGCGGGTCGATCACAGCGGCCCGCCCGGTGGAGGTGTCGCCGACGAGGTAGCTCGCGTGCGAGAGACACCCGAGGTAGTACTGCCGCAGGAACATCATGAGACGAATGATACCCCTAGGGGTATCATTCGTCAACCCCCCGGGGTATTCCCACCCGTCCGAGTGATCGGTCCGCGGACGCGCCGGGAGCGGCCGTGCGTGGGGCCGCTCCCGGGAGTCCTCGTGGGTGATGCGGTTCAGTGTTCGAAGCGCACCTGGGGGAGCCGGCGGTCGAGCCAGTCCGGGATCCACCAGGCCCGGTCGCCGAGTAGACCCAGGATCGAGGGGACCAGCATCATGCGGATCACGGTGGCGTCGAGGAGCACTGCCAGTGCCAGGGTGAGCCCCAGCTCGGTGGGCGGGATCGGGCCGGTCACGCCGAACGCGATGAACACCACGATCATGATCAGCGCCGCGTTCGTGATCGGTCGGCCGGTGCGGGCGATGCCGTCCCGCACTGCGAGACGGCTGTCTCCGGTGGCGTCGCGGCGCTCCTTGATCGCGGCCAGCAGGAACAACTGGTAGTCCATCGACAGCCCGAAGAGCAGGGCGAAGAAGAACAGCGGGGCCCAGGCGTTCACGAACCCCTGGTATTCGATGCCCATCAGGTCGGCGCCCACCCCGTGCTGGAACACGAGCGTCGCGAAGCCGAAGCTCGCGGCGACGCCGACGAGGTTCAGCAGGATCGAGATGACGGCGATCCACAGGCTGCGGAACACGACGAGCAGGAGCACGAATGCCACGACCATGATCACCGCGATGGCGAGCGGCGCCGTCCCGGTGAGCACGGCCGTGAGGTCGTGGTTCTGCGAGCCGGGGCCACCGAGCGCCGCGGCCGGCACCTGGTCGTCGAGGTCGGTGCGCAGTCGTTCGACCAGGTCGGACGTGTCCTGGCTGTCGCCGGCGGTGGCCGGGGTGATGCGGACCGCCACCCGGCCGGACTCGGCTGGCTCGGTGACGATCCGGGCGTCGGCCACCCCGGCGTCGGCGGCCGCCAGGTCGACGACCTCCGTGGCCTGCTCGGCGGGCACGGTGACGAACAGCGGTGCTCCCGCCCCGTCGCCGAAGCTCTCGACCAGCATCTCGTAGCCGTCGCGGCTGGAGGCGCCGTGGTCGACCACGCGAGCGCCGGGCATGCCGAGCCGCATCCCGAGCGCGGGGGTGGCCAGCGCGAGCAGCAGCACCAGGCCGAGGCCGAGCGTGACCTTCGGGCGGGCGAGCGCGGCGGAGGTCCAGCGTGTCCAACGGCCCTCGGCGGCACGGTCCGGGTCCTCGTCGCCCTTCGCGACGAGCACGCGATCGCCGAGCAGAGCCAGCACCGCCGGGAGCAGGGTGAGCGACGCGATCGCGACCGCGACGACCGACAGGATCATGCCCGTGGCCATCGAGCGGAACACCATGACCGGCACCAGGTAGACGGCGGCCAGGGAGAGCACGACGGTGAGCGCCGACAGGAACACCGCCTTGCCGGAGGTCGACAGCGTGGCGGCCATGGCGTCGGCGGTGTCCTTGCCGTCCTCGCGCTCCTCGCGGTACCGGGACACGATGAACAGGGCGTAGTCGATGCCGACGGCGAGGCCGATCATCATCGAGAAGTTCATCGACCACACCGACAGCGGCGTGAGCGCGGTGAGCAGGTGCAGTGCGCCGAACCCGAACGAGATGCCGGCGAGCGCGAGGAGCAACGGCATGCCGGCGGCGACGGCCGAGCCGAACGCGATGAACAGCAGGATCAGCGTCGGGAGGCCGGACAGGAGCTCGGCCTTGTGCAGCGCGCGTTCGTTCTCCTCGTTGAAGTCGTGCCACACCGCCCACTCGCCGGTGGCGTTCGCCTCGGCGCCGTCGGGCAGGTCGATCGCGTCGACCGCCGACATCAGGCGCCCGGCGTTGACGGGCAGGTCGGCGTCCTCGTCGGCGGCGAGCTGCACCGGCACGACCGCGGTGCGCCCGTCCGGTGAGATCAGCCCCGCCTCGGCCGGCATCGCGAGCGGATCGACGAGCCCGAGGGTGCCCGGCGCGCCCTCGAGTCCCGCGACCAGCAGGGCCAGGCCGGTCGGGGCGTCGGCGATCGGGGTCTCCTGGCGGTACACGACCGCGGCCGCCTCGGCTCCGGCCTGCGGGAAGTCGCGTCGGAGCTCGTCGCGCACCACCTGGCTGATCGAGTCCTGCGCCTCCCACCCCGCCCCGGAGAGCGCGCCGGTGAGCGTGATCGCGAGGGGAGCGCTCACGAGGGTGATCAACGCCCACACCGTCACGACCAGGCGGCGGCGACGCACGGAGAACCGGGCGAGACGGGCGAACACCGTCCCGCCGTGTGCGTCGTGGCCGCCGGCATCGGCCGGTCCGCCCGTCGAACGGTCCGTCGTGCTGTCCGTCATGGCGGGTGGAGTACCCTCTGGGGTATCCGAGGTCGCGGCGTCGGCGAGGGTCATGGTGGGCTCCTTGCGGGTGGAGGGCGCGTTCGGGGCGCGTGGAAGCAGGCCTGGAGTTACCCGAGGCTGGGCCGAGGCGCGGTGGGACACCGGCGCGGCGGGGAGACGGCGACCCGGACCGGGTCGCCGAGGGTCGGATCAGTGGTCGGTGGGGACCGACCGGGCGGCGATCGCCCTGGTCAGGCGATCTTCAGGAACATCTTCTTGACGTCGTCCATCGAGTAGCCCTCGGCGGCGGCACGCTCCGGATCGGAGACGCACCACGTGAGGCCGGCGGCCACCAGCAGGAACGACGTCTGCTCGAGTGCCTTGGTGACCGCCGAGAGCTGGGTGACGATGTCGCGGCAGTCGCGGCCCTCGGCCAGCATCTGCTGCACGCCGCGTACCTGGCCCTCGGCGCGGCGGAGGCGGCGCTGGAGATCGGCGATCGTGTCCTCGGGCAGTTCCATGCGATGGATGCTAACAGATACCCCCGGAGGTATCAACCACCCCGACGCGACACCGCTGCGACGAGCCGGTGCTCGTCGCAGCGGTTCGCCCGGAGCCGGGGGGTCGAATCCGGTCCGGACGACGGCGGGCCGCCGGAGCGGTCGTCGGACTCAGGTGAAGATGATCTGGCCGCCGGCGGCCATCTCGTAGAACTCGCCCACGGTGATGATGTCGTCGAGCTGTGGGATGAAGTCGTTCTTCTCGAGGTGGAACATGTCGACGCTGGCCTTGCAGGCGTAGATGCCCGCGCCGGTGTCGGCGATCATCTCCATGAACTCGCCCACGGGTGGGATGTCGAGCTCCTCCATCTTCTTGGTCATCATGTGGGTCGCCAGCGCGCTCATGCCGGGCAGGCCGCCGATGAGCGTGGGGAGGTGCATGCCGGGGTTGCCGACGGTGGCGACCTTCAGGTGCTCCATCCGCTTGCGGTGGATGGCGTCGAGCCCGAAGAAGGTGAAGAAGAGGTTGCACTCCATGCCCTCGGCGCGGGCGCCGTTGGCCATGATCAGCCCGGGGTAGACACCCTCGAGCGATCCCTTGGAGACGATGATCGAGACCTTCTCGATCGGGGCGGGTGTGGCGGCCATGGTGGTTCCTTCCTCGGTGGACGTGCTCGGCGACAGGGTGGGGCGCCCGGTCAGATGCAGCCCTTGGGCTTGGGGATGCCGGCGATGCGGGCGGCGATCTTGGCGGGGCCCTTCGGGAAGAGCTCGTAGAGCTCCTTCACGCCGATGCCCGACGTCTTGCCGAGCGCTCGGACCGAGGGGCCGGTGCCCTTCTGCAGGTACTCCTGACGCATGAACCGCACGATCCGCCAGTGGCCGTCGGTGAGCGTGTCGATGCCCTCCCGGGCGGCGAGCTCGGGGACCATGTCCTCGGTCCAGACGCTCGGGTCGACGAAGAAGCCGTCGTCGGTCAGCTCGACGCTCGTGACGCCGGCCGGGGTGGTGAGGGTGGTGGTGCTCATGGTTCGTCTGCTCCGTGGTGCGGGTGGCGGTTCGTGGTCGGGTCGTGGTCGGTCGGTGGTCGGTCGGTGGTCGTGGGGGCGGCCGCGTGGGGTCAGCCGGTCGGGCTGAGTTCCTTGCCGGAGGTCGGCATCGCGGCGCCGATGCCGGGGAGATCGCGGCCGGGCAGCAGGGTGTGCCAGTAGAACCACTGGAACATCAGCTTCCCGAGGTGGTTGAGGCGGCTCTCCTTCAGCAGCGGCAGTCCGACCCTGGCGGGGTAGTGACCCGTCACCGGCTCGGTCTCGTAGTTGAAGTCGATGAGCAGCGCCTTGTGGAAGCCGGTCTCGATGAAGCAGTTGGCATGCCCGTCGAAGACCTCCTCGAGCGGTTCGCCGGCGAGGAAGTGGACGATGTTCGCCACCAGCACCTCGCCCTCGAAGTGCGTGACCGAGCCGGCCTTCGACGCCGGCACGTCGGTGGCGTCACCGATCGCGAAGACGTTGGGTGCGGCGTGGCTCTGGAGCGTGCGCTTGTCGGTGGGCACGAAGTCCATCGCGTCCCCCAACCCCTCGCTGCGCCCGACGTACTCGGCGCCGGCGTGCACCGGGATCACGACGGCGAGGTCGAAGGGCACCTCGCGTCCGTCGAAGGACGTGAGGGTGCGGGCCTCGCCGTCCACCTCGCCCGTGTTGAACTCGGTGACGAGCTCGATGCCCTTCTCGGCGAGCATCCCGGCGAGCTGCTGGGCGGCGACCGGCTTCGTGAACGCGGCGTCGAGCGGCGTGACGTAGGTGAGCTGCACCCGGTCGCGCATCTTGCGCTCGGTGAACCACCAGTCGGCGAGGAAGCAGAACTCGAGCGGTGCGACCGGGCACTTGATCGGCATGTCGACCACGTTCACCACGATCCGGCCGCCCTCGAACCCGGCGAGCGCCTGTTCGAGCGCTGCGGCGCCCTCGGAGGTGTAGAAGGTGAACACCGTCTCGTTCCAGCCGGCCCCGGTGAGGCCGTCGGTCTCCTCCGGTGCGAGTCGAGCGCCGGTGGCGACGACGAGCACGTCGTAGGGGAGCACCTCGCCGTCCGCGAGGTGGACCTCGTTCGCCGCCACGTCGACGTGGTCGACCGCGCTCTGGCGGAACACGATGCCGTCCTTCAACTGGCGGCCTCGGGGTCGGACGATGTCCTCCGTGTGGGTGAGCCCGAAGGGGACGAACAGCAGGCCGGGTTGGTAGACGTGGTGGTCGTCCTGGTCGACGACGACGATCTCGGCCTCGGCCACGGTGTACAGCCGGCGGAGGCGGTTCGCCGTCAGGGTGCCTCCGGTGCCGCCACCGAGGATCACGATGCGGTGCTTCATGCCCTCATCGAACG
>WLDE01000200.1 GCA_009704985.1 Actinomycetota bacterium | reverse complement strand
GCCCCGGGGCGCACCCCGGCCGGCGGAGGTGCCATCGGGCGCCACGAGTCCGTGACCGGGTCGTAGCTCGCGCCGTCCGCGAGGCCGGCGTTGCCGATCACGCCGCCCCACTCGAGGAACTCGCGTCCCGTCCACATCACCTCGCGGAACTGGCCCGGCGCCAGCGGCGACGCGGCCGGCACCGTCCACGTGCCCGGGACGGGCCCGTCAGCGACCGGGCCGGCGTCGCGGCGTCCGGTTGTCGCCCACCACACCCCACCCACGGCGACCACCACGAGCACGGCGGCCGCCACGAGCGCGAACGGGTGCCGGCGCTGCTGGACGGCGCGACGAGCCGGCGCGTCGAGCGCCGACACCGGCGGCGCGGGCGACGGGTCGATCGTCGCGACGTGTGCGTGGAGCGCGTCGCGCAGCAGACGTTCGACGCGGTCGACGCCATCGGCGGCGTCGGCATGATCGTCGGAACCGGGGGCGTTCGGCGGACGGGTCACGAGAGCTCCTCGCGCAGGGCGGCCAGGGTGCGGTGCAGGGTGGACTTCACGGTGCCGAGCGGCAGCCCGGTCGCCGCAGCGACCTCGGTGTCGGTGAGCCCCTCGTAGTAGCGGAGCACCACCAGGCAGCGTTGCCGGGTGGGGAGCCGGCGGACCACGTCCATGACGTGGTCGCCCACGGCGGCGGCGCCTCCGGTGCCGGCCGCGTCGATCGCCGAACCTCGCGCGTCGCGTCGACGGCGGCGGCCGAGCTCGCGCAGGTGGTTGCGGCAGCCGTTGTAGAGCGCCGAGCGCAGGTACGGCAGCGGGTCGCGAACCCGGTCGCGGGCGCGGTACACGCGGGCGAACGCGTCCTGCGCGAGGTCCTCCGCGACGGCCCGGTCGTCCACCATCGCGAACGCGAGGCGCACCATGCCGTCCCAGTGCCGTCGGTACACGTCGTCGAACCAGCCGTCCCCGCGGTCGGCCGATCCCGACGCTCCCGCCGGCTCCGACGACGACACCTCCACCACCGAATCATCCACCACCCGAAGGGACACCGCCGACCGCCCGCGCGGTTCCGGCGTCGTCGGAGATCGGTGCCGTCAGTCGAACAGGGTCGGCGCGAACGTGACCGGCCGCGGCACCACCGGGCCCGGCGGTGGTGGACCGCACAGGCGCTCGACCAGGCCCGGCCAGTCGAACGAGTCGGTCACCTCCGACGCCCACAGCTCCACCAGCCGGTCGTCGGGCACGTACCTCGGGATCACCACGTCGAGGATCTTCTCGATCTCGTTGCGGAACCGCTCGTTGGTGCTCCGCACCCCGTCGGCCACCAGCGGCGTGTCCGGTCGCAGCCGCACGTACAGGTCGTAGGTGGTGGACCAGCGGGCGACGAGCGGCGTGACGTCGAACGGGTCCTCGCCCTTCGTGACCCGCAGGAAGTAGGCGAAGTTGTCGATCACGGCCCGATCGAGCACGAGCACCTCGGCGCGCGACCGCAGCTCCAGTTCCTCGCGGATCTGGGCCATGATCACCCACAGCTGGGCCTCGGGCGTCGCCCGCTCGTTCATGCCGAGCGGGCTGTAGCGCACCACCTCGCGGCCGACCTCGACGCTGCGACCGCTCCGGCCGACCGCGCCCGCGAACGAGTGCACCGCGTTGGTCTTGCGGACCGCGTGCGACCCGATGAACGCGATCTTGCGGGCAGCCGGCAGGAGAGAACTCCCTCAGCCGATGACGACGACGACGTCGCCGGCGCCGACCGTGTCGCCCTGCTTGACCTTCACTTCCTTGACCGTGCCGGCCTTCTCGGCGGTGATCTGGTTCTCCATCTTCATCGCCTCGAGCACGCAGACGGCCTGGCCGACCTCCACGCTCTGGCCGACCTCGACGAGCACCTTCACGATCGTGCCCTGCATCGGCACCTCGACGTTGCCCGACCCGGCGGCGCCACCGCCACCACCCGAGCCGCTCGACCCGCGGGCCGGCTTCTTCGCCGCGGCCTTCGCCGGACCGGCGGCCACCATCGGCGTGTCCGGCACCCACATCTTCACGTCGAAGCGCTTGCCGTTGACCTCGACGGTGGTGTTCCGCTGCACCAGCGGCTCCTCGCCCTCGGCGGCCGCCGGCGGCTTGGGCGCCTCGATGCCCGACAGGTCGAGCACCTCCTCCACCCACTTCGTGGAGTGCTGCATCGCCTGGAAGTCGGGGTGCTTCAGGATCGCGAGGTCCGCGGGGATGGTGGTGGCCACGCCCTCGACCTCCATCTCCTCGAGCGCCCGGATCGTGCGGGCGATCGCGGTGGGACGGTCCTTGCCCCACACGATCAGCTTGCCGACGAGGTTGTCGTAGTACTGGCTGACGGTGTCGCCCGGCATGTAGCCGGCGTCGAAGCGCACGCCGAAGCCGTCGGGCGTGACGAGCTTGGTGATCGTGCCGGGCGAGGGCAGGAACTTGCCGCCCGCCGGGTTCTCGGCGTTGATCCGCACCTCGATGCCGTGGCCGCGCCGGTGGGCGGCGACCTCCTCCTGCGTCATCGGCAGCGGCTCGCCGCTCGCCACGCGGATCTGCCACTCGACGAGGTCGATGCCGGTGATCACCTCGGTCACCGGGTGCTCCACCTGCAGACGGGTGTTCATCTCGAGGAAGAAGAACTCGCCGTCCTGGTAGATGAACTCGACGGTGCCGGCGTTGTAGTAGCCGACCGCCTTGGCGGCCTTGATCGCCGCCTCGCCCATCGCCTCTTCGATGCCGGGGCCCATCTCCACCGAGGGGGCCTCCTCGATGAGCTTCTGGTGACGGCGCTGGGCCGAGCAGTCGCGGGTCGACACCCACACGTAGTTGCCGTGCTGGTCGCCGACGATCTGCACCTCGACGTGGCGCGGCCACGTGAGGTAGCGCTCGATGTAGATCTCGTCGCGGCCGAAGAACGCCTTCGACTCGCGCTTGGCCGAGTCCATCGCGTCCTGCACCTCGTCGGCCGAACGCACCACCTTCATGCCGCGGCCGCCACCGCCGAAGGCCGCCTTGATCGCGACCGGCCAGCCGTGCTCGTTGCCGAACGCCCGGATCTCGTCGGCCGTGGTGACGAACTCCGTCGTGCCGGGCACGATCGGGGCGCCGCCGCGAAGTGCCGCCTTGCGCGAGCTGACCTTGTCGCCCATCTCGTCGATCGCCGCGGGCGGCGGGCCGATGAAGGCCACCCCCTTCTCGGTGATCGCCCGGGCGAAGTCGGCGTTCTCGCTGAAGAACCCGTAGCCGGGGTGCACGCCGTCGGCGCCGCTCTGCTCGATCGCCCGCAGGATCGCCTCGGTGTTGAGGTAGCTCTCCGCTGCGGTCTGACCGCCCAGCGCGTAGGCCTCGTCGGCGAGGCGGACGTGGAGCGAGTCGCGGTCGAGCTCGCTGTACACGGCGACGGTCGTGATTCCGAGCTCGCGAGCGGCCCGGATGACACGGACGGCGATCTCTCCACGGTTGGCGATCAGGATCTTCTGCAGCACGGTTGGCAATACTGGCCGAATGAGCGAGTCCGGTGCCACCTGGCACGTGCGGGTGGTCGACGAGACCGGCAGCACCAACACCGATCTCCTCGCCGCGGCGGCGGCCGGCGCGCCCGATCGCAGCGTGCTCGTCGCCCGTCACCAGACCGCTGGTCGCGGCCGGCTCGACCGCCGATGGGATGCTCCGCCCGGGGCGAACCTGCTCGTGTCGCTGCTGTTCCGCGACCTGCCGCCGCACCTGCACGAGCTCACCCAACGGGTCGCGCTCGCCGCCGCCGACGCCGTCGCCACCACGTCGGGGCTGCGCGTCGGGCTGAAGTGGCCCAACGACCTGCTGGTCGACGGCGCGAAGCTCGCCGGGGTGCTCGCCCAGGCCGGCGCGGCCGGCGGTGTGGTCGACCACGTCGTCGTCGGGATCGGCGTCAACGTCGGCTGGGCACCCGAGGGCGGCGCTCGGGTGGGTCACGACGTCGACCCGCTGGACCTGCTCGACGCGATGCTCCGCGCGTTCGACGCGCTCCCCACGGACGTGCACGAGCGCTACCGAGCGGCGCTGGTGACGATCGGGCAGCGGGTCCGGGTGGAACGTCCCACCGACGTGCTCGAGGGTCGGGCCGTCGACGTCGGCCGCGACGGCCGGCTCGCGGTCGAGGACGACACCGGCACGGTGCACCACCTCGACACGGGTGACGTGGTGCACCTGCGGCCCGCCTGACGCCCCCTCGCGCGCGCTCGTCACTACGCTCGCTCCGTGCTCACCACCCCCGCGGCCCCCGTCGCGCCCCCTCCCGGACGCCGGTCGGGCCGGTTCGCCCTCACGGTGGTGCTCACGCTCGCGATCGCGGCGGCCGGCGCCGCGGGCACCCTCGTCGCCGCCGAGAGCGCGATCGACCGGCTGCCCCGCGTGGAGGGCGTCAGCGACGTGCTCAGCCCGCAGACGGGCACCGTGGAGAACTTCCTGCTCGTCGGCTCCGACAGCCGCGCCGGCAGCGACCCGAACTCGCCCGACTTCGGCGGCATCGGCACCGAGGCCGACGTCCAGGGGTCGCGCAGCGACACGATGATGGTGCTCCGGCGCGACCGGGAGACCGGCCAGGCGTCGCTGCTGTCCATCCCGCGCGACCTCTGGGTCGACATCCCCGGCCGCGGCTCGCAGCGCATCAACGCTGCGTACAACGACGGCCCGGCGGTGCTCGTGCAGACCGTGCAGCAGAACCTCGGCCTGCCGATCCACCACTACGTCGAGGTGGACTTCTTCGGCTTCAAGGACCTCGTCGACGCGATCGGCGGGGTGGAGCTGTGCTTCATGTGGCCCACCCGCGACGTGAAGACCGGGCTGTTCGTCGAGCAGGGCGGCTGCTACCTCTTCGACGGTGTGCAGGCGCTCGCCTACGCCCGCAGCCGCTCCTACGAGCAGCTGATCGAGGGCGAGTGGCGCGTCGACGGCACGGCCGACATCGGTCGCACCGAGCGCCAGCGCGACTTCGTGAACCGGGCCCTCAACACGGCGCTCGACCGTGTGAAGGCCGATCCGTACGTCGCCGGCGACCTGCTGGAGAGCGCCGGCAGCGCCGTCCGGATCGACGACGAGCTCGACGTGCTGGCGGCCGCCGCCTCGCTGCGGACCGCCGTCGGTGCCGGGCTCACCACCTGGGCCCTGCCGGTGTACGGCGACACGGTCGACGGCAACTCCGTCCTCCGCCTCGCCGACGGCGCCGATGCCCTGCTGGCACATTTCCGTGGTGACGGCCCACCGCCACCGCCTCCGGCCTGAGCGGACCGGCCATACTGGTCGGCGACTATGAAGGCCCTCATCCTGGCCGGCGGCGCCGGCACCCGTCTGCGCCCCATCACGCACACGAGCGCGAAGCAGCTCGTGCCCGTCGCGAACAAGCCGATCCTGTTCTACGGCATCGAGGCGATGGTCGCCGCCGGCATCACCGAGATCGGCGTGATCGTCGGCGACACCCGTGACGAGGTGATGGCCGCGCTCGGCGATGGCTCGCGGTGGGGTGCCAGCATCACCTTCATCCCGCAGGACGCGCCGCTCGGCCTCGCGCACTGCGTGCTCATCGCCGCGGACTTCCTCGGTGACGACGACTTCGTGATGTACCTCGGCGACAACCTGCTGGAGCAGGACCTCGCCGCGTTCGTGCGGGCGTTCGAGACGGCCCGCGAGGGCACCGAGCCGCCCACGGCGCAGATCCTGCTGAAGCGCGTCCCCGACCCGCACCGCTTCGGCATCGCCGAACTCGACGAAGCCGGTCACGTCGTGCGACTCGTCGAGAAGCCGGCCGACCCGCCCACCGACCTCGCGCTCGTCGGCGTCTACCTGTTCGACCGCACGATCAACGACGCGGTCCGGGCGATCGCGCCCTCGCCCCGCGGCGAGCTGGAGATCACCGACGCGATCCAGTGGCTCGTCGACCAGGGCTGCCGGGTGCGTCAGGAGGAGCTCACCGGCTGGTGGATCGACACCGGCAAGCTCACCCCGCTGCTCGAGGCCAACCGCCTGCTGCTCGAGCGCATCGAGACGCGTGTCGACGGCAGCGTCGACGAGGGCAGCGTGCTCGACGGCCGCGTGGTCGTCGAGGCGGGTGCCACGATCGTCAACTCCACCCTGCGCGGTCCGCTGGTCATCGGCGCCGGCACGGTCGTCGAGCACAGCTTCGTCGGCCCGTTCAGCGCGATCGGCAACGACTGCCGCGTCCACCACAGCGAGATCGAGCACTCGGTGGTGATGGACGGCAGCACCATCCGCGACATCCCCCGGCTCGAGGACAGCCTGATCGGCAAGGACGTCGTGGTGACGCGCACGCAGGCGCGGCCGCGCGCACTCCGTCTGATGGTGGGCGACCACTGCCAGATCGACGTCGAGTGACGAGCCGGGCGAGCCGGACGAACCATCCCCATCACGAGGAGTACCACCAGTGCCCACCATCCGCGAGAGCGACCGGATCGCCGGCGTGCACGTCGTCGAGCCGCAGATCCACGGCGACCAGCGCGGGCTGTTCATCGAGACCTACCGGCGCGAGTGGTTCCCGAACGGACGCGAGATGGTGCAGGGCAACCGCTCCAACAAGCAGCAGGGGGCGTTGGTCGGCCTGCACTACCACATGCACCAGGCCGACTACTGGTACTGCCCGGTCGGCACGATCCGCGTCGTGCTCCACGACCTGCGCGAGGGCGGCCCGACCGACGGCGCCACGGAGTGCTTCGACATCAGCGGCGAGAACCATCTCGGCGTGTTCATCCCACCCGGTGTGGCCCACGGCTTCGCTGCGCTCACGGACGTGGTGATGACCTACCTCGTCGACGGCTACTACAACCCCGCCGACGAGCTCGGCGTGAAGTGGGACGACCCCGTCATCGGCGCCGACTGGGGTGTCACCGACCCGATCCTGTCCGCCCGCGACCAGACCAACCCGCTGCGGGCCGACCTGCCCGCCGGCCGCCGTCCCTACTGGACGATGCGCACCTGAGCGCGGCCGACGAGAGCCGACGAGAAGCCGACGAGAAGCCGACGAGAGAGGCACCACCACATGAAGCTGTACGTCACCGGAGCCGCCGGGTTCATCGGCTCGAACTACGTCCGCTGGCTGCTCGCCAACACCGACGACGAGGTCACGATCCTCGACGCACTCACCTATGCGGGCAACCTCGAGACGATCCGCGACCTCGTCGACGACCGGCGCTGCCGGTTCGTGCACGGCGACATCTGCGACACCGACGTCGTCACCGAGACGATGCAGGGTCACGACGCCGTCGTGCACTTCGCCGCCGAGACCCACGTCGACCGGAGCATCAAGGACGGCTACTCCTTCGTGCGCACCAACTGCTACGGCACCAACGTCCTCTGCGACGTCGCACTGCGCGTGGGCATCGAACGGTTCGTGCACATCAGCACCGACGAGGTGTACGGCTCGATCGAGGAGGGCTCGTTCACCGAGGACGACAAGCTCACGCCCCGCTCGCCGTACTCGGCCGCGAAGGCCGGCAGCGACCTCATCGCGCTCAGCTACTTCACCACCCACGGCCTGCCGGTGCTCGTCACGCGGTGCAGCAACAACTTCGGGCCGTACCAGTTCCCCGAGAAGGTGATCCCGCTGTTCACCACGAACCTGCTCGACGGCAAGCAGGTGCCGCTCTACGGCGACGGCGGCAACGTGCGCGACTGGATCCACGTGCACGACCACAACACCGCCGCGCACCTCGTGCTCCAGAAGGGCACCCCCGGCGAGGTGTACAACATCGGCGCGGGCAACGAGATCACCAACCGCGAGCTCACCTACCGGCTGCTCGAGCTCACCGGTCGCGACGAGAGCTTCATCCTGCCCGTCGAGGACCGCAAGGGGCACGACCGCCGCTACTCGATCACCCACGACAAGGTCTCCGCCCTCGGCTGGCGCACGGAGCACACCCTCGACGACGGGCTCGCCGCCACGGTGGCGTGGTACCGCGACAACCGCGCCTGGTGGGAACCGCTCAAGGCCAAGGCCGCGTTCTGAGGCGGTGCCGATGAGAGTGCTCGTCACCGGCGGCGCCGGCCAGCTCGGCCGTGACGTCGCGATCGCGTGTGAGGCGGCCGGCGACACGGTGGTCGCCGTCGACCGCGCCTCGCTCGACGTCACCGACCGCGACGCCGTGCTGGGAGCGATCACGTCCGTCCGCCCCGACGCCGTCGTGAACTGCGCCGCGTGGACCGCGGTCGACGCGTGCGAGGGCGACCCCGACCGGGCCCTGCTCGCCAACGGCCTCGCCGTCCGCCACGTCGCCGAGGCCTGCCACCGCGTGGGCTCGCACCTCGTGCACGTCAGCACCGACTACGTCTTCGACGGCACCCTCGACCGGCCGTACCACGAGTGGGACGAGACGAACCCGCAGAGCGTGTACGGCATGACCAAGCTGATCGGCGAGCGCGAGGCGCTCGCTCTCGGCCCGTCGTCGGCGGTGGTGCGCACCTCGTGGGTGTGCGGCGAGCACGGCAACAACATGGTGAAGACGGTGCTGCGCCTGGTGGGCGAGCACCCCACGCTGGCGTTCGTGGCCGACCAGGTGGGTCACCCCACCTTCACCGCCGATCTCGCGCCGGTGCTGCGACAGGTGGCCCTCGACCGCCGCAGCGGCGTGATGCACCTCACGAACCAGACGCCCACCTCGTGGTACGGGTTCGTGTGCGAGATCGTCCGGCTCACCGGCCGCGACCCCGACGCGATCGTGCGCCCGATCGCGACGGCCGAGCTGCACCCACCGCGCCCGGCCCCGCGACCGGCCAACAGCGTCCTCGACAACGCCGTCGCGCGGATGGCGGGCATGCCCCCGATGCGTGACTTCCGCGACCCGCTCGCCGAGCTGGTCCGCCGCCTCACCGCCTGAGGTTCCGGCCCGCGCTCAGCGGGCGCCGAACAGGTCGAGACACGCCTCCACGCCGTGCAGCTCGATGTCGGTCCACTCGACGACGAACGGCATGTACTCGGGATCGTGCACACCGCGGGTCGCCAGTTCGGCGAGTTCGAGCGCCAGGTCGTCGTCCACGTAGCGCAGCTCCAGGCGCGGTGTGGTCACCCGGAGATCGAACAGCGGCCACACCGGGTGCGTCATGGCGCGAGTGTGACGCGTCCCACGGGCCACGGACGAGCGAG
>WLDE01000199.1 GCA_009704985.1 Actinomycetota bacterium | reverse complement strand
GCGCCAGGCCGCTCGCGGTCCGGACGACCGGCCGGCCGTGCGGAGGTTCGCCCGGCTGCTCGGCGTCGGTGCGGCGATCCGGGTGCTGTGGTTGCTGCCGGTGACGCAGGATCCGTCCTGGAGCTCGCCGGCGCTGTTCGCCCTGCTGGGCGCGACCGTCGTCACGATCGCCACTGCGACGATGGTCGCCGGCACCGCGGCGGCTGCGCCGTCGTGAGCATCATCGCACCGCTCCGATGTCGCCGCGAGTGGCGCCGATGCCGTCAGACCAGCTCGCCCCGGGCGATGGCCTCCCGCATCTCGTGCGCACGCCGTCGCGCGGTCGCGAGGTCCGGGGTGCGTTCGAACCGCGCCGGACGGGCGCCGTCCGGCGGAGCCGAGACGCCGTCGGGCCACTCATGGACCTCGATCCGTCGGCGGGTGGAGCGGCGCATGGTGTACCACCCGCGCAGCAGCGCCCGGTAGAGGACGTACAGCGGGGCGAACACGATCGCCAGGTTGGGCTCGAAGAGCACCCTCGGCCAGGGGCGTCGGCCGTCGTCCTGCACGATCCGCACGTCGAACCAGCGGCCGTCGGGCGCTCGCACGGTCGCCGTCGACGAGTCCTCGAACGACAGTGGCACGACCGAAGCCTGCCACCGACGGCACCCACGGGTCTGCCGTCGGCGTACCGGCGACGGGTCGTGGTCGCGCACGCGGAGGAGCGCCGCCTCGCGGTCGGGTCAGTTCTCCCCGTCGGGCCACATGCCGTAGGCGCGCTCGGGGTGCAGCCGCACGACGAGGCGGCGATCCCGCACCATCGCCGCCCGGTACTCCGCCCAGTCGGGGTGCTCACCCGACAGCTGGCGATAGAGCTCGACGAGCTCGTCGACCGTCGAGTCGTTCGGATCAGCGGCGATCGGGCTGAGCTCGACCGTGCCCTCCACCACCGCGTACGCCCAGAAGTCGGCCCGGTTCACGTGCAGCGAGGCGCGGGGATCGCGCTGCAGGTTCGGGTACTTGGCGCGATCGGCCGTGATCGAGATGCGGATGACGCCGTCGGCGTCGACCGCGGCGACGATGTTCGACGACTGCGGTCGTCCGTCGCGCTTGAGGGTGATGAGGATCGCCTGGCGGACGTCGGCCAGGTGACGGAGAGCAGCGCTGAGTTCCACGACCTCCCCAACCACCTCGAGGACCGAGGTGTTCCCTCGCCGACCGACCCGGCGCTCCTGGGCGCCACCGACGACGTGCATCCAGGTGGTTCACGGAGGCGTGGCGCCCAGCACGCGACGGTCGATCTCCTGGGTGCCGGTGACGGCGTGCGAGCAGGCGGTTCGTCGGCGCGTGGCACCCGGAACGCCTCGCCCGATGATCACGCCGCAGAACGAAAAGAGCCCCTGAGCTGGTGCTTCACCAGGTCAGGGGCTGGAGGCGACGATGGGAATCGAACCCATGTACAGGGCTTTGCAGCCACTCTGCCACCGACACGAACGACCAGGTCAGGACATATGGCGAACGCTCTGTCGGGCCTCCGTGGGAACAGTTTGGGAACAGCAGCGCCCGACTGGGCGATGATCGTTCAGCCGAACGACCGTGCGATCACCCGGTCGACAGCGGCGCGGTGTGGGGGCCGTACGGACGCAGCGAGCATGTCGACGACCTGACGATCGACGAAGCCGTTCGCCGCCAATGCCTGGCAGAACTCGTAGTCCTTCGTGCGGGCCGCCGCCGCCTTCGCGACCCACACGTCCGCGACGCTGAGACACCAACCAACCTTCGGGGCAGCGCCGGTCTCACAGATGAGCGGGACCAGACGCTCCCTCCAGCCGTCGGCGAGCACAGCCACCTCCAGCTCGACGCCTTCGGCGTAGTAGCCGTGCGTTGCATGGAACTGCGAGCCCTCACCGAGCGCCCCTTCGATGAGCAAGGCGAGGTCGGCCCGGTCGACGCCCAGCGAGACCGGAGCGATCTCGTGGTCGATGGCGATGTCGGCTTCGATCGAGCGCGTGACCTCGTGCGGCAGATGCCAGTCACCGATCGTCGCCAACACCGCTTGCGAGCCGAGCACCACGACGTCGTCGACGCCGGCCACCGTGGCCGCGGCGCGAACCACGTGCTCGAGCTGCTCTCGGTTCACGACCCGATCGCTGAAACCGCAGCGAGCACGAGGCGACGCTCGCCGTCGGACAAGAGCCCAGCGAACGGCGCGACCTGACGGAGGTCGTCGCCATCCTCGCCGGATCGCAACAGCACGCGCGAGACCGCGTCCGGCCCTTCGTCGACCGCACGACGCCACCGCTCGACCCAGCGAGCGTTCGACGCTCCTCGCCCGTTCACCTCGAGCAAGTCGAGCTGCTCGAGCGCCATCGACCGAGCCTCATCCCACTGCTCATGAACCCGGACCGCTGTCGCGGCGGCGATCGCGAGCCGAAGCCGGCGCTGCCGTCCCAGCGCGCGCTCGTGCCGCGACGGCACGACCCGGAGCTCGAGCTCCAGGCCGCCCGCCTCAGCGATGCGACTCAAGGTCGAGAGCCTTGGTTCCTTTCGACCGGACTCGTAGTCCGCGATGGTCGGCCCGGACGTCCCCGCCACATCGGCGAGGGCGCGTTGACTCAACCCCGTACGAGTCCTCACGTCCCTCACGATCGTCGATGTCTCCATGGAGCGTCCACCTCTCTGCTATTCAGTTGAATAGCATACACTCGAAGCGTGGAGGCGCAAGGGGGCGAAGACCCGCCGACGCCGCCATCCCGCTGAAGCGTGAGCGGGGCCACAACTCGCTAGCTCGACGGCAGGCGCCGATGCGAGGCTCACATCCGTGGCCAGTCGACATGACCTGAGCGAACTCGAGCGAAACCCCGGCGCTCTCGTTGCACGGGCAGCGTCAGGTGAGGAGATCGTGATCACGATCGACGGACTCGATCGAGCCCGGCTCCTACCGCCCCGGCGAGGCACCTGGCTGCCGTGGGACGAGGTCGCGCACCTCGTCGATGGCCCGGCAGATCACGGGTGGCTCCACGACAGGGCACTGGTCGATCCACGGCTGTGACACCGACGCCGGCACAGCACGTGGTGTCAGCGCCGGGCGACGAGACTCGACTCCGGCGACCCGAAGATGAGACGACCTTCGTGCCAGCGAGGGTGTTCTCGTGGGGACAGCGGCGCGCTGCCGCCACGATCGACCGCTCACGAGGGACGGCGGCGGAGTTCTTCTCGTGCACGACGCCGGCGCTCTGCCCGGGACAGCTGATCGGCGACGTCATCGGCAGGCGCTCCCCCGTCGGGCTCCGCCCAAGCGTTCAGCACTGCCATCAGTTGGTCGCGCTGTTGTGTCACGCGAGCGTGCGTCTCCTGGAGCGACTCGAGCTCGCGCTCCATCCGTTCGAGCCGGCGCTGCAGTTCCCACTTCTCGCCATCGAGCTTCCTCAGCCGAGCGACGTGCTGCGAAGCGATCCGCCGGCCGGCGGCGACCTTCTGCTCGAGCTCTGCGATGCGGGCGATGTAGTCGGCGAAGTCGCCACCTTCGTCGATCGCCTGCTCGATCGTCGCCGGCTCGGCCTCGCCGCGCTGACGAGCGCGATAGGCGCGCACGCGGTCGGCGTCCGACTTCCACTTCTTGGGCCGACCGCCCTTGCCCGCCACGGTCACGACGGCGAATGTAACGAAACGCGACGATTCCGTACACCTGGGTGATGTTCTGTGTCGGAAAACATGCCCTTGCTGCTGCGCCGCTCGATGAGGGATGCGATGAGGTGTCGCTGAGCATCCTCGGGGCCGGCAGGCGCGACGTTCGGCTCTTCAGCCGGCTCAGATGGCGTCACTCGGGCCGACCCAGTGCCACGTGCGGTCGATACCTGGACGTCGACGGCCCAAGGCGAGGGGTCCACGTGCCGAACGCCGCCCAGCGCAATCCGGCCGCCGTCTCGGACGATCTCGGCCTCGCGCCTCGTGCCGACAGGGGCACGGTTGGCCTCGGTTCGAGTCCCTGCGGTTCCGGGCTCGCCGCGTGGACGCTGCCACGGCCACTCCCCTGTCTCGCTGGCATTCCTACGAACGCACCGCGACGTAGCGCTCATGGCTGAGCGCACGGGAGGCCGCGCTGATTCGAGCCGGTGCCTGCTGCCGCTGCGAGTCCGGGGCCGGGATTCGCGGGGCCTCCCACCGGCCCATCGGCACCTCCTCGCTGAGCTGGGTCGATGAGGTATTCGATGAGGTATTCGGTGAGAGATCTGGTGAGGTGACGATCGGGAGGCCGGCCGAGACCAGACGGAGAACGGTCGAGGAGTTCGATCGAATTCCGCCCAAGAGGTCACCGAAAACGCCGCAATCGCGTCCGGATGTGGGACATGACGAACGTGCGAAGCAAGCACTCCGGAGAGTCGTTGCTCGACATCCCCGCCCTGGCAACCCGCCTTGCCGTCTCGGAGCGATTCGTTCGGAGGCTCGTGCACGAGCGACGCATCCCGTACCTCAAGGTCGGCCACTTCGTCCGCTTCGACCCTCGCGACATCGACGAGGTGCTCCGAGTGAGCCGCGTGGACGAGCGCCCCTTCTAGTCGACCTTCACGAGGACGCCGACCGAGCCACCCCGTCAACCAGCGCAATATCGGCAGTCATCTGCGGCCTCGCTTACGCCACCGGAGATAGAGCTTTGCGGCCGTCACGAAGGCGGCTACCGACCAGATCGCAAGGACGACGGTTGCAGAGGTTGGCGTGTTTGGCGTGGCCCCAATGATCACTAGTCGAGCAACACCTGAACCCTCCGGCACCCGAGCAGGTTGCCCAGACCGGGCGGCGAGCGCAAGGCATCAGGCCGTTCCGATCGGCAGCTATGCGCTGGCCCAGGTATCGCCCACGCACCCCTCCTCGAAGTACCAGCGTCCGTCGGCCTCACCAGCCGTGAGCATCGCCTTGACCGCCGGCACGTCGACGTCAGGCGGAACGTCGAGGGCCACCATGCCGTACTGCTCGATTCCCTCGCCTGACACGCCGAACGGCGCGAACAGGTCCAACACGGCCTGGCGATCGCCGACAAGCGGACCATCGCGGCGTGGAATCACTCTGATCGTGCAACGACCCGACCAATGAACCCTCCCGGTCGCCCAGAGCACTCCGTCACTTCCCGCCAGCGCCGTCACCACGTCCTCTGCGGCGAGGTTGCGGACGAACCACGGCGTGTTGTCGATCCTGAACTGGTCATCGCCGAGCGGCTCGGCCCAGAGCCCTTCCGAGGAGACCGGAGGCCAACCGTCCTCATCGATCACAAGCGAGAAGCGAACCTTCACTCGGGTGGGATCGGCGTCGCTCATGCGACACCATGCTGCCCCACCAACGGGAGCGCCGAGCGGCAGTTCCGCGCTCGACTAGACCGAAATCGCCATCCAGTCCCCGGACGGCGGAACCAACGGCAGCCCGAAGGCCCACGCAGTCATCGTTTCATGGGCGAGTCGAAGATCGGCTCGGGTCACGCCAAAGTGCCTGTCCGGCCCTCCCTCGCGACGCTCCACGGTCCATCCGCCGTGACCATCTTGGATCACCTGGATGTACGTCTGTCCGGTTCCATCGTCGACGCGCTCCACGATGAACCAGGCCTCGTCGCCGCGCTCAACGTCACTCAGCAGCTCGAACAACAGATCCTCTGATGGGTCATCCCACGTCGCTCCGGACTCAGTGAGCGCACGAAGGATCGGTCCCGCCATGGCAGCGCATAGTGCCCGGACCGGGCGGCGAGCGCAAGGCATCAGGCCGTTCCGATCGGCAGCTATGCGCTAGCCAGACGAAGGGCGACGGCAATCGAGTCGTCGCTGAGCGGCTCGTTCGCGGAAGCACTCCACACCGCGTCAAGCAACGCCTCCTCGTCGGGTGTCTCCGCCTCGACGAACTGGATGTCACTCGCCATCAGCATGACGATCGCCCAATCGCGCAGTTCGGTCCCGAGTGTCCAGTGGTGCACCAGCCCGGTGGCGAGGTCGCTGAGGGACAGCTCGCCCAGGGGTATCGGACCTCCACGAAGCGCCGGCGGGTCGAGACTGATCTCAAGGCCGACGGCAGCCAGCTCCCGGTACGAGGATTCGCCCCGCACCACGCGACGCACGAGTTCGGTCACGGCGTCGTCATGGCCCACCCGCGCAGACTGCCCGGTTCATCCCCTTTCCGCAAGCGATCAAGCCGTGCCGATCGGCAGATCGGATCGGCGTACGGGGCCTGCCAGGCGACCTCTGGATCTACGTCGCCTGACATCGCCGAAGCGGCAGTCACGCACTCGGCGGACCCATGGGTCGCGCTTGATCCGACGTCAGCAGCAACGCTGCTTCGGCGCCATGGACGCCGCCGCCGTCGATGACCCGCTGTCGCCATGCGGCCAGAAGGTCGAAGAAGTCGCGGATCGTCATTGACTCGGCCTGGCCTCCATCGTCGTCGAACTCGAATGACGCGTGGACGCGGTCCTCGATGACGTAGAGGATGGTGATGTTTCCGCTGGCAAACGGCGCTGAGCTTTCGTCCGCCAGTGCTGCGCGAGCGTCTCGCTCAACGCGATCGATCCAGTAGGTCGAAAGCCCCGTGTGCACCGCGCCTCGCGGCGCTCGGCTGGAAACAGCGTCATTCAGCGCGTGTGAGAACGTCGGCATCTTCTCGCCCAGTGAGGCTTCGATGATGCCGTCAGGGCGCTGCGCGAACGTCACCTCCACGAGCGCAGATTGCCCGGTCCTGGAGGCGAGCGCAAGGCATCGCCCCGAGCCGAGCGGCAGTTCGGGCGCGATGTCAGACGTCGATGATCTGGACTCGACGCCGGGCCGCAGCGGCGAGCTGCTCGATGTCACCACGGTCGGACGTGACGACCGCTGCGCCACGGCGAACGGCTGACTCGACCACGGTTGCATCGATTGGACCGACGGCATCGGCAAGCGTTCGACGAAGCACCCCAGCGCGCTTGGCAGGATCAGCGGCGAGCGCTTCGATCTCGCAGCCATCGAGGAGCCGGGACAAGTTGGTCTGACGACCCCCACGCCAGGCCTCGACGACACAGCCAGCCGGCACGATCGGCAGCACGCCACGCTGCATCGCTCGCGCATGGAGCGCCCACATCCGTCGATCGTTCCCCTCTGCAGCGATCAGAGCGCCGGTGTCGTACACGACACCGAGCGGCAGACGTGCGGCGCCACGCGTGGCCATCAGCGGCGACCGACGCCAGCGCGATCGAGTTCACGATCTGCCGCCGCCAGCTCTTCGGCTGTGAGGGCCCCGTGTTCACGTTCCCAAGTGCGCACCGAGCGAAGCCCACGCCTGGTAGCAAGCCAGAGATCTGCCGCATCTGCAAGCGCCGCTGACACCGTCCGTCCCTCTTCCGCGGCTTGCGCTTCGAGCGCCTCGAAGACGTCCGCGGGCAACGAGATCGATCGCTTCACAACTGTTGACATGTAGGTCATGGTACGACCATGGTGCGACCAGATCAACGCAGAGTCACCTGCGGGCATATCGGCAGATCGGGGCGGTCACCGTCCGAGATTGCGACGCATGAACCGGTGGGACTCGTCCACGAGAGCGACCAGCTGCGCCACACCAGCGTGCTCAGCGAAGCACTCAGGGTGCTGCAACTCGAAGGGCGACCAGCCATGGATGTCCGTCTCGATCGGAACCAACTTCGCTCGCCGAGGCTCATTGCGGTCGCGGTTGTCGGTCGGGCCGATGTCGACGAATGACGCTCCGAGAGCGATCGGCTTCCTGCACGCGCTGCACACGCCGAGGTTTGACACAGCTTCAGCCTGCCGCCGCCGGAGTCGGGGGGCAACAGCGCCGAGCGACAGATCTGATGCGGTACTAGTCGACGGCGCGAATGCGCTCTGCGAGCCCCGCACGTTCGAGTGCTTGGAATGTGAAGCGCAGGAAGTGCTCTCGCTCGGCGCGCTCTGCTTCGTTGCTTGCATCCTGAACCAGTGCTCGCTCGGCTTCGTAGACATGCACGGCACCATCCGTGTCGCCGCCGAGTATGAGGAGGACCGCCGCATCGGTCCCTGGAGTGGCTAGCTCGGCAGCGCACACCAGCGGATCAAGGTGAGCATCAAGCCAGGGCAGAGCGAACCGCTCGATCACATCAGCGACCAGCGGCCCGGAGCTCGGCAGCGTCGGCCACCACGTATCTCTCCCGAACGCAATACTGCCGAGACGGTCGCCAACGAACACGGTGTGGGCCGGTGGAGGCGGGTCCCAGCCGACCAATTGGAACGCCGCAACTCGATGGATACCGATGTTCACGGTGAAGCTGCCGCCCATCGAGATCGACTGCACCTCGATGACCTGGATCGCGTCATCGCGTTCTCTGAACCAACGGTTGTACTTTCGAGTGAAACCTTCACGCTTCATCAGCGGAGCGACACTGTCCCGAAGGAGCGCTTTCAACTCCCGGCCAGACTCGGTGCTCACAGCCCTCAGAATGGCAGGTCACGGACGCTGCGCAACCCACGTAGACAACCGAGCGGATCGGCAGTTCGGTACGGGGCATAGGTGGAAATCTCTAGCGTGTTTCGAGACGTTGACGAGCTACCTTCTCGCCGCATGGCCTGCACCTCCTCCATCAGTCGATCGAGCAGTCACTGACGGGTGCCTACGCGCACCCGCTTGGAGGGTGCCGCTGAATGGTCGGCGACCGGTCTTGAAAACCGGGGACGGTGCACACCGTGGGGTTCGATTCCTCCACCCTCCGCCAACGGAAGGTTGCCAGAGTCCGGCAATGGGCCCGCTTGCTAAGCGGAGACGGCGTCAGCCACACAGGTTCGAATCCTGTACCTTCCGCCAACGCCACGCGCGACCGATCGGGAGTTAGGGACGGCTGACCTTGAGGCGCGCTAGGTCGGCTGCCATCGTCAGACAAGTCAGTGCGACGTACTCCGCAGACGGCGACTCGCCGCCAGCGTCGGGCCCGACGAGCCACGACCACAGCTCCTCGGGTGCCTCATCCACCAAAGCCAACAGTCGCCTGAGCGACTCCTCGTCTGCGCCCTCGACGAGGATGTCCCGAGGTTCGTGGAACTTCGGTGGCGGCCCGGTGGTGTCAGGCGGCGTGTTCTTGATTCTGGCAGGTCGGTGTGACGGTGCGGGTGGTGTGAGCGTCGAGTGCGGTGCGCAGTGCCGGGAGGTGGAGGT
>WLDE01000019.1 GCA_009704985.1 Actinomycetota bacterium | reverse complement strand
CACGCCGACGCCTCCAGCGCGACGAGCCCGAAGCTCTCGCTGCGGCTCGGCACCACCACCGCATCCGCGGCCCGGTAGTACGTCGACAGGATGTGGTGCGGCTGCGGCGGTACGAAGTGCACCCGGTCGGCGACGCCGAGCCGGTCGACGAGCGCCCGCAGTTCGCGGGCCGCACCGTCGCCCTCCATCCCGCTCGCGCCACCGACCACCAGCAGATGAGCGTCGGTGCGTCGCATCGCGGCGAGCGCCCGCACCGCGACGTCGGGACCCTTCAGCGGCTGGATGCGGCCGACGAACAGCAGCACCGGCCGGTCGGCCGGCAGCTCCAGCGCACGCCGGGCACCGGCGCGGTCGCCGGGGGCGAAGAACGCGTGCTCGACCGCGGGGGCGATCACCTCGATCCGCCCCGGCGGGTCGCCGTAGAGCCGGCGGAACTGGCGCTCCTCCTCGTCGCAGTTCACGCAGATGGCATCGGCGCAGCCGATGATCTCGGCCTCGGCGCGCTCGCGCAGCTCGGGCTCGCGGTCGCCGCCCTCGGCCTTCACCTTGGCGAGCGTGTGGAAGGTGGTGACGAACGGCAGGCCGCGCTCGTGCTTCAGCCGGTGGGCGACCAGGCCGCTGAGCCAGTAGTTCGCGTGCACGACGTCGGCCGGGAACTCGCCGTCGAGATGACGCCGGACGCCGGCGGTGAACTCGTCGACGACCCCCGGCAGGTCCTCCTTGGCCAGGTCGTGCGGACCGGCGGCGACGTGCACGACGCGGTGCCCGGGCTCGATCTGCACGACCTCGGGCAGACCCGGCCGGTCGGCGCGGGTGAACGTGGTGCAGTCGACACCCAGCTGCGCGAGCGACGACACGAGTTCGCGGACGTACACGTTCATGCCGCCACTGTCACCCGACCCCGGCTGCGCCAGGGGCGAGGTGTGGAGGGAGATCACGGCCACTCGTCGCACGGAGAGTCCAAACCCTACCCAACGGCTGGGGATTCCCGCCCGTCCGGACGCCGGCCCCCGGCCCACCGGCCGCGGGACCGCCGCGCCCCGTGCTAGGCGTCGGGTGGGCGGCTCGCGAGGAAGCTCTCGTACACGTTGAGCAGGGCCTGGCGCTGCTCGGGGGTGAGGTTCGGGTCGCGGGCGATCGCGTCGCGCACCGGGTTGGCACCGGTGTCGTCGTCACTCAGCAGCCCGGCGCGCACGTACAGCGTCTCGGCGCTGATCTGCAGGGCCTTCGCGATCTGCTGGAGGATGTCGGCGCTCGGCTTGCGCAGCCCGCGCTCGATCTGGGAGAGGTAGGGGTTGCTCACCCCCGCCAGCTCCGCGAGGCGGCGCACGCTCATGCGGGCCATCTCGCGCTGGCTGCGGATGAAGTCGCCGACCTCGGCGAGCCGCTGGTCGAGGCGCGGGTCGAGACCCGGCGGGATCGGGGGCACCGGCGGCATCTGGGGTCGGGTCACGAGGCGCTCGGGCGCTCAGTCGTCGGCGAGCAGGCCCTCGACGTCGGCCTCGCCCTCGCGGTAGCGACGCACGAGCTCCGCGCTCAGGCCGTCGATGCGGGCGAAGAGCGCCTTGCGCTCCTTCGAGCGGACCTGCTCGAAGATCCGGAGATCGCTGCGCAGCGCGACGAGCTGGTCGTCGTCGAGCGACGGCAGGTCGCTGCCGCCGTGCTCGGCCCACAGGTGCTCGAGCTCGATCGCCAGCGGGTGGTCACTCGCGTCCTCGGCCGGCCGGGGCGGACGGGCGGGGCCGCCCGTCAGGTGGCTGCCGAGGATGACCGGCAGCTCGCTGGTGATGACGGACGGGTCGGCGTGCCGGTCGCGGCGGCGCATCTCGGCGTCGATCAGGTCGAGGCGCGCCTGGGCGAGCCGGCGGACGTAGCTGACGGCGTCGTCGTCGTGCTGCAGCGACGCCCGGAGCGCACGCAGCTCGTCGAGCGGCAGCAGCGTCGGGTCGAGGTCGGATTCGAGACCGTTCACAGGGTTCCTCCACTCACGGGCGGCAGGACCGCCACCTCGTCCGACGGCGACACCGCCGCCTCGCGCTCGGCAGCGTCGCCGTTCACCCAGACGCGACATGTGGTGAGCACCTGCGCGAAGCCCGCACCGTAGCGGTCGACCGCGCGGTCGAGCACCTCTCCGACGGTGGCGCCGTCGATCACGTCCGAGCCCGTGCCCGCGGCCTCCCGGGCCGACGCGAACAAGCGGAGCACTGCCATCGGGCCGATCGTACCCGGCCCCCGTCACACGCGGGCGGCTCCGCTCCGAGCGGGCGAGCCGGTCGGCGCGGGCCGGAGCGGACCGGCGCGGGCCGGAGCGGACCGGTGCCGGTCGGCGTCTGTCGGCGCGTCGGACCGGCTCGGTACCCTCGCACCATGGACTCCGACCGGCAGGGCGTCCCCGAGCGCACCCACGAGCGCACCCACGAACGCACGCGACTGCTCGTGGTGCGCCACGGGCAGAGCGAGTGGAACGCGAGCGGCCGCTGGCAGGGCCACGCCGACGCGCCGCTCGACCGCACCGGCGAACTGCAGGCGGCCGAGGCCGCCGAGGTGCTGGGGGCCTTCGACGCGATCTGGTCGAGCGACCTCGGGCGCGCCCACCGCACCGCGCAGATCATCGCCGCGCTCCACGGGGTCGGGCCGGTCGTCGTCGACGCCCGCCTGCGCGAGACCGACGTCGGTCCGTGGGAGGGCCTCACGCACCAGGAGGTCGAGCAGGGATGGCCCGGCTACCTCGCCGAACGCCGGCGGCCCGACGGCTTCGAGCCCTACGAGCACGCGGCCGCGCGGGTGATGGCCGCGCTGGCGGACATCGCCACCGCCCACGCCGGGGGCGAGGTCCTCGTCGTGAGCCACGGTGGGGTCATCCGCGCCACGCGACGGGCCGTCGGCGCGGAGGCCCCGCACCTGCCCAACCTGTCGGGCTCGTGGTTCGAGGTGCACCGGGGCCGGCTCGTCGCGGGCGACACCGTCCACCTGCTGGCCGAGCACCAGGGCCACGGACGGACCACCGACCGGGCCACCGACCGGGCCCCCGACGACCGGCGGCCCGCGACCGAGATCCTGTGAACGATCGCGCGGCGCAGGAGTCCGGCGCGTCCGGCGCGGCCGGGACGAGCGATCCCCCTGGCGCGGGGTTCCGGGTGGAGGTCACCCGGTCCGCCCGCCGCCGTCGATCGGTCGGCGCCCAGCTCGTCGGCACCACGCTGCGCCTCGCCATCCCGTCGTGGATGAGCCGCGCGGAGGAGCAGCACTGGGTGGAGGAGATGTCGCGACGCTTCGCCCGCAAGCTGTCGGCCGAGCGGATCGACCTCGCCGCACGGGCCCGCACCCTCGGTCGCCGCCACGGGCTGCGGCGCCCGACGGACATCCGGTGGGCCACCGACATGACCACCCGCTGGGGGTCGTGCACGCCCGCCACGGGCACGATCCGCATCTCCGACCGGATCGCCTCGTTCCCCGACTGGGTGATCGACTACGTGATCGTCCACGAGCTGTGCCATCTCGACGTCCCCGGTCACGGCGACGACTTCTGGGCACTCGTGCACCGCTACCCCAAGGCCGAGCGCGCGATCGGCTACCTCATCGCGAAGGCTGGCGCCGACGACCTCGACGACCTGCCCGACGCTCCGCCCGACGACCCACGCACCGACCCGGCGAGCACCGACACCCCGATCAAGGTCCCGAGCAGCACGACCACCCAGCTCCCGAGCGGCGAACCGCCGGATCCGCCCACCGCGACCGACCCGTCGGGCGGGGCCACGAACCAGCGCTGCGTCGACGACGCGGTGCCCGATGCCGAACCGGATGCCGAACCCGATGCCGAACCCGATGCCGAACCGGATGCGGGCACGACCGGGCCGGCGACGCTGCCGTTCTCGCCGCCGCTCTGAGCTGTGACGTCGGTGGCGTCGGTGACGTCGGCGGCGTCGGAGGCGACGGCCGGGACGAGGCCGACCGACAGGTCGACGTCACCGCCCAAGGGCAGGACGAACTCGTCCGTCCTGCCGAGCACGTCGGGGGCGACCAACCCGGTCGGCAGGTTCGACACCGCCAGGCGGTACGGCGTGTCGGCCGCGCCCTCGAACCGGAAGACACCCTCGTCGTCGGTGACGGCCGACGCCACGGCGGTGCCGGCCGCGTCGAGCAGGGTCACCGTGACGCCGTCGACGCGGGGTTCGCCCGCACCGATCACGCCGTTGCGATCGCGGTCGGCCCACACCACGTCGTCGACCAGCACCTCCGCGACGGTCGACTCGTCGGTCGACTGCTCGACGGTGTCGGAGCCGGGTGCCGCCCTGCGGACGAGCTCGACGGTGGGTGCGCGACCCGAGCTGCGATCGACGGGGAGCGCCGCGCGCGGTGCCTCCAGCGCGGTGGTGTCGCCCGGCGCCATGAGCCCGGCCGGAGGTGCGATCGACGCCCAGCAGGCCGCACCGGTGACGTCGACCGACCAGCTGCCGTCGTCGCCGACCACGGTCGACACCGGTGCGCCGAAGGCGTCGTCGGACGTTCCCCACGACCCATCGGGGCCCGGGTCCGCGGCACAGACGACGGTGACGACGGTGCCGGCGGCACCCCGCCCGGTCGTCGCCCCGGTGGTGCCGGGCGCCGGCACGGAGAGGTCGGGGCCGTCGGCGATGCCGACCGCCGTGGACTCGGTGGTGCCGGCCGGGTCGTCGAGCGACGGAAGATCCCCGGTGTCGACGGGCGCCGGCGGGTCGATCGTCACGCCCGTCGTCGCGTCGGTGGTCACGGGAGCGCCGGGGGACGCGGGCGGTGCCACGGCGACGTCGTCCGCGCCGAGCTCGTCGGCGGCGACGGCGATCACCACCACGCCCGACACCGACCCCGGCGGTGCGTCCGCCTGCACGGTCGGCACGGCACTCGCCATCGCGCCGGAGACGGCCACGAGCGCGGCGGCGCGAAGACCGATGCGACGCGGCGCGGCGGGCTGGTCGTCGAGCAGGACCACCAGCTGGCCCTCCGACGCCGAGGACGTCACGGCGGTGCGCCCCCGGGCGGGCACCCCGGCGCGGGCGCCGAGCAGCTCGAGGGCGGGCTGGATCGTGCAGTAGTCGACGAGCGCGTCGGCGACGTAGGAGTCGACGCGCTCGAACTCGACGCCGTAGCGGCGCTCACCGCTGAAGTCGGTGCGCACGTTGCGGACGACGGCGGACAGCGACGCCGACACGACACCGCTGGGGGTGGGCAGCACGACGTCGAGGCGCTGTTCGTTGCCGACGGGCAGCTCGACGTCGCCGAGCACGCCGGCACCGAACGGGGTGAGGTCGACCACGAGCGACGCGTGGTCGGCGAAGGTGCTGGGCAGCGACGACGCCAGGCGGGTGGCCCTGCGGGTCTGCGCGCGGCGGGCCAGGAGGCGCATTGCGTCGAGACTTCCGCCGAGCGACCACAGCGCGACGACCAGCAGCGCCGCGGTCCGGTCGAGCGGCATTGCGGCGAGTGTGTGCGTCACCCGGTCGCTCAGCGCTCTGATGCAGATCACGATGCTGATCGCGGCGACCGTGCCGGCCGACGCCACCCCGTGGTGGAGCCCGAAGGCACCGCCGAGCACGTGCTGGGCCGGGTCGGGGCGGCCGTCCGGTGCGGCGACGCCGCGCCACGACGCACCGAGCACGCGCATCGACCAGCGGGTCCGGTCGCCCGGACGCACCTCGCCGGCCGAGAGACCCCACAGCGCGACGGCGGCGAGCACGAACCAGGGCCCCCACAGCGCGGCGAACACCCACGGGTCGCCCACGAACGGCAACCGCCCGGCGAGGAGCGCGCCCAGCAGCAGGGCGATCACGACACCGCGGCGCACGCCGGCGAGCGGGCGGATCGCCATCGTCGCCAGTGCGAGCCGGGCGGAGACGCTCAGCCCGTTTGGCCGGAGCGCTCCGTGCGGACCGACGAGCAGGTGACGCGCCGCGCTCGCCTCGCACGCTCGCGTCTCCTCCACCGCAGTGGGGTTCGACGACGGCTGGACCGCCACCACGGGGGCACCACCCGGCGCGACGATGCGCCAGCCGCCCGCGAGCAGGGCAGCCGTGAGGTCGGCCTGCACCATCGCCGTCGACGACCGCACGAGTGCCACGTCGCGCACCGCCGCCGTGCGCACCAGCGCACCCGACCCGCGGAACACGGCCACGCCACGGGCGCCGAGCGAGGGCACGAGCACGCGACGTTCGAACTGGTGATCGTGACGGCCGCTCGAACCGTGCTCGGCCGACTCGGGGAGGGCGGACTCGACGAGACCCTGCACCACGGCGATCGACGGGTCGTCCAGCCAGGGGACGAGGCGGTCGAGCACGGACGGGTGCGGGACGTCGCCCGCGTCGAGCCACAGCAGCGTCGGGGTGTCGACGGCGAGCGCGGCGATCGAGAGACCGTCGTCGTCATCGGGGTCGGTGGCGACGTAGCCGATGCCCAGCTCGACCGCGAGGGCGGCCACGTCGGGACGCGCGTCGAGGTCGACCACGGTGATCGGGGCGATCCCCCGTGCGGCGAGCAGCGTGGCCCGCACGACGGGCAGCTCCTCACCGCGACAGCGCACCACGATCGTGGTCGACGTGTCCGGCGCGGACGCAGCGTCACGCTCCACCAGTGCCGGGGCGGCGACCGCCGCGGTCGGCGGTGCGAGGGCGGGCCGGCGCCACAGCGCCCAGCAGGTGAGCGCCACCGCGACCAGACCGACGACCTCGACCACGAGGGTCGGGGTGCCCAGCCACCACGGGGCCCCGTCGAGCGTGGCGACCGCGCGCCAGCCGAGGTAGGCCAGCCCCCAGATCAGTGCGACCACCGCCAGGACGCGTGATGCCACGGCGCGCGCCGGAGCCGGCTCCGTCCCGCCCCGACCCCTCGACCGGCGCGACGAACGCGTCATGACCGCCGCGGGGGCGTCGTCTCTCGCCTGCACGACATCCGCCTGCACGACTTGGCTTCGGCACTCGGGGCGCGCGACTTGAGCGCGTGTTGCCGATCCCGACGATGGTCCGGGGAGCACCCCCGCTAACCTGCCGGACCCGTGGGCACCGCGAAGCGCGAACGACAGAAGGCCAACCGCCAAGCCCGGCTCGAGGAGCTGGCGCGCGAGGCCAAGAAGCAGAAGACGCGCAAGCGCGGCACCCGCATCGCGATCGTGGTGATCGGCGGCCTCCTGCTGCTGTTCCTCCTCGCCCGGGTGGTCGGCGGCGACGACGAGGAGACCCCGGCCGTCACCACCACGGTGGCACCGGCCACCACCGCAGCCAGCGACACCACCGACGCAGCGGGCGCGACCGGCACCACCGCCGCCACGGACACCACCGTCGCTGCGGAGACCACCGCTGCGCCCACCACGACGGTCGAGTTCGCCTACGGCGAGCTGGAGTGCCCGGAGGCCGACGGGTCGAGCGAGCTGCCCGACAGCTTCGAGTCGGCCCCGGCGAAGTGCATCGAGGACGGCGTGACGTACCAGGCGATCGTCACGACGAACCAGGGATCGTTCACGATCGACCTCGACACCGAGGGCGCCCCGGGCACGGTGAACAACTTCGTGGTGCTCGCCCGCTACGGCTACTACGACGGCCGCACCGGCTGCCACCGGGTGATCCGCGACTTCGTGGTCCAGTGCGGCCGCCCCGGCGAGGACGAGACGGCACCCGGCTACAACATCCCCGACGAGCTGCCCGCCCCCGGCGAGTACCAGGAGGGCGTGGTGGCCATGGCCAACACCGGCCAGCCGAACACCGGTGGAGGCCAGTGGTTCATCGTCACCGGCCCCGACGGTGTCTCGTCGCTCACGCCGGACTACTCGATCCTCGGCACCGTCTCCGAGGGCTACGACACCACGGTGCAGGCGCTCGAGAACCTCGCCGACCCCACCACGAACGGCGTGCCGCCGCTGGTGCCGATCGAGATCGTCTCGGTCGAGATCGTCGAGAGCTGAGCCGCCTCAGGGGCCGCGATGGCGAGCGGCCTCAGGCCAGCTCGCCGCGTACGTCCACCTTGCCGACGCGCTCCCACGCCCCACCGCTGCGCACCAGCGCCGCACCCGTGGGCACGCACGCCACCACGATCTGCGACGTCGCCGCCATCGAGAGCGTGCGGTGGAGCCGCTCGCCCGACCACGTCTCCACGGCGGGCACCAGCGTCACCCCGGTCACCAGCCCGAGCCCGAGCGTGAACGCCCCGCCACGGGGGTCGACCATCGGGTCGCACAGGCACGACGCCGACGCCCCGACCCCGACCACCAGCCCGCCGCCGGCGAGCACCTCACCGACCGCGGCCCACACCGGCGTGTCCTTCAGCACCGAGCGGAGGTGCAGCGGCTGGTCACCGACCAGGTAGACGGCCCGGGCGGCACGCACCACGTCGGCGGCACCCGGCTCCATCGCCTCGCCCCGCCGCAGCACCATGAGGGCCTCCACCTCGACCGACAGCCGCTCGCCCCAGTGCATCGCCGCGGCCACCTGGCGCTCCGGGTGTTCGAAGGCGTCCGCCGTCGGGAGCACCACCACCCGGCCGCCGGCCGTGGGTCCGGTGACCCCGGCGAGCAGCTGCGCGTCGAGGTCGTCGTTGGCGGTGAAGGGGCCGCCTCCCTGCAGGGCGATCGTGCCGGTCATGCCGGGGAGCGTACGCCGTCGTCCGTCGGTGATCGGGTTCCACCGAGCGCAGTGGCCGACCGGAGGGTCGTGCCGCGTCAGAGGGTCAGAGGGTCAGAGGGTCACAGGGTGAGAGGGTCGGAGGGCCAGAACGTCAGGGGGTGACGAGCAGCTCGGCGGCGAGCGTGTCGACCGTGTCGGCGGTGACGCCGATCGAGCGGACGTAGGCCCCGATCGTGCCGTGCCCGGTCTCGATGTCGTCGAGGATCTCACCCATCGACTCGGGGAGCGCGGCCATGAACGCCGACGGGGTGTCCGCCATCTGCTCGGCCATCTCCGGGTACTCGCGCAGCGCCCACTCGCGCATGCGCTCCATCGCGTCGGCCGTGAGGGCGTAGTCGGCCAGGATCACCGACCGCGGCACCCCCAGGGTCCCGAGCAGGAGGGCGGCCAGCACGCCGGTGCGGTCCTTGCCGGCTGCGCAGTGGAAGACGGCCGGCAGCGCACCGGGACGCGCCAGGTCGGTCATCGCCCGGGCCAGCGTGCCCGCGCCCTGGCGGAGCATGTCGCGATAGGCCCAGGTGAGGAACTCGTGGGCGGTCTTGTCGACGTGGTCGTCGAGTTCCCAGGTGGTGTCGATCACCGGACGGTGGGTGAAGGTGACGTCGAAGGACTCGTGCGGGAACGTGCCGCGGGTGGCGAGCTCGTCCGGGGTGCGCAGGTCGATGACGGTGCGCAGGCCGAGCTCGCGCACGCGATCGAGGTCGCGCTCGGTGAGCCGGTACAGGCCGTCGGCGCGGAAGAGCCGGCGCCAGCGGGTGAGCGTGCCGTCACGCGCGGGGTAGCCACCCAGGTCGCGGAAGTTGTGCACGGCATCGAGGGCGATGACGCGGCGCGGGTCGACGAGGGGATCGACGAGGCCGGTTTCCATCCGCCGCACGGTACCGAGCCGAGGTGGCCGAGCCGCCGGGGCGAGGTGAACTCGGGATGAACGGCGGGCGTGAACTCCGCCACGCCCGAACCGGCACGCCCGACCCGGCACGCCCGACCCGGCACGCCCGAACCGGCACGGTCAGGGCTCGAAGGTTGCGAGCTGCGCCTCGGCGTGCGCCCAGACCTCGGGCAGCACCGGCGCCACGTGCGGGCCGTTGCGCTCCACGACGCGCTCGCGCGTGATGCCGTGCTCACGCCACGTGGTGCCGCCCTCCGCGAGGTTCAGCAGCATCGGCGCCATCCGGTCGACGGCCATCACGAACCGGGCCTCGGGTGTGTCGCCGCGCTCGTACTCCTCCCACAGGTCGCGCAGGTGCGCCCCGGCCGCCGGGGGAAGCAGCCCGAAGATCCGGTCCGCGGCGGCGCGTTCGCGGGCCTCCTTCGACGCGAGGTGCTCGCCCTGGTCGTAGGCGAAGGTGTCCCCGGCGTCGATCTCGACGATGTCGTGCACCATCGCCATCGCCACCGCCTTCGCGACGTCCACCGGCTCGGTGGCGTGGGCGGCGAACACGAGCGCCGCCATGCCGAGGTGCCACGAGTGCTCGGCCGTGTTCTCCCGACGGCTGCCGTCGGCGAGGCGGTTGCGTCGCTCGACGCACTTCAGCCGGTCGAGCTCCATGAAGAACGAGAGCGTGCGGGCGATGTCGTCGGACACTGCGAGGGCGGCGGGTTCGGCGGGTTCGGCGGGTTCGGCGGGTTCGGCACGGTCGTCGGCGGGATCGGGCATGTCGACAGCCTGCCTGCTCGTGGGCCGCTCGACCCATCCTCCCGAGCGACTTGGGGCAAGTTACCCACGGGTAGCTAAGGTCGCGTCCATGGCTGAGATCAAGCGGGTGGGGATCCTCGGGTCGGGCATCATGGGCTCGGGGCTGGCAGAGGTGATGGCCCGGTCGGGGTTCGAGGTCGTCGTTCGCTCGCGCACACAGGCGAGCGCCGACGCGATGGTGGCCTCGATCGACAAGGGGCTCACGAAGGCGATCGAGCGCGGCCGGGCGACCGAGGACGAGAAGGCCGAGATCCTCGGCCGGATCACGGCGACGGATCATCTCGGACGCGTGGCCGACTGCGATCTCGTGATCGAGTCGGTCGTCGAGGACCTCGCCGTCAAGAAGGCACTGTTCGCCGAACTCGAGGAGATCGTGAAGCCCGAGGGCATCCTGGCCACGAACACCTCCACCCTGCCGGTCGTGGAACTGGCCATGGTGACCAAGCGTCCCGAGCAGGTGTGCGGCATCCACTTCTTCAACCCCGCACCGGCGATGAAGTTGGTCGAGGTGATCCGGCCGATCACGGCCAGCGACGACACGATCGCCTCGGCGATGGCGTTCGCGACGGCGTGCGGCAAGGACGCCGTCGAGGTGCTCGACCGCGCCGGCTTCATCGTCAACGCGCTGCTCTTCCCGTACCTGAACAACGCGGTGCGGATGTGGGAGATGGGCACGGCGTCGATGGAGTCGATCGACACCGCGATGAAGGGCGGCTGCAACTTCCCGATGGGGCCGTTCGCGCTGCTCGACCTCGTCGGCCTCGACACGTCGGTCGCGATCCTCGACGCGCTGTACGCGGAGTTCCGCGACCCGAACTACGCGGCCGTGCCGACGCTGCGTCGCATGGTCGCCGCCGGCCACCTCGGCCGCAAGACCAAGCGCGGCTTCTCCACCTACTGATCCGCTCCGATCGCCGCGGCGCGACGGCGCCCTCGCCCGGCTTCAGCCGAGCTGCGACCGGGCGTCGGCGAGGTGGTGCTCCGCCTCGTGCAACGCCTGCGCTGCCACCCACAGCAGACTGCGGTCGGCCACCCGCGGCCACGGGTACACGAGCGTGCGCGCCAACCGTTCGCCGTCGAGCGCAGCGACCGTCTTCGCGAGCAGGCCGGTCCCTGCGGTCAGCTCGATCACGAGGTCGGCGGGCGTGTCCGCGACCAGCAACCCGTTCGCGATCCGGACGTCCTGGTACATCGGCTTCGGCACGGGATGCTCCTCGGCCAGGCCGACCACGATCCGGTCGCGCAGGTTGAACAGCACGTCGCGCACGTGACCGGCGTACTCCATCACCGACCACACGTCGGGCGTCGGCCGCACCTGGATCGTGGGGTCGCCGGACTCGAGCAACTCGATCCAACCGTCGAGCGCGGCCCGGAGCCGCGAGGGCACCTCCGCCGCCTCGATCGCCTCCCACTCGAACCCGCACACCTCGCACGACTCCATGCCGCCAGGTTGGCACATGCCCATCTCGTCCGTCAGGTGACTCGTCTGGTCTGATGAGGCGCATGACGCATGCGTTCCGCTTCGGTGCCAAGGCCACTCGCGCGACCTCGGGAAAGGAGTGGCGCGACCTCGCGAAGCAGGCCGAGGACCTCGGCTACGTGAGCTTCCAGATCGACGACCACTTCGGCAACCAGCTGGCACCGGTGCCGGCGATCATGGCGGCCGCCGCGGCGACCGAGCGGATCCTCGTCGGGCCACACGTGGCCGGCATCGACTTCCGCAACCCGGTGCTGTTCGCGAAGGAGGCGGCGACGATCGACCTGCTGAGCGACGGGCGCATGCTGCTCGGGCTCGGCGCAGGGTGGTCGAAGGACGACTACGCCATCGCCGGCATCGAGCAGGCGAACGCCGCCACGCGCATCGAACGTCTCGGCGAGGCGGTGCAGATCATGCGCGGCCTGTGGGGCGCCGAGCCGTTCTCGTTCCACGGCGCGCACTACTCCGTCGCCGAGGTGAACGCGATGCCCAAGCCGATCTCGAACATCCCGATCCTGATCGGCGGCGGCGGCCGCAAGCTCCTCACGCTCGCGGCGCAGCAGGCCGACATCGTCGGGATCAACCCGCAGATCGTGGCGCGCTCGATCAACCCGCGTTCGATGGCCACCGCCGCAGCCGACGTGGTCGACGAGAAGATCGCCTGGGTGAAGGAGGCGGCGGGCGACCGCTTCGGCGAGATCGAGCTGCAGCTGCAGCTGTTCAAGACCCAGGTGACCGACGATCCGCAACCGGTGATCGAGGCGCTGGCGAAGGCGTTCGGTCTGCCGCCGGAGGTGGTGGCCACCGCCCCGTTCTTCCAGGTCGGGTCGGTGCAGCAGATCACCGAGAACCTGCTCGCCATGCGCGAGCGCTGGGGCATCAGCTACATCGTCTGCCAGAACGACGGCACCCAGGCCCTCGCCCCGATCGTCGCCCAGCTCGCCGGCACCTGACACGGCGCCCCGCCACTCGCACCGGTCGCGAATCCTTGCGGTTTCCGGGAGGATTCGCGGCCAGAACGAGGGCAGAACGGCGGCGCGACGGGGCATGATCGTCGCGTGAGCGACGGGCGCAGCACTCCGCCGGCGGGCACCCCGACACCGGTGCGACGCGCGTGGCACCAGGGGTTCGCGCCGATGCGCCCGATCGAGCCACCTCCGTCGGCCTGGCGACTCCCCGACCCCGACGACGCGGACCGGTACGGGCTCTGCGCCGTGGGCGCCGACCTGCGGCCGGGCACGCTGCTCGCGGCGTACCGGTCGGGGCTGTTCCCGATGCCGGTCCGCAAGCGGGTGCTCGGCTGGTGGTCGCCCGATCCGCGCGGCATCCTGCCGCTCGACGGACTGAAGGTGAGCCGTTCACTGCGCAAGAGTTGCGCCCGGTACGAGGTCCGCTTCGACACCCGCTTCCGGGACGTGATGCAGCGCTGCGGCGACCCACGCCGGCCGCACGGCTGGATCACGCCGGCGTTCGTCGACGCCTACGACGCCCTCCACCGACTGGGCTGGGTGCACTCCGTGGAGACCTACCGCGATGGCGAGCTCGTCGGTGGCCTGTACGGCGTGCGGATCAACGGCTTCTTCGCCGGCGAGTCGATGTTCTCGCAGGCGACCGACGCGTCGAAGGTCGCGCTCGTGGCGCTGGTCGACTGGCTGAACGACACGGGAGCCGAACTGCTCGACGTGCAGTGGAAGACCGATCACCTGGCCAGCCTGGGAGTGGTGGAGGTGCCTCGGGCGGCGTACCTCGCACTGCTGCGCAGTGCGGTCGCCGCCTGAGGCCCTCACCGTGGTCCCACCACCGAACGTGATACTCCGGCAATGGTGCGGTGCCGGTGGCCCGGAGGCCACCGGCACCAGCGTCCATCGTGAAGTGAGACCGCCGACGTCTCACTCACGCTGGTTCCGCCCGCTGTCCGGACCGCCTCTCGGCGTTCCGGCCGTGCACCGTTGCGGGGAAGTCATCGGACGGAGTGCGGCGGACCTTGAGGGGATCTTGAGCGGCTCCGCAAGAAATCTTCCGCGGCCGTTCCGGGATGGTTCCGGCGGTGGCCGCGGCGACGATCACAGCGGCGGCCGGCCGAGTCGACGCGCCGCCCGGACGGCCCTCGCCGCAGCGGTGTCGGCCCTCGTCGCCACCGCGTGCGCGGCCGGTTCGACGACGGAGCCGACCGACCCTGCGAACGCGACCGGCGCGCCGGACACCTCGCTCCCCCCGCTCGTCGGCCGACTCCTCGCCGACCGCCCGGCGCCGGCCGTCGACGTCGTGGAGGTGTGGGTGTGCGAGGTGCCCGCCGACACGACGGCCGACCTCTACGGCGACCTCCCGCTGCGCCAGCCCCTCACCGCCGACGGCATCGTGGAGCGGATCGCTGCACCGGTGGCACGCCACCTCGACGAGCTGTCCCACGGCGCGGCCACGGTGGAGTTGGTGGCCGGTGGCACCGTCGCGATGGGCCGGGACGACACGGACCTCGAGTGCGTCGAGGCCGCCCTCGCCGCGTCGCGACCGGACGCGCTGGCGGTGCTCGCGGTGGCGACCGCCGAGCACGTCGAGGGTGAACCGGGCGGCTGGGGGCGGCCGGGGAGCTGGCTCACGTGCGACGGTACCTGCCCCGCACGGCTCACGGGGCGGGCCGCCTACGTCGGCGCGAGCGACTTCCACCCCGGCTGGGGACCGGTGCCGTTGCTGGACCTGGTGCTCCACGAGTACCTGCACACGCTCGGCCTCCCGCACTCGGGCACGTCCACGCCCGGCGACGACGAGTACCCGAGCGCGCTCGACGTGATGAGCGACAGCGCCGCGCCACGAGCGGTCGACCCCGACCGACGCGACGCCGCATCGACCCTCGCGGTGAACCTGCTCGATCTCGGTTGGCTCGACCTCGACGCGGCGGTGACCGCCCGCACCGGCGATCGCACGGAGGTCGATCTGGCGCCCGCCGCGGGCGACGACGGCACCCGCCTGCTGGTGCTGCCGGTCGACGAGTACCGGATCGTGACCGTCGAGCTGCGCACGGCCGACGGCCTCGACACCCACCTCCCCGAGTCCGGTGTGGCCGTCCACGTCGTCGACGACCGTGCCGGCGAGGACGTGCTCCGGGTGCAGCTCCCGGTCCACACCACCGCCGAGCCGTTCACCGACCTCCTCGGACCGGGCGAGGCGCTGGACGTCGAGGGCTGGCGGATCGAGGTGCGCTCGGTCGGTGACGTCGGTGACGTCGGTGACGTCGCCCGCGTGGTCGCGGCCGGCGCGGCTCGTCTGGCACCAGCGACTACCGAGCGGTAACAATCGTGTGATGGCCGCGACTCGCGACGACCCCTGGCTGATCCGCACCTACTCGGGGCACTCGACCGCGAAGAAGAGCAACGAGCTCTACCGCACCAACCTCGCGAAGGGACAGACCGGTCTGTCGATCGCGTTCGACCTCCCGACGCAGACCGGATACGACCCCGACTCGCCGATGGCGCACGGCGAGGTGGGCAAGGTCGGTGTCCCCGTCACCCATCTCGGCCACATGCGCACGCTGCTCGACGGCATCCCGCCCGGCACCATGAACACGTCGATGACGATCAACGCCACCGCCGCCTGGCTGCTGGCGCTGTACGTCGCGAACGCCGAGGAGCAGGGCGTCGACACGCGGGCGCTGCGCGGCACGACGCAGAACGACATCGTCAAGGAGTACCTGTCGCGCGGCACGTACATCTTCCCGCCCGAGCCCTCGAAGCGGCTGATCGTCGACATGGTCGCCTGGTGCGCGCACCACGCACCGAAGTGGAACCCGATCAACGTGTGCTCGTACCACCTGCAGGAGGCCGGCGGCACGCCCGTGCAGGAGATCGCGTTCTCGCTCGCGACGGCGATCGACGTGCTGGATGCGGTGCGGGCGAGCGGTCAGGTTCCCGACGAGCAGTTCACGCAGGTGTTCGGGTCGATCTCGTTCTTCGTGAACGCAGGCATCCGCTTCATCGAGGAGATCTGCAAGCTGCGGGCGTTCACCGAGCTGTGGGACCGGATCGGCCTCGAGCGCTACGGCGTCACGGACCCCAAGGCGCGGCGCTTCCGCTACGGCGTGCAGGTGAACAGCCTCGGCCTCACCGAGGCCCAGCCCGAGAACAACGTGCAGCGCATCGTGCTCGAGATGCTCGCCGTCACCCTGTCGAAGAACAGCCGCGCCCGCAGCCTCCAGCTGCCGGCCTGGAACGAGGCGCTCGGTCTGCCACGACCGTGGGACCAACAGTGGTCGTTGCGGATGCAACAGGTGCTCGCGTTCGAGACCGACCTGCTGGAGTACGAGGACATCTTCGAGGGATCGGTGGTCATCGAGGCGAAGACCGCCGAGCTGCGGGACGCGGCATGGGCCGAGCTGCAGGAGGTGCTCGAGCTCGGCGGTGCATTCGACGCCGTTGAGGAGCTCAAGGGTCGCCTCGTGCGGTCGATGGCCGAGCGCACGCGCCGCATCGAGTCGGGCGAGCAGGTCGTGGTCGGCGTGAACGCCTTCACGGAGAGCTACGGGTCGGAGCTGAACGGGATCGACTCGATCCTCACCGTCGACCCGGCGGTCGGCGTCGAGATGACCGAGGACGTCATCACCTGGCGTGCGAGCCGCGACCAGGGCGCCGTCGACGCGGCGCTGGCCGAGCTCCGCCGCGCCGCGGTGGACGGCACCAACATCATGGAGCCGTCGATCGCGCTCGCGAAGGCCGGCGGCACGACGGGCGAGTGGGCGGCCATCCTGCGCGAGGTGTTCGGCGAGTACCGGGCTCCCACCGGCGTGGCCGCCGCCGTCGGTCGCCGCACGGGCGAGCTGGCCGAGGTGGCCGAGTTCGTCCGGACGATTCCGGGAGGCCCACCCAAGTTCCTCGTCGCGAAGCCCGGCCTCGACGGCCACTCCAACGGTGCCGAGCAGATCGCGGTGGCGGCGCGCGACTCGGGCATGGAGGTGGTCTACGCCGGCATCCGCTCCACCCCCGAGCAGATCGCGGCATCGGCGCGTGACGAGGACCCCGACGTCATCGGCGTGTCGATCCTGAGCGGTTCGCACCTCGAGCTCGTCCCCGAGCTGCTCCGCCTGCTCGCGCGCGAGGGCGTGGACGCACCGCTCGTCGTGGGCGGCATCATCCCGGAGAGCGATCGCCAGAAGCTGCTCGACCAGGGCGTGGCAGCGGTGTTCACCCCGAAGGACTTCCAGCTGTCGACGATCATGCGCGGCGTGGCCGAACTGGCCGTCGCGCACCGCGCCGGCTGACGCTGATCGTCGTGTTCGGGGCGTCCTCGGCGCTCGGGTGACCGCCGGACGCGATCGGACGCGATCAGACGCGATCAGACGCGAGCGGGGCTCTGCGACTCGACCCAGCGGTCGAGCTCGGGGGTGCTCTCCACGCTGGTGATGAGCGCGTAGCGCGGCTGGTCGCCGAGGTGCACCACGACGTGCCAGAGGCGCTGGGTGTCGACGATGAAGCGCGACCCGCGGTGCAGCGGTACCCGGCGCTCGGTGGCTCGGTCGGGCAGGCCGTCGGGGCCGTTGTCCATCAGCAGCATGTAGCTGTCGGGGTTGTCCGTCAGCTCGACCCACGTGCGCACGACCCAGCCCTCGTCGTCGGGGTTGAACCGGTTGTTGTCGTCGCGGTGGATGGAGCGCAGGGCCTGTTCGCGGTCCTGCGGCTCGAGCTTGATGATCCGCACCCGGCCGAAGTTGGCGCCGATGCCGTCCACGTACTGCTTCAGCGTCGGCGCGAGGTCGGCGTTGGAGGTCCAGAGCGCGTCCTTGTCGGTCTTGCCCTTGTCCCAGAAGCCCCGGCAGTCGAGCTGGCCGTCGGCGGACGCGAGCGGTGCGAAGTTGGTGTCGCCACCGCTCTTCCAGTCCATGTACTCGAGCGTCTCGTACTCGGCGACCGGCACGTCGAAGTCGGCGTCGGCCAGCGGAGCGAAGCCGGTCTCCTCCAGCGAGGGCATCCGGTAGTGGGGGGTGTGGAGCGGGATCTTGACGCTCCAGTGTTCCTGGGTGGGCCAGAAGCTCATGACGGACAGGTTACGCCCGCGCGTGCCGTGGTTCCCGGGCACAACGTCCTGCGCGCTCAGCCGGTGGTGGTCGTGGTGGGCGGCAGCGTCGTGGTGGTGGTGGACGTGGTGGTGGTGGACGTCGTCGTGGGCGCCGGGATGTCCAGCACGTCACCGGCCTCGATGTGGTCGGGGTCGAGGATGCCGTTGAGCGCGATCAGCTCGTCGTAGTCGACCCTGTACATGTCGGCGATGATCCCGAGGTTCTCGCCCGGCGCGATCTGGTGCTGGATCGGGATGTACGCGGTGGTCGTGGTGATGAGGATCGTCGTGCTCGTGGTGGTCGCGATCGGCGGCAGCGTGGCGGCGGCGTCGGTGACGGTGTCATCACCGCAGGCGGCCAGCACGGTCGACACGAACGGCAGCGCGGCCACGGCGACGGTGAGGGCGATCAGGCCCCGGCGATCCATGGCGCCGCACACTACTGAAGGATTCGGACCGCCGGACAGCGGACCCGTAGCCTCGGCCGCATGGCCGACCCCGATCCGTCCCCCGCGACCCCGGGCGCGTATCCCGGCGTGGTGGAGCCCGAGCGCGAGTACCGGATCGATGCCGGCGGGGTGCAGATCGCGGTGCACGAGTGGGGCTCCGAGTCGGCCGATCCGCTGTTCTGCGTGCATGGCGGCTTCGACTTCGCCCGCACCTACGACGTGTTCGCACCCAAGCTCGCCGAGGCGGGGTGGCGCGTGATCGCGTGGGACCAGCGCGGCCACGGCGACAGCGAGCACGCCGCGCTGTACTCGTGGGACGGCGACCTCCGCGACGCGATGGCGGTGATGGACTCGGTGACCGATCGGCCGGCGCCGGTGATCGGGCACTCCAAGGGCGGGTCGCTGATGATCCAGCTCGCCGACGCGCAGCCCTTCCGGTTCTCGCACCTGGTGAACCTCGACGGCATCCCGTACAAGCGCCGCATCCCCGACGCGAGCGAGCACGAGCGCACCCGCATGGCGGCGAGCGAGATCACCGGCTGGCTCGACCACCGGCGTCGCACCGCCACCGCCGAGCGCAAGCCCGGCACGCTCGAGGAGCTCGCCCGCCGCCGCGGCCGGATGAACCCGCGGCTGTCGTTCGAGTGGCTGTGCCACCTCGTGAGCGTCGGCGCGTTCGAACGCGAGGACGGCTGGCGCTGGAAGATCGACCCGTCGATGCGCTTCGGCGGATTCGGGCCGTGGCGGCCCGAGTGGACGATCACCCGCCTGCCCGGCCTGCCGATGCCGTTCCTCGGCATCCTCGGCCGCGAGCAGGAGGAGATGGGCTGGGGCACGCTGCCGCACCACGTGTACCCCTACCTGCCGCCCGGCGGGCGGTGCGAGGTGCTCGACGACGTCGGGCACTTCGTCCACATCGAACAACCCGATCTGGTGGCCGGCATGGTCCTCGAGTTCCTGGCGGCCCGCTCGTGAGCGCCACCCGGACACCCGCCGCCGACCCGACCCCGCCCCCCACCCCGCGGGTCACGTTCCTCGTGCACAACCGCGTGCGCCTCGCGCTGCACCACCTGCGCGACGGTGAGGGACGGTCGCTGCTGCTGCTGCACGGCCTGGGCGACCGGTCGCCCGCGCGGGTGCCCGACTGGGCGTCGGGCTGGCCCGGCCCGGTGCACGCGCTGGACTTCACCGGGCACGGTGCGTCCACGCTGCCGGCCGGCGGCGGCTACAGCGCCGAGCTGCTCCTCGCCGACGCCGACGCCGCCCTGGCGGAGCTCGGTGAGGTGACGGTGCTCGGCCGCGGGCTCGGCGCCTACATCGCCCTGCAGCTGGCGGGTGCCCGCGCCGCGCACGTGAAGGGCGCCGTGCTGTGCGACGGCCCCGGCCTCGCCGGTGGTGCGATCGGCCCGACCTCGCAGAGCTTCGTCACCCTGCCGCCTCGCTCGGGGCCGCCCGACCCCTACGCGCTGCTCGAGCTCTCCCGCGACCTGCGGCCGCCGGACTACGCCACCCTGTTCGTGCGGCTCGCGCTCGACGGATCGGGGCTCGACGAGCCGATCTCCGTGGCGGCGGTGGTGCGGCCGCCGTGGCTCGCCGCCGTCGCCGACGAGGTCGGCGTCACCACCGCCACGATCGCCGACGCCCTCGCGGCGTACGCCGCGGTGTGACGACCACCCGCCCGGCGGGCGCGACCGGGCACGCACCGGCGAGCGGTCGGTAGGCTCGTCACATGCGCACCGTGCTGGTGGCCCTCGCCGCCTTCGTGCTGATGGAGCCGCTCACCGCGTTCGCCCACCGGTACGTCATGCACGGCGTGGGCATCGCCCTGCACCGCAGCCACCACCGGCGCGTGCGACCGGGTGAGTCGCCGCAGCGCTGGGAGGCCAACGACGCCTTCCCCCTCGCGTTCGCGACCGTGGTGATGATCGGGTTCGCGATCGGGTTCAACGTCGCCGGGTTCGAGGTGCTCGTGCCGATCGGTGTCGGCATCACGCTCTACGGCACGGCGTACGCGCTGGTGCACGACGTGTACGTGCACCGTCGCCTCGGCTGGTTCGGCGACCGCACGCTGCCCGGCCTCGAACGGCTCGCCCGGGCCCACCGCGAGCACCACGCCCGCAACGCTGCGCCCTACGGCATGTTGGTGCCGGTGCGGGCGCGCAGCGGATCACGTCCGTCCCACGACCCCGCCGACGCGTAGGGCTCGAAGCGGGCGAACAGCTCCTCGCCGTACCAGTGCTCGCTCCTCGTCCGCCGCACCACCTCGCGATGCCCCGGCATCGCCGTCGCGTAGGCACGGGCCGCGGCCAGGTCGCGCCACAGGCTGAACGTTCCGAGCCGCCCAACCGGGGCCTCGCCGATGCCCACCACGGCCAGCAAGCCGTCGGCGCCCTGCAGCTCCTCGCTCACCGGACGGCCGGCGGCACGGAACGGACGCCACGACCGGAGCCGCACGTCGGCACGCGTGATGATCGCCACCGGGCTCGCCGCAGCACCGGCGGAGGCCGGCTGCAACTCGTCGAGCACCGCCCGACCGCGCCAAGCGCCGTGACCGCCGAGCGCCCGCAGGCGCACGTGCCAGGCCTCGTCGGCCTCGGCCCAGCGCGCCGCCATGCGCACGTGGAACGCCTCGAGCGAGGCCTCGTCGTCCCAGATCGCGAACAGCGCCGTGCGCCGCAGGTCGGCACCGGGACCGGTGTCGCTGCCCGACCCCGTGCCGAGCAGGCGCCAGAAGCGCAGTCCCGGCACGGCGCCGAGCATCCGCCGGTCGGTGCCGAGGCGCGCCATCGCCCGCAGCGCGCTCGTGGAGCGCACGAGGTGGAACGACCCGACCGCCGGCATGCCGGCGAGCATGTCAGCTGCGACGGCGTCGCGCACGTGGAGCGCCCCGTCCGGCGTGTCGCCGGCCAGCCGTCACACGGGGCGCCGTGAGCGACGTGCTCGCCGCGCTCGTCGTGGTCGTGGTCGGCTACGTCGTCGGCTCGGTCCCGGTCGCCGGGTGGGTCGCCCGGCGTCGCGCCGGGCTCGACCTGCGCGACGTCGGCGATCGCAACCCCGGCTACTGGAACGCGAAGGAGTCGCTCGGCCGGCGCGCCGCGGTGCCGGTGTTCGTGGGGGACGTCGCGAAGGGTGCGGTCGCTGCGGGGCTCGGCGTCCTGCTCGCACCCGACGGCGACTGGTGGATCGGGTACGTGGGTGGCTTCGCGGCGATGGTGGGGCACGCGTGGCCGGTGTTCGCCGGCTTCCGGGGCGGGCGCAGCGTGCTCACCTTCGTCGGTGCCGCGGTGGTGCTCTCGCCGATCACGGCCGCGATCGCGGTCGGCGTGCTGCTCGCCGTCACCGCCTGGCGGGGCTTCGCCTGGGGAGCCCGGGCGGGCGTGTTCGTCTACCCGGTCGTGCAGCTGGCGGTGGACGGCCCGTACCGCACGGCGGCCACGGGGGTGCTCATGACCCTGATCGGGGTGCGCTTCGCGACGGCGGCGTGGCGTAGTCGCGGCCGCGCCACGGCTGGCGCGGACTGACGATCCCGCGCACCAGCGCCGCCGCGGCGATCGGGTCGGCGAGCGGTGACGCCCAGTACGCGGCCGAGCGACGGCGGTACGAGCGGGCGGTGCCGGCGAGGGTGCCGAGGCGGGCTGCGAGCAGCACGAGGTCGACGACGTCGGCCCGACGGGCCAGCAGCCGCGGCAGGGGCAGCACCTGCGCGACGAGCACGGTGGCGAGATCGAGGAGCTGGCGCGGGCGGGGCTCCACGCCGGGCAGCGCGAGCGAGCGCGCCCAGCCGCGGAAGGTGCTCGGACCGTCCGGGTACATCGCCGTCGTGAGCACCTCCGAACCGTCGAGCATCGCGACCCGCCAGCCGCGCTGCGCGAGATGGCGGGCGAGGGCGACGTCCTCCACGACCTCCCCCGCGACCGGCTGCATCCCGCCGGCTCGGAGGAACGGCACGCGCGGGAACGCCGTGCACTGACCGTTCGCGAGCTGCCGGTCGGGCGCGGTGTCGCCGAGCGCGCCGGGCGGACCGAACCGGTAGACGAGCGTGGTGAGCATCGCCGGGTGGATCCACGCCGCCCCCGGGGTGGGGCACTCGAAGCTGCCGCCGACGCTCACGAACTGCAGGCCGTCCGCGACCGCCCGCTCCACGAGGGCGGCCGGCAACGACGGGTCGGGTCGGGTGTCGGCGTCGAGCGTGACCACCCACTCCCCACGCGCGGCGCGGACACCCTGCTGCAGCGCCCACGCCTTGCCGGCCCACCCGTGGGGCAGCGGGGTGCCGGGCACCACCACCGCGCCCGCGGCCGTCGCGACCACGACCGTGTCATCGGTGCTCTCGTCGTCGACGACGAGCACCTCCGACACCCCGGGAGCGTCGCACAGCGCGGCGAGGAGCGGGCCGATGCGGGCAGCCTCGTCGCGGGCCGGTACCACCACGCTGATCGACGGGCGGTGATCGTCCAGTGCGTCGGCCGCCGCGGACGTGGTTCGACCGGGTTCCGTGGCCGCGGCCCGCAGGGGTGGCCGCACCCGTGCGGCCCTCGCGAGCCGGGTGAGCGCGAGCACGCCGAGGACGAGCCGCACCGCACCGAGCGGCCCGGGACGCGGCAGCAGCCGGCGCGCCAGCGACCTCATGGCTGCCCGGCGACCTCGTCGGCGATCATCTCGTCCACGATACGAGCGCTCATGGTCACGAGTGGGAGACCTCCGCCCGGGTGGCTGCTGCCGCCCACGAGGTAGAGGCCGCGGCGCACCCCCCGGTTGCGCGGGCGCACGAACGCGGCGCGACGACCGTCGGACGAGGTGCCGTAGATGGCGCCGCCGGGCGACCGGTACCGGGCCTCGAGGTCGGCCGGCGTGATCGTCTCGGTGAACAGCAGCCGGTCGCGGAGTTCCACCCCGTGACTCGCCAGGCGGTCGAGCACGAGCGCCTCGCTCGCCGACGGGTCGAGGCGCGCACCGGCCGGAGCGTTCACGAGCAGGAACCAGTTCTCGCAGCCCTCCGGCGCCTGGCTCGGGTCGGTGACCGAGCTGACGCACGCGTAGACCGTCGGGTCGGCCGGCAGCCGTCCGGCGGCGAGCTCGTCGAACTCCAGACGGGAGTCGTCGCTGAACCAGATGTCGTGGTGGGCGATGCCGGGGGTGGTGCCGCGCACACCGGCGCAGATCACGAACCCGCTCGTCGACGGCTGCGCCCGCCGCACCGCACGGAGCGCCCGATCGTCGGGCAGCAGGTCGCGGTACAGGTGCGTGGCGTCGGCGTTGGCGACCACGACGTCGGCCGCGACCACCGTGCCGTCGGCGAGCAGCAGACCGTTCACCCGGTCGGCCGTGGCGGTGATCGAGCGCACCTCGACACCGCATCGGAGGTCGACGCCCACGCGGGCGGCCACGCGCACGAACGCGTCGCGCAGCGCGCCCAGTCCGCCCATCGGGTACCAGCAGCCGTACGCATGCTCCACGTGCGCGATGCAGCCGAGGGTGGCGGGCGCCCGGAACGGCGAGGAGCCGCTGTAGGTGGCGTACCGGCCGGCCCACTGCACCATCTCGGCGTCGTCGCCGAACACGTCGGCGGCGGCCGCGTGCAGGGTGCGCAGCGGGTCGATGTCGGTGAGGTCGCGCGGGCGCCGCAGCCGTCGGGCGAGCGACCAGGGGCCGCTCATCGGGCCGGCGAAGAAGGTGCGCTCGCTGACCTCCCAGATCGTGCGGCCGCGGCGGACGAACTCGGCCCAACCGGGCACGTCGCAGCCGTCGTCGCGCACCTCGACGTGACGGCCGCTGCGCCACCAGTACCGGAACTGCGGATCGAGGCGCACCAGCTCGACCTCGTCCGCGAGGGTGGTGCCGGCCAGCCGGAACAGCTCGTCGTACACGTGGGGCAGGGTGACGAGCGACGGGCCGACGTCGAAGCTGAACCCGTCGCGGGTGAGGACGGCGAGCTTGCCGCCGAGCTCGGCGTTGCGTTCGAACACGGTGACGTCGTGGCCGCGCACGCGCAGCCGGATCGCCGCGGCGAGCCCGCCCACGCCCCCGCCGACGACCGCGACCGTGGCCATCAGCGACCTACGGGGCTGTGGACGCGCCAGTGGCGCTGACGCCAGAAGGTGCGGGCGGCGGCACCGGCCACCGGCAGCATCGCCGCACCACCGACGACGGCCACCAGCCGGTCACGGAAGAACGCGGCGAACCCGAGCGTCTCCATGCCCGCCATCACGCCGTACTCCGCGACGAGCGTCGGATCGGCGGGTTCGTCGGCCGGCAACGCCGCCTCGAGCGCCGCCATCACCGCCGCGCTCGTGGCGAGCCAGCCGAGGAAGTTCGTGACCGGGATCCCCCGGTACCGGCCGCGGCGGGCCCACGCCCAGTAGCCCTCGCCCACCATCTGCGGGTCGAGGAACAGGTCCCACGCGGTGAGCGCCACGGCACCGAGCCCGATCCGGCCGAGCGGCGTGGAGCGGCTGCCCAGCGCGGCGTGCGCCGCCTCGCGGGCCGGCACCGCCATCGCGAACCAGGCGAGCGGCACGATCGCCGGTACCCCGGCGACCTGCGGGCGCAGCGCGGACGTGTAGGCGTAGCGGCCGAACGGCACACCGGTGGCCGTGCCGAGGTGCTCGACGGCCGCCGTCGCCGTGCACACCCCGGCAGCGGTGGCGGCGGTGCGCGTGGGCCCCCACCGACGCGCCGCGGCCGCGCTCGTGGTGGCGAACAGCCCGGTCACCACGACGCTGCTCAGTACCCGGCGCACCGGACCGCCGCGCGCCGCGAGCGGTGTGGCGATCATCCCGGCCAGCGTGATCGCCGCCGGCACCGTTCTGGTCGCGATGCCTCCCGGACTCCGGGACGATGCGCGACCGGAACGAGGTGCGGTCATCGCCGGACGACGAGCCGGGCCACGAGCGCGGCCTTCTCGGCCGTCGACACCCGTGCCCGCTCGCGGAACACGTCGTAGCCCTGCTCCTCGATCTTCACGAGGATCCGACTGTAGAGATCGCGTGCGGCACCGATGCAGCGTGCCGACTGCGGGGGCAGCATCGCCCGGCCGAGATCGGCCGACGCATACAGCTCGCGGCACCGGGCGATCTCGAACCGCATCAGCTCGACGAACTCCGGCGTCACGCGACGCTCGGTGAGGTCCACGCCGAACCGACGCAGATCCTCCTGCGGCACGTACTGGCGTCCGCGGTCGAGATCCTCGGCGATGTCGCGGAGGAAGTTGGTGAGCTGGAACGCATTGCCGAGGTCGCGCGCGTGCGGTAACGCCTCGGGCTGCAACGGCTCGAGGATCGGCAGCATCATCTCGCCGATCACCGCCGCCGAACCGTCCATGTAGTCGAGCAGGTCGTCCCACGTGTCGTAGGTGGCCACGGTGAGGTCCATCGTCATCGACCGCAGGAACCGCCGGAAGCAGTCGGGGTCGATGTCGAACGCCTTCACGGTGTGCACCACGGCCTTCAGCACCGGCTCGTCGGAGCGACCCACGGCGAGGTCGGCGAAGAAGCGGTCGCCGAACGCGGCGAGCGCGGCGGCGCGCTGCTCGACCGGCGCCGGACCGAGGTCGTCGACGATGTCGTCGGCGTACCGGCAGAACGCGTAGAGCGCCCACACGTGGTGCTGCTTCACCCGCGGCAGCACCTTCGTGCTCCAGTAGTACGTGGTGCCGTAGCGCTTGTTCAGCTCCTTGCAGCGGGCGTAGCTCTCCTCCAGCGTCACCGTGCCGGTGACGGCCGAACCGGTCACCGACGTGCCTCGGCGTACTGCTGCACCCGCTCGGCGGCGAGCTTGCCCGACACGAGCACCATCGGCACACCGACCCCGGGCAACGTGGACGAGCCGGTGAACACCAGGCCCGGCACCCGCTCGTCCACGTTGTTCGGGCGGAACGGACCGGTCTGCAGGAAGGTGTGCGCGAGCGCGAACGGCGTGCCGCGCTCCATGCCCATCGCCTCCCAGTCGAGCGGGTCGTACACCCGCTCCACCACCACGTCGGTCGGGTAGCCGAGCGAGGCCACCTGTGCGCGCAGCGAACCGGTGATCCGCTCGCGCTCGGCCACCCAGTCGATGCGGCCGTCGAGGTTGGGGGTGGGTTCGAGCACGTAGATGCTGCTGCACCCCTCGGGCGCGAGCGACGGGTCGTCGAGCGAGTGCAGCGTCACCAGGATCGAGGGATCGGGCATCCGCACACCGTCGTGGATCAGGGCGCGGAACGAGCCGTCCCAGTCGCGGCCGAAGTGGATGTTGTGGTGCGCCGCGTCGGCCGGCGGGAGGCCGCGCACGCCGGCCACCCACAGCAGGCAGCTCGGCGAGTACTTCCCACGTCGCGCCACACGAGGCGCGTCGACCCCGCCGAGCAGCGTTCGGTACGCCACCGGCAGGTCGGGGTTGCACACCACCACGTCGGCGGCGAGGCGCTCTCCGCCACCCAGCTCGACGCCGCTCACGCTGCCGTCACCGGCGCGCAGGATGCGGGTGACCGGGGCCTCGTAGCGGATGGTGACGCCCGCCTTCTCCACCGCGGCGGCGAGGCCGGTGGCCATCGCGTGCATGCCGCCCTTGGGGACGAACACGCCCTCGACGGAGTCCATGTAGGTGATGACCGCGTAGAGCGACAGCGCCTCGTACGGCGCCAGGCCGGCGTACATCGACTGGAAGCTGAAGATCCGCTGCAACCGCTCGTCGTCGAAGAAGCTCGCGACCTTGCGGCCGAGCTTGCCGAACCCACCGAGCCTCACCAGCTCGAGACCGGCCCGCCACGGCTTCACCAGGTCGAGCGGCGAGTCGAAGTTGGCGTCGATGAAGTGCGCCATCTCCACCCGGTAGAGCCGCTCGAGCCAGTCGCAGAACCGGCCGAACGCCTCGGCCTCCTTGGCGTTGGCGAACTCGCGGATCTCCTGCGTCATCGCCTCGCGACCGTGACGGACGAACAGGGTGCTTCCGTCGGCGTAGCACGCCCGGTACATCGGGTCGACCTTGTCGATCGTGAGGAAGTCGGCCATGTCCGCACCCGCGGCGGCGAACGCGTCGGCCAGCAGGTTCGGCATCGTGAGCACGGTGGGACCGTTGTCGAGCCGGAACCCCGCCTCCTCGATCATGCCGGCCCGGCCCCCGGGGATCGGCTCGCGCTCGACGACGGTGACGGTGTGGCCCTGCTGCGACAGGTGCGCCGCGGCGGCGAGCCCGCCCAGACCGGCACCGACGACCACCACGTCGAGCGGGCGGCCGACGCGGGCGGGACGGGCGGCGCTCACACCTGCCGCCAACTCACGTAGTGGGCGAGCTGCACCAGCTCGTCACGTGCGGTGTCGACGATGCACGCCCGCTCGATCGCGGTGAGCGCCTCGTCGGTGAGCCGCATGATCGTGTCCTCGAGGTCGGCCAGCGCACCGGTGTCGACGATGACCTGCTGGATCCGGGCGACGTCGTCGTCGGCGAGCCCCGGCCGGCCGACCAGGTCGAGCACCTCGCGCTGGGCGGGCGTGGCCGCCTCCACCGCACGGGCGAGCAACGGGGTGGGCTTGCCCTCGCGTAGGTCGCCGCCGACGGGCTTGCCCGTGAACGCTTCGTCCCCGAACGCGCCCATCACGTCGTCGCGCATCTGGAACGCGTCGCCGAGGGGCAGCCCGTAGGCGCTCAGCTCCGGGAGCAACTCGGCCTCACGTTCGGGCGCGGCCATCACGGCACCGAGGTGCAGCGGCCGCTCGATCGTGTACTTGCCGCTCTTGTACCGGCAGATCCGCTCGGCCTTGTCGCGGCGACGGTCGTTGCGCACCCCACCGAGGATGTCGAGCACCTGGCCGACGTTCAGCTCGACGCGCAGCTCGTTCCAGACCGCCCACGCCTGCGGTGATGCGCCGGCCATGAGCTGGTCCGCGTACACGAACGCCAGGTCGCCCACGAGGATCGCGATGCCGTCACCGAAGCGACGTGCCTCGCCGGCCCATCCGCCGACCTCGTGCTGGCGGGCGAACCTGGTGTGCGTGGTGAGCGCACCTCGCCGGCTCGTGGCGTCGTCCATCACGTCGTCGTGGAACAGCGCGAACGCGTGCATCAGCTCGAAGGCGCCACCGGCGTCGATCACCCGCGGATCGGCGGGGTCGCCACCAGCACCGACGAACCCCCAGTAGGTGAACGCCGGGCGGAGCCGCTTGCCGCCGGCCAGGACGAGCCGGCCGATCTCGCGGATCGGCTCCTCCAGGTCGGGGTCGAACGCGGACCACCGGGCCTCCTCGGCGGCGAGCAGCGTGCGCAGCCGCTCGTCGACTCGGCTCGCGACGGTGGCGAGCGAGGGCGGCGTGGGCGCGGGCTGCACGTGCTTGAGGCTAGGTGGCCCGACGGGGGCGTGCTCGCCGGAGCGCCCGCTTTCCCGACGAGCGTCTGGCACACAGCGTCACGCCATCCGCGGCGCATCCGCGCTCCGTAGCGCCCGGCTCGATCGTCAGTCGTCGATGCGGGCGACGACCTGCTCGATCTGCAGGCGTGCGTTGCCGATGCGGTCGCGGCAGAACGTGATGAGCTCGGCGGCGCGCTGCACCTGTGCGGCCAGCACGTCGACGTCGACGTCGGTGCGTTCGAGCTGCACGAGGATCTCCTCGAGCTCGGCCAGCGCGGCGGCGTACCCGGCGGCCACCGGTGCGTCGGGATCGCGGTCGGGGGTGTTCATGCGGGATCGGTCTCCTGGTCGGCGCTCGGCGGAACGGACGGAACGGACGGAACGGTGTCGTCGGCGCCGGGAACGGTCGGCGACGGGGAGATGTGCTCGACCCGGCTGCGCGCCCGGCCGCGGGCGAACGAGGTGACGATCTCGGTGCCCGGCACCAGATCGGCGGCGTCGCGCACCGTGCGCCCGTCGGCGGTGCGGGTGATGCTCCAGCCTCGGGCCATGGTGGTGACGGGGTCCAGCAGGCGCACGCGGGCCGCGACCGCGTCGAGGTGGCGCACCTCGGGATCGAGACGCCCCGGCACGCGCCGCAGCGACGCCGTGGCGGTGGCGAGGCGGTCGTCGGCCCGCTCGACCGTGCGATCGGCGCTGGCGCGCAGCCGGCCGGCGCGCTGGTGGAGCCGGTCGTCGGCCCGGTCGACCGCGCCCTGCGTGCGGTGCCGGATGCCGAGCGCGACCTCGTGCAGCCGTCCCTCGCTCGCGCCGATGGCCCGCTCGGCCAGCCGGGAGATGCCGGTCCAGGTGTGCTCAGCCCGGTCGCGGAACTCGTGCACCCGTTCGACGAGCGCCGTGGCGCAGGCGGTGGGTGTCTTGAGCGCGAGGTGGGCGACCTCGTCGGCGATGCTGCGGTCGATCTCGTGCCCGAGCCCGGTGAGCACCGGCAGCGGTGAGGTGGCGATCGCGAGCGCGATCTCCTCGGCGTCGAAGGTGGCGAGCTCACTGCGGGCGCCACCACCCCGGATGAGTACGAGCGCGTCGAGGTCGGCGTGGCGACCGAGCGCTCGCAGCGCCGTGGTGATCATCCCCACCGCCCACTCGCCCTGCACCCGCACGTCGCAGACGCGCAGCTGGAACCCCAACCCGCTCCGTTCGATCTCGTGCGAGAAGTCGGCCCACGCGGCGCTGTCGACGCTGGTGATCACGCCGACGCGCAGTGGGGCGACGGCCAGCCGACGACGACGGTTCGCGTCGTACATGCCGCTGGCCACGAGGCGGCGCACGACCTCGTCGCGCTGCATCGCCAGGTCGCCGAGCGTGAAGCGCGGATCGATGCCGCTCATCTTCAGGCCGAGCTGGCCGTTGCCGGGGAAGACGTCGAGGTGACCGAAGATCCGCACCCGGAGCCCCTCGGCGAGCCGCAGCCGGTGCTTGGCCAGGATCGGCCGCAGCCGGGCGCGGGCCGGGGCGAAGAACTGCACGTTGAGCACGGCCCGGCCCTGCTCGGTCTCCTCGACCAGCCGGAAGTACGCGTGGGGACCCCGCTCGCTCCAGCCCTGGATCTCGCCGCGCACCCACACCCCGTCGCCGAAGCGACGCCGGAGGGTGCCGTTGATCGCGTCGGTGAGCTCGGCGACGGAGAAGGTGGGCACCCCCTCGTCGTCGAGATCCAGCCCGCGGTCGAGAACGTCGCCGATGTCGTCGGACTCCGACGCCGGGAAGTCGAACGAGGGCTGGCTCATGGCAGCAGTCTGCCCGACCGGTGTGCGGCGCACGCGGGCCGGCCAGGAAGCGGCTCGGAGGCGGTCAGGCGCCCAGCTCGCGCACGTTGTCCCACGCCGGATCGGTGCCGGTGGTCTCGAAGAGCTGGCCGTCGACGGGCAGGCCCTTCTCGCGGCGGATGGCGTCGAGCTCGCGCAGCGGGCGTTCCAGGGCGCGCTTGCGGGTGCCGAGCAGGTTGTCGAACTCGCGCTGCACGCTGTCGAACCGCTTCTTCACCGTGTCGAGCGAGTCGGTGTACTTGCCCCACTGCTCGCCGAACTTGCCGAGCAACGCCAGGATCTGGTCGCTGGTCTGCTCGATCATGAAGCTGTCGAACGCCTGCCGGATGAGACCGAGGAAGGCGAGCAGGGTGACCGGCGAGCAGAGCACGATGCCCTGCTTCATCGCCTCGTCGACGATGGTGGGGTCCTGCTCGATGATGAACGCCGACAACGACTCGTTGGGCAGGAAGAGCAGCACCTGGTCGACCGTGGCGGCGCTGCTCGACTTGGCGTACTCGCGCTTGGACAGCTCGCGGACCCGCATCCGGACGTCGCGGAGGAACTGGTCGCGGTGCGCCTGACGCTCGGCCTCGGTGCCGGCATCGAGGTACTTGAGGTACGAGCTGAGCGGGAACTTCACGTCCATGTAGAGCACGTGCTGCTTCGGCATGAAGAAGGTGAAGTCGGGCATGCCGCGGCCGTCGCCCTCGACGGCGGTCTGCTTCACGTAGTTGACGTTCTCGATGAAGCCGGCCAGGCGCAGCACGTCCTCGGCCATGCGCTCACCCCACTGGCCGCGGGTCTTGGAGTTGGCCAGCGCCTCGCGCAGGCTCTGGGTGGTGGTGGAGAGGTGCTGCACGATCTCGGCGTGCGCCCGCAGCGACTGGTCGACCTGGCCGAACTGCTCGGCGCTGCGCTCGCCCAGGCCGGCGACGATCTGGCCGAGCCGCCCGAGCTCGGAGCGCATCTCGCCCTTCATCTGCTCGAGCGTCGTGTCGATCACGTCCTTCTTGGCCGTGAGCTCGGCCTGGCTGGCCGCCACCTGGGCACCCAGGTGCTCCTTCGCGATGGTGGCGAGCTGGGCGAGGGCGGCCTCGCGCTCGGCCAGCGACTGCTGCTGGAGCGTGGAGAGCGACTGGCTGAGCGACGCCTGCAGCATGGCGTGCTGCTGCTGGAGCAGTGCCTGCTGCTCGGCCGCGAGCTGGGCGGCCTCCTCGCGGGCCTCGGCACGGGCCGCCGCCACGAGCGCTGCGACGTCGACGGGCGGTGCCGGGGGCGCGAGCGGCTCGGCGGGCGGCTGCGACTGCCGGGCGGCGGCCTGCTGCGCCACGAGCCAGCCGATCGCGAGCGCTGCCACCAGCAGGGTGGCCAGGAGGGCGACGACGAGGGGTTCCATGGGGATCATGATGGCGACGGGGTGTGACACGGTTCGCGGATCCCGGCCCCGATCAGCCCGGGACCGACCCCGAGACCAGGGGTCCTGGGCGCCATCACCGACTGCTGACCAGCGGATTCGTCCGAGCTTGCCACCCAGGACGGTGCCGCGACGGCTCGCCTGCTCATGTAAGGAACACCGGTGCTTGATCACATCGGGGTTCCAGGGTTGGATGTTCATCCCGGCCGTTTCGGGTGGTGGCGTCGAGGAGTGCTCTGGGGAGGGCCGGTTGGTTCTGCCCCGTTCGACTGATTGCCACGTCCGGCTCGGCCACGGATGCCCCGGATGAGGGAAGTGGCTTGGTCCGTTGAGGTCGGAGCCGTTTGCAGCACATGAGTGGGAGCCGCGGTTGAGCGTGTCT
>WLDE01000002.1 GCA_009704985.1 Actinomycetota bacterium | reverse complement strand
CTGCCCCAGTCGAGCGAGTTCGAGCAGATCGGTGGCGACGACATCCAGTTCGACCTCGACCAGACCACGACCACCACGTCGACCACGGTGCCACCGACGACGATCGTCGCCACCAGCTCCACCATCGCTCTGACCTCCACGACCGAGATCCCGACCGAGCTCGTCCTCGTCTACTTCGTCGCCGGCAGCCAGCTGAACTCGGTGTCGGTGCCGCTCGCGAGTCCGGCGGCTCCGGCACAGGTGCTGGCCGCGCTGCTCGAGGGGCCACCGAGCGACATCGGTCGGGGTCTGCGCACCACGATCCCGGAGTCCGCAGGTCGCCGGATCACGGTGCAGAAGGAACGAGGCACGGCGATCATCGACCTGCCCGCCGACATCTTCGACACGATGCCGAGCCGCGACCAGCGGCTGTTCTTCGCGCAGCTCGTGCTCACGATCGGACAGCTCGGCGGCATCGGGCCGGTGCAGTTCACGCAGGGCGGGAACGCGATCCAGGCGATCGCCGGCGACGGGTCGAACGCCGACACGGTGACGTTCGACGACTACCAGGGGCTCCTGGTGGGGGCGCCACCCCAGACCACCACGACCACCACCGTTCCGGCGCCCCCGGCCACGGAGACCCCGACCGCCACCTCGGTGCCCGGCTGAGCGCCAGGTAGCGTCGACCCTCATGCGCAGCGGTTTCATCGCGGTCGTCGGCCGCCCGAACGTCGGGAAGTCGACGTTGGTCAACGCGATGTGCGGCTCGAAGGTGAGCATCGTGAGCGACAAGCCGCAGACGACGCGGACGAGGGTTCGGGGCGTGCTCACCCGGCCCGATTCACAGCTCGTGTTCGTGGACACACCGGGTCTGCACAAGCCGGTCACGGCGCTCGGCGAGCGCGTGAACGCGACCGCGCTCGACAGCATGAGCGACGTCGACGTCGTGATGCTGGTGGTCGACGGCACCGCCGGCTTCGGCAAGGGCGACGAGTGGGTGGCCGCGCGCTTCGACGTGTCGAAGGCGGTCGTCGTGCTGAACAAGATCGACCAGCTCTCCAAGAAGCAGGTGGTCGCTCAGCTCGCCGCCGTCTCGTCGCTCGGGGCGGACGCCTACTTCCCCGTCTCGGCCCGGACCGGCGAGGGCATCGGACCGCTCGTGGAGCACCTGTCGTTGCGGATGCCCGAGGGCCCGATGTACTTCCCCGACGACACGGTGCGCGACCTGCCGGAGGAGGAGTGGGTGGCCGAGCTCGTGCGCGAGCAGCTGCTCGCCGTCACCCGCGACGAGCTGCCGTACTCGATCGCCACGCGGGTCACCGAGTGGGAGTGGCCGCGCATCCGCTGCGAGATCGTCGTCGAGCGTGACAGCCAGAAGGGCATGGTGATCGGCAAGCACGGCGCGGTGCTGAAGGAGGTCGGCACCCGCGTGCGCCGGCAGCTGCCGGAGGGCGTGTACCTCGAGCTGTTCGTGAAGGTCGACAAGGACTGGCAGCGCCGCCCCGACCGCGTCGAGCGCCTCGGCTACTGACCCGCGACCGGTTCGGTCAGACCTTGCTGTCGCGGCCAGCCCAGAACGGGGCGCGGAGCTCGCGCTTCAGGATCTTCCCGCTGCCGGTCTTCGGCAGCTCGTCGAGGAACGTGACCGAACGCGGCACCTTGTAGTGCGCGAGGTGCTCGCGGGCGAAGGCCATCACCTGCTCCGGCGTCATCGTGGCGCCCTCACGGCAGACCACCACCGCGTGCACGTTCTCGCCCCACTCCTCGCTCGGCGTGCCGAACACCGCGACCTCCAGCACGTCGGGATGGTGCTCGAGCGCCGCCTCGATCTCGGCCGGATAGATGTTCATGCCACCCGAGATGATCATGTCCTTCTTGCGGTCGCAGATGTAGACGTAGCCCTCGTCGTCGCGGTAGGCGATGTCGCCGACGGTCTGGTAGCCGTGCTTGTTGTCGGCGAGGTACTTGTCGTGCTGCTTGTAGTAGTCGGCGAACACGCTCGGGCTCTTCACGAACAGCTCGCCGGTGTGCTCCGGACCGGCGCCGGTGACCTCGTTGCCGTCGTCGTCGAACAGCTTCACCTCCACCATCGGCGCCGGCTTGCCGCACGAACCCGGCTTGCGCAGCTGGTCCTCGGGGCGAAGGATGCAGTTCACACCGAGCTCGGTGCTGCCGTACACCTCGAACAGCGAGTCGGCCGGGAAGTACGACAGGTACATCTGCTTGAGCGCGAAGCTCCACGGCGCCGCGTTCGCGATCATCCGCTTCATCGAGCTGACGTCGTAGCGGGCCTTCACCTCGTCGGGCAGGTTGCAGATCATCCGGATCGGCGTGGGTGCCGAGAACGTCGAGGTGACGCGGTAGGTCTGCACGAGGCGCAGCCAGTCCTCGGCGTGGAACTTCCGCTGCAGCACCACCGTCTGGCCGAGCGCCTGCGCGATGCCCATGAACCCGCCGGGACCCGAGTGGTAGAGCGGACCGGTGGGGATGTACACGTCGTCGGGCGTGTAGCCGATGAACGCGATCATCGCCGCCGCCTGCTCGGCACCGCTGCTGCCGCGGCGCAGCGCACCCTTCGGCTTGCCGGTGGTGCCGCTCGTGTAGATCATCGTGGCGCCGGGCTCGGTGCCCTCGGGGATCACCGGTTGGGCGTCGCTCGCCGCCGCGACCAGCGCGTCGACGTCGATCATGCCGTCCGCCGTCGGACCGTCGAACACGAGGACGTGCTCCACCTTGGGCAGCTCGCCGCGGATGCGCTCGAACATCGGCGCGAACTCGGCGTCGACGTACACGATGGTGGCGTCGCTGTGGTCGGTGACGTACGCGGCCTCCTCGTCGCTCAACCGGTAGTTGAGCGGCACGGCGGTGACGCCGAGCTTGCGGGCGGCGTTGATCATCTGCACGAGGCCGATCGAGTTCTGGCCGCACCACACGACCTTGGAGTCACCGGGTCGCACACCGAGACCGAGCAGCACGTTGGCCAGGCGGTTCGACGCCGCCTCCAGCTCGGCGAAGGTCAGCATCCGGACGGTGCCGTCGGGGCGGTCGTCGACGACCGCCAACTTGGTGCCCTGTGTCAGGGCGTACGCGCTCAGGAAGTCCCCCATGAGCACACTGCGTAGCAGACGGGCCGAGCGGCTCGTGACGCGGAGGGGGTACGTGAGCACGCGCACGAGATCCATCGGCTTCACCGTAGGCGACGAGGACCTGCCAAGCTTCCGGGCATGGCAGCACGCATCATCAACGGAACCGCGGAACTCAAGGCGCTCGTCGGCGAGCACCTCGGCTACAGCGAGTGGATGGAGATCACCCAGGAGCGGGTGAACCAGTTCGCCGAGGCGACCGGCGACCACCAGTGGATCCACGTCGACGTGGAGCGGGCGAAGACCGAGAGTCCGTTCGGCGGCCCCATCGCCCACGGGTACCTCACGCTCTCGCTCGGTCCCGTGCTGATGCCGCAGGTCGTCATCACCACCGGCTTCCGCATGGGCGTCAACTACGGCGCGAACAAGGTGCGCTTCATGTCGCCGGTGCCGGTGGGCGCGAAGCTGCGCCTCGGCGTCACCCTCATGAACGTCGAGGACATCGCCGGTGGCGTGCAGGTCACCTACGGCTTCACCTTCGAGTGCGAGGGTGCGGCGAAGCCGAGCTGCGTCGCCGAGGTGATCTTCCGCAGCTACGAGTGAGCCGGGGCGGGCACCGAGCCCGCGTCCCGATCGTCACGTCCGCGACACCCGGGCCCACGCCCGGGTGTCGTCGCGTCCGGGCCGCCGAAACCGTGCGATCCGTGCACACCGCCGCGGCGATGATGGGCCGATGACGTCAGCCACCCACGTCGCCATCGTGAGCGGCGCCAACCACGGCATCGGCGCCGCCACCGCGGAGCGGCGTCAGTTCGCGTGCGCGGCGAGCAGCGCGTCGAGCCGGTCGGCGCTCTGCTCCTCGAGCACCGAGCACGCGGCGAGCGCCTCGATCACCTGCGGGTCGGTGGTGCGGGTGGCGATGTTGCGCCACGCCTGAGCGCCCTGTCGTTCGGCGTTCGCCTGGATGCGGATCTGGTCCCAGACGGGCACGGCGTCGAAGACGTCGTAGTACGTGCGGATCGCGCCGGGCAGTGGCGCCTCGAGCGCCGGACGCAACGACTCGTCGAGCTCGAAGGCGCGCTCGATCCGGTCCGCGATCTCGTCCTCGGCCTCCGCGCAGGTGAGCAGCACCTCGGCGTGCTCGGGCAGCGCTGCGGCCCAGCCGCGGTAGCGGTCGGCCGCACCGCGCTCGAGCAGCGCGAGGAACCGGGGCATCGCCTCGGCCGGCACGGCGGAGATGTACGGAGCCAGCAGTGCTCCGAAGTTCGGGATGACCACGTCGCCCATGGCCGACGACCGTACCCGACGGCGTCGGGCCGACCGTGGCCCGTGCGCGTCCGGCGCCGCTCAGCGGAAGTTGGGCATGACCTCGCGGGCGAAGAGCTCCATGGTCTCCGTGCTCGGGTAGTCGGGGCACCACGGGATGAACCCGGTGCACCCGAGGTCGAGGTAGGTCTGGATCTTCTCGCACACCTGCTCGGGCGTGCCGACCAGGTTCGCGTCGCGCCACGCCTCGAACGGCTCGCCCCACAGGCTCTTCGTGCCGGCGGCGACGACCTCGGCCTCGGTGGAGCGGATGAACACCTCGGGCGACCAGGTCTTGCCGATCGTGTCCTCGTCGCGACCGACGGCCGCGCAGTGACCCTTCAGGATCTCGCGCTTGCGCGTCCACTCGTCGGGCTTGCCGCCGAAGTTCGAGTAGTCGGCGTACATCGCCACCACGCGCAACGTGAGTTGCTCGCCGCCGCCCCCGATCCAGATCGGCGGGTGCGGCGTCTGGAGCGGCTTGGGATCGCAGTTCGCCCGGGAGAGCTTGTAGTACTTGCCGTCGTACGTGGTCTGCGGTTGGGTCCACATGCTGCGGACGATCTCCACGCTCTCGCGCAGCATCCCGATGCGATCCTTCGGCTTGGGGAAGTCGAACCCGTACCCGCGGTACTCGTTCTCGTACCACCCCGCACCGATACCCCAGTCCAGCCGGCCTCCGCTGATCACGTCGATGGTGGAGGTGATCTTCGCCAGCACCGCGGGGTTGCGGTAGCTGTTGCACCCCACCATCTGGCCGAGCCGCACCCGCGTGGTGCGCTGGCTGATCGCGGCGATGGTGGTCCAGCACTCGAACACGGCCTCGTGTGCGGGTCGGGGCACGTTGTGGAAGTGGTCGTAGACCCAGATCGAGTCGTAGCCGAGTTCCTCGGCGCGCAGTGCGATCGACACCGCCGTGTCCCACTTCGCGGCCGCGCCCTCGATCTCGGCGAGCTCCATCTTCCAACCCTGCGGCATGAACATGCCGAAGATCACGTCGTTCGTGCCGTGTCCAGTCATCGAGCGCACCCTAACCGCACTCGTTCGTCGGGCCGTCGCCCGGTGCCGACCGACCCCGACCGACCCCGACCCGACCCCGACCGGGCGTCGACCGGGCCGCCCGGCGTCAGCCGACGGCCTCCCAGCGCGGGTGCGGTCGCACCGGATCGGCGACCACGTCGACCGGTCGGGCCGAGGACGCACCACCGCGGGCACCCTCGATCGCTCGCCGCACGGTGTCGGCGCTCGTCTCGCCCGTGACCACCACCATCGTGCGGTCACCGGGGAGTCCGTCGGTGGCGCGACGTCCACCCGGGGCCGAGGCCGCCGCTCGGCGTTCCGCCGTGGGCGGTGCCGAGCGTCCGCTGGAGGCGAGCGTCATCCCGCACAGCACGAGGGCGATCGCAGCGAGCGGCCACAGCGCGACGGTCGCGAGGTCGGTGAGCGCGCTCACGAGCGACTCCCGGACCAGGAGGCACGGGCGTGCCGGACGCCGATCGGGAGCTCGAGCGCCGCGAGCGTGAGGGCGGCGACCTGCAGGAGCTGGAGCATGCCGTGAGGATGCACCAGGACCGATGGACACGGGAGGGAGCAGCCCCGGGATGGTCCGAACGACTCACACCCTCCGTGCACGCCGACCACGCAACGTGGGTGGGTCGACGCGATCCGTCCTGAGGACGATTCGTGACCTCCGGCACACGTTGCCTAGCTTGCGGGGGATGGAGTTCTCCGTCGCCGAGGTGCACGAAGCCATCGCCGCGAGCCGGCCCGACGAGGAGTGCCTCGTGTTCCGCGACCGGCGCTTCACGTGGGCCCAGGTCACCGAGCGCACGCGCCGGCTCGCCAACCATCTCCGCTCGCAGGGGCTCGGGGTCCGCACCGAGCGGTCCGAGCTGCAGGGCCACGAGAGCGGCCAGTCGCACCTGGCGATCTACCTGCACAACGGCAACGAGTACCTGGAGTGCATGCTCGGCTCGTTCAAGGCACGGTTGGCGCCGTTCAACGTCAACTACCGCTACGTCGCCGAGGAGCTGCGCTACCTGCTGAATGACGCTGCTGCTGAGGCCGTCGTGGTGCACAGCCAGTTCGCGCCCACGCTCGCCGAGGTGCTGCCCGACGTGCCGAGCGTCCGCGTGGTGCTGCAGGTGCCCGACGCCTCCGGCAACGACCTCCTGCCCGGTGCCGTGTGGTACGAGGATGCGCTCGCCGCCGCCTCACCCGAGCGTCCCGACGTGACGTGGAGTCCGGACGACCTCTACATCCTCTACACCGGCGGCACCACCGGCATGCCGAAGGGGGTGCTCTGGCGCAACGCCGACGCGAACGTCGAGTGCTTCGGCGGTTCGCGGGCAGACACCCTCGACGGGGTCGTGGCCGAGGCCGTCGGAGGCCTGCGCGCCCTGCTCGCTCCCCCCTTCATGCACGGCGCCGGCCACTGGATGAGCTTCCGCACCTGGAACACCGGGGGCTGCGTCTTCGTCCAGTCGGTGCCCGAGCGCCTCGACCCGGCCGACGTGTGGGGACTCATCGAACGCGAGCAGCTCAACTTCCTGCTCATCGTCGGCGACGCCTTCGCGCGCCCGCTGCTCGACGGCCTGGCGCAGCACACCTACGACCTCTCCAGCCTCACGGTGCTGCTGTCCGGTGGCGCGCCGCTGTCGGCCGGCTCGAAGAACGAGTTCCTGCAGCACCTGCCCACGCTGATGATCGTGGACGGTCTCGGGTCGTCGGAGGCCGGTGGCCAGCTGTCGCAGGTGTCGGCGGGCAGCGGCGCCACCACCGGCACGTTCCCCATCTCCCCCGGCAACCACGTGCTGTCGGCCGACCTCGACCGCGAGCTCGCCCTCGGCGACGACGAGCTCGGCTGGCTCGCGAAGAGCGGCCGGCTGGCGCTCGGCTACCTCGGCGACGCCGCCAAGACGGCACGCACCTACCCCGTGGTCGACGGCGTCCGCTACGCCGTGCCCGGCGACCGCGCCCGGCTGCGCGCCGACGGCGTCATCGAGCTCCACGGCCGCGACTCGGTGACGATCAACTCCGGTGGCGAGAAGATCTTCGCCGAGGAGGTGGAGGCCGCGATCAAGGCGCACCCCGACGTGTACGACTGCGTGGTGGCGGGCCGGCCGAGCGAGCGGTGGGGCAACGAGGTGGTGGCGATCGTGCGGCTGCGCGAGGGCCGCTCCCCCGACCAGGCGGCGCTGCTGCACGAGGCCGAGCGGCACATCGCTCGCTACAAGCTCCCGAAGGCGGTCGTGTTCGTCGACCACATCGTGCGGTCGCCGTCGGGCAAGGCCGACTACCGCTGGGCGAAGCAGACGGCCCTCGACGCCTGAGCGGCCGTCAGCGGCGCGGGTCGATCGGGGTGATCGTCCCGAACGCTTCCTCCAGCATCTGGGCCACGTCGAGGCACCGCAGGTCGGCGAACTTGCGGGCCACGAGCTGCGCACCGACCGGGGTGCCGTCGGCCATCCCCACCGGCACCACCGCGGCCGGCAGACCGAGCAGGTTGGCCGGGAGCACCGGCCGCATCGTGTCGAGCGTGGCTCGCGCCCCCTCGACCGTGGCTGCGTCGGCGCCGAGCTCGAACGGCGGGTGGGCCCACGTCGGGCTCAGCATGACGTCGTGACGGCCGAGGAAGTCGAAGAAGTCGCGCTCCACCCCGGATCGGGCCAGGAACACCGCGGCGAAGCCGGCGAGGTCGAGCGCCGGGAAGATGTCCATCGTGTGCTCGAGGAAGGAGCGACCCGCGTCGCCCATCACCATGTCGAGCAGCGGCTTCATGATCCGCAGGTCGGTTCCGAGCATGCCGGCCCACAGCTCGATCGCCCGCTCGTAGGTGCTCGGAACCGCCTCGACGACCTCGGCACCCGCATCGCTCAGGGCGTCGGCGGCACGCCGGATCGCCGCGCTCACCTCGGGGTGCGTGGTCCCGCCGGGCGGGTCGGTGACGACGGCGACGCGCGGCGGACGCGACGGGTCGAGCCCGGCGATCGACACCGGCAGGCAGAGCGGGTCGCGCTCGTGCGGTCCGGCGACGGTGAGGAACCCCGCACGCACGTCGGCGACGTGCCGGGCCATCACGCCCTGCACGGCCATGAGCTGGAAGCTGATCGTCTGCTCCTCCGGTGGCAGGACGCCTGCGGACGGGATCACCCCCGTGGACGGCTTGATCGAGGCGATGCCACAGCAGTGCGCCGGGTTGCGCAGCGAGCCGCCGATGTCGTTGCCGAGTCCGATCGGGCTCATGCCGCTGGCGAGCGCCGAGGCCTCACCGCCGCTCGAACCACCGGCCGTGCGGGTGGGGTGCCACGGGTTGTGCGTCACCCCGTGCAGCGACGACTCGGTGGTCACCCGTAGGCCCATGTCGGGAAGGTTGGTGCGCCCGATCGCGATCGCACCGGCCGCCTTCATCCGCTCGACGATCGGTGCGTCGACCGGCACGATCGCCTCGGCGAACGCCACGAGCGCGCTCGTGGTGGGCGTGCCGGCGAGATCGATGTTCTCCTTCACCGTCATCGGCACACCGTGGAACGCACCCAGTGGCTCGCCCGCGGCGACGGCCGCATCCGCCGCGGCGGCCGCCTCGAGCGCCGATTCGTCGAGCCGGCGCACGACCGCGTTCAGCGCCGGGTTCACCTCGTCGATCCGGTCGAGGTGCGCCCGCACCACCTCGGTGCTCGTCACCTCGCGGCGGGCGATCATGCCCGCCAGCTCCAGCGCTCCGCGTCGCCACAGTTCGTTCCCCATGGCGGGCGATCCTGTCACATGCGGCACACGGGGCCGACGGTCCGGGGGCGGCCCGACACCGCCCCGTAGCCTCTGCGGCGTGAACGAACGCGCCTGGGACCGAGACACCCTCCCAGAGGGTCAGGAGAAGGTCGTCGCCGTCCGGCAGATGTTCGACGCGATCGCCCCGCGCTACGACATGGTCAACCGGATCATGACGTTCCGCCTCGACGTGCGCTGGCGGCGCACCGCGGTGAAGCGCCTCGCGCTCCCGGCCGGCAGCACCGTGCTCGACCTGGCGAGCGGGACGGGCGACCTGTGCATCGACCTGGCGCGGGCCGGCATGCGGCCGCTGTCGGCCGACCTGAGCTTCGGCATGCTGTCCGCGGACCGCAGCGGTGCGCCCCGAATCCAGGCCGACATCCTGAACCTGCCCGTGCCCGACGGCGCCGTCGACGGCGTCACGTGCGGGTTCGCACTGCGCAACCTGGTCGACCTCCCGGCGTTCTTCACCGAGCTCGGCCGGGTGGTTCGCCCGGGCGGCCGGATCGCGCTGCTCGACGTCGGGGTGCCGCGCAACCCGCTGATCCGATGGGGCAACAGCATCTACTTCGGCCGGATCGTGCCGCGCATCGGCGGGCTGCTGAGCGACGGCCCGGCGTACCGCTACCTGCCGCGCAGCGTGGCGTACCTCCCGTCGCCCGAGCAGATGCTCGCCGACCTGCGCGCCGCCGGGTTCTCCGACGCCTCGCACCACCAGCTGTCGGGCGGCCTCACCCAGCTCATGGTCGGGACGCGCCGCTGACATGCGGGCCGTCACCGTCGCGCTCGACACCCCGGGCCTCGAGCTCGACGACGTCGCCGGCGGCGACGGGATGCTGTTCGTCCGTGACGGCATCGGGGTCGCGGGCCGCGGGGTCGCCGCACGCGTGTCGATCGACGACGCTCCCGCGCTCCTGGCCTCGATCGATCACGACGATCGAGTGGGTGGCCGCTCCCCCATCGCACTCGGTGCCGTGCCGTTCGAGCCGGGGCGATCCGCGACGCTCGTGGTCCCCGCGCTGCTGGTCGGCGTGGCGGCGGACGGCACACGGTGGGTCACCCGGATCGAGGGTGGCGACGAGCCCGCGCCGGACCTCTCCCCGGCGCCGCGGCCGTCACCCCGGGCACAGCGGTTCGACGTCGGTCCCCTGACGCCGATCGACCGCTACCTGTCGGCCGTCGTCGCCGCACGAGACGCGGTGCGCGACGGATCGCTGCTCAAGGCCGTGATCGCCCGCGAGGTGTCGGTGCGCAGCGACGAACCGATCGACGTGCACGCCGTGCTGCTGCGGCTGCGCGCCTCGTTCGGGTCGAGCCACCGGTACTCGATCGACGGCCTCGTCGGGGCGTCGCCCGAGTTGCTCGTGTCGGTCACGGGCGACGTGGTGCGGTCGCACCCGCTGGCCGGCACGGCGCCGCGCACGGGCGATCCGGCCACCGACGACCGCATCGCCGAGCAACTCGTCGCGAGCACCAAGGACCAGGTGGAGCACCGCGTCGTGATCGACATGATCCACGACACCCTGCTGCCCTGGTGCAGCTACCTCGACTGGGAGCCCGAGCCGTCGATCGTGCGGGTCGCGAACGTGCAGCACCTCGGCACGGCGATGGAGGGCCGGCTGTCGGACCCGCGGCCCGACGTGCTCGAGCTGGTGCGCGCCCTGTCGCCCACGCCGGCGCTCGGCGGGTTCCCGCGCGCCGAGGCGCTGCAGCTGATCGCCGAGCACGAGGGCTTCGACCGGGGCCGCTACGGCGGTGCGGTCGGATGGGTCGACGCACGCGGCGACGGCACCTGGGCCGTGACGATCCGCTGTGCCGAGCTGAGCGACGACCGATGCAGCGCCCGCCTCGTGGCCGGCGGCGGCATCGTGGCGGCGAGCGACCCGTCGGCCGAGCTCGCCGAGACGCAGGCGAAGCTGCAGGCGATGCTCAGCGCGATCGTGCGCCCGTAGCGCCCGCGGACGGCGAGGAGCCGCGGTCGAGCCCGTCGCCGGATGGCCCGGCGGGAGGCGCCCACGACGTGGAACGCGTGATGCTCGACCTCCTGGAGCGGCTCAGCGGGGACGCATCGCGTCGGTGACGCAGGCGTGCAGCCGGGCGTGCTCGACGACGTTGTCGCGCCGGTCGGTGCGTACCACCACGACCCTCGATCCGGGTCGGTCGAGCAACTCGGCGAGCGATCCGGCGTCGCCGGCGACGTCGGCCGGCAAGCCGTGCGCCTGTGCCAGCGCCACGAGATCGGTGCCGTGCGGGGTGCCGAAGAGCTGCTCGAAGCGCGACTCGCCGAGCGCCCCGGCCTGCGGCAGGAACGAGAAGATGCCGCCACCGTCGTTGTCGACCACCACGATGCGGACGGTGACGTCCCGACGCGCGAGCGCCGTGAGCGACGAGGCGTCGTGCAGGAGCGCGACGTCGCCCAGCAGCACCGTGACCGGCTCGCCCGTCACCGACGCGATGCCGATCGCCGTGGCCACCGTGCCGTCGATGCCGTTCGCACCGCGGTTCGACCACACCGAGGCGGTCTGGTCAGGGGCACCGAACCACTCGAGGTCGCGCACCGGCATCGACGACGCCACGACGACGTGCCCCCGTTGCCGGGACACCGCACGGGCCACCGCCGGCTCGGTGAGCACTGCGGGAACGTCGAGCTCAGCGGCGAGCCGGTCGTCGGCGATCGCCGACACACGGATCCAGCGCTCGCGCCAGTCGCTCCCGCCGGCCCCGCGCAACTCGCCCGCCAGACGGGTGCAGAACTCGCCGATCGGTGCCACCACCCGATGCGCCACCGTGTGGGCCGGGTCGATCCATCGGTCCGTGTCGGTGACCCGCACCTGGATCGCGCCGGACTCGGCGAGCCACGAGGCCAGCACCTTCGACGCCGGCGGTTCGCCGAGGTGCACCACCACCTCGGGCACGTGCGACGCGGCGAAATCGTCGTGACGGAGCACGGAGTCGAACGCTGTGACCGCTCCCGGCGACCGACGACACCCGGACCGGGGATCGGCCAGGATCGGCCACCCGGTGGCGACCGACAGCGCGGACACGGCAGCGGGGTCGTCGACGCCCCGGCCGGCGACGATCACGCCGCGCTCACGGTCGAGCTGCATCGACAGCGCTCCGAGCCGCAGGGCTGGTGCGTCGACGAGCAGCCGGCCGAGGTGCGGTGCCGGCAGATCCCGGGACTCCCCCACCAGCGGCTCACGGAACGGCAGGTCGAGGTGCACCGGGCCGCGCCGGACGCCGAGCGTACGCGCGAGGGCGTGCCGGGCGAGCGCACGCCAGGTGGACGCCCGGTCGGCGTCGGGAACACCGGGATCGTGGAACCAGCGCACCGCGTCGCCGTAGAGCTTGGTCTGGTCGATGGTCTGCGGCGCACCGACGTCTCGGAGCTCGGGCGGCCGGTCGGCGGTGAGCACCAGCACCGGCACGTCGCTCAGGTGCGCCTCCACGACCGCTGCGTGGAAGTGGGCCGCAGCGGTCCCGCTGGTGCACAGCAGCAGCGCCGGACGCCCGCTCGCGAGTCCGGCGCCCAGTGCGGCGAACGCGGCGGACCGCTCGTCGTGGAAGACCTCGACGTGCAGTTCCGGCGAGGCCGCGATCGAGAGCGCCATCGGGGTGCTCCGCGATCCCGGGGCGATCATCGCGTGGGTGACGCCGTCACGGACCCACTGGTCGACCAGCGTGGCGCAGAACGTGGCCTGCACGGCCGCCGCATCGCGGAGCCGATCGGTCGGTGTCGCAGGGGTCGGCACGCCGTGAACGATACGGGGCGCTCTAGGGTGGATCCATGCCGACCGTGCTCGAGGTGGAGATCTGGTCCGACGTCGTCTGCCCGTGGTGCTACATCGGCAAACGCCGGTTCGAGAACGCCGTGGCGGCGTTGCGGGAGGCGGGTGACGACATCGAGGTGCGTGCCGTCTACCGGCCCTACCAGCTCGATCCCACCGCGTCGCCCGGGAAGGCCACCCCGGTGAGCGAGGCGTACGCGAAGAAGTTCGGCGGCCCCGAGCGGGCCGCGCAGATCATCGGGCACGTGACCGACGTCGCTGCGTCCGAGGGCATCGAGTTCCGCATGGACCGGGCGTTGCGCGCGAACACGTTGCTGGCGCACCGGTTGCTGTGGCTCACCGAGGCGACCGGCCACCAGTCCGCGATGAAGGACCGTCTGCTGCGCGCCTACTTCGAGGACGGCCTGGACATCGGCGATCCCGACGTGCTCGCCGACTGCGCCGCCGACGTCGGCCTGGATCGCGACCGCGTGGCGGCGTTCCTCGAGAGCGACGACGGCGCCGACGAGGTGCGTCGATTCCTGTCGTTCGCCCGCGACCACGACATCACCGCCGTGCCCACGTTCGTGTTCGCCGGGCCCGAGGGCCAGGGGTGGATGGTGCCCGGAGCACAGGAGCGCGACGTGTTCGTCCAGGTGCTCCGGCGCCTCGCCGACCGCCTCCGAGCGACCGCCGACACCCCCGACACCCCCGACACCCCCGACACCCCGGACACCGCCGGCACCGCCGGTACCGCTGCCGATGCCTGACTGGAGGGTCCTCGCCGGACCGCTCGCGGCCCGCACCCGAGGCACGGGGCCGCGGATGGTGTTCGTCCACGGCTTCACCCAGACCGGGCGCTCGTGGGCGCCGGTGGCCGAGCACGTCGCCGCGCACCGCCGCGAGGCGGTGCTCGTCGACCTGCCGGGTCACGGTGACTCGGGCAACGTGCGCGCCGACCTCCGGCGGACCGCCGACCTGCTCGCCAGCACCACCGGCCCCGCCGTGTACGTGGGCTACAGCCTCGGCGGACGCGTGTGCCTGCACCTCGCGCTCATGTACCCGCACATCGTGGACCGGCTCGTGCTCATCGGCGCGACGCCGGGCATCGTCGACGACGACGAGCGCTCGGCCCGCCGCGCCAGCGACGAACGTCTCGCCCAGCACCTGCTCGATGTCGGCGTCGACGCGTTCCTCGACGAGTGGACGGCGCAGCCGCTGTTCCACGGGCTCGCGCTGGACCCCGACGAGCGCGCCGACCGGCTGCGCAACACCGCCGCCGGACTGGCGTCGAGCCTGCGGCTCTGCGGGACCGGCACCCAGGTGCCGCTCTGGGAGCGGCTGGTCGAGCTGAACATGCCGGTGTTCGCGATGGCGGGCGAGCACGACCACAAGTTCGTCCCGATCGCGGAACGGATCGCCGCCTCGGTCCCCGAGGGCACGTTCGCCACCGTGCTCGACGCCGGCCACGCGGCCCACCTGCAGCAGCCGATGCAGGTGGCCACTCGCATCGAGGGCTTCCTCGCCGCGGGTCGCCGCTGACGGCACACGCGACCACCGGCGGACGCGTGGGCGTCCGGCCGGTCGCCTGCGGAATCGTCAGGCCGTGAACGCGACGCCGGCGGTGGTCAGCACGCCGACGACGAGCTGCACCCGCCCGGTCGTCCCCAGGACGGCGACGAGGTCACGACCGACCGCGCCGCCCGACACCGCGCGGACCGCAGGCACCGCCACCACCACACCGGCCAGCCCGGCGAGCGCCCCGACCGGACCGATCAGTGCGGCCACCACGAGCAGCACGAACGCCGCTGCGAGCAGCAGTTCGTAGAGGCGCCGGGTGGCCCGGTCGCCGAGGCGCACGGCGAGCGTCCGCTTGCCGACCTCGCGATCGGTCGGGATGTCGCGCAGGTTGTTCACCACGAGCAGCGCGCACGCCAGGCACCCCGCCACCGAACCGAGCACCCAGGTGAGCGCGGGCAACCGTTCCAGCACCACGAAGGTCGTCCCCACCGTGGCCACCAACCCGAAGAACACGAACACGAACACCTCGCCGAGCCCCAGGTAGCCGTAGGGGTGCGAGCCACCCGTGTAGAACCACCCGGCGAGCACGCTGGCCGCGCCGACCACCAGCAGCCACCACGACGTGGTGGCTGCCACCACGAGACCGGCCACCGCGGCGACCCCGAACGACGCGAACGCGGCGCGCTTGACCGCACCTGGTGCGGCGAGGCCGCTCGCGACGAGTCGCACCGGACCCACGCGGCTGTCGTCGGTACCTCGGATGCCGTCGCTGTAGTCGTTCGCATAGTTCACGCCCACCTGCAGGGCGAGGCTCACCACGAGCGCCGGCGCGACGGTCCACCAGCGTGCGCCGCCCTGCCCCACGCCCACCACGGCCCCGAGCGCGACCGGCACGACGGCGGCGGGCAGGGTGCGGGGCCGGGCACCGGCCACCCAGGTGCGCAACGAGGGTCGGGAGGTCGCGGTGGGCATCCGGTGGAGTCTGTCAGCTGCCGGCCACGGCGGTCGCTCTGCGAGCAGCGCGGCGATCCATGACGAGCGTCACCACCACGAGCCCCAGCCACAGCAGCGGGTTGCCGAGCACCCGGATCACCACGTCGGTCGACCCGCGCATCGACGGCACCGAACGCCCGAGCCAGGCCAGACCTCCCACCCCCGCGGCCAGCACGCCGACGCCGGTGGCGGCCAGGAACGCACTCTGCACGACCGCACGCAGGTGCCGAACCACGCCGACCGTCCCGGTGGTGACGATCTGCGCGAGTGCCACCGCCGTGGTGCCGAGGCCCCAGGCCACCGCGACCTTGGCCGCCCCGCCGATCTCGTGCCAGCCACGCACCTCCTTGGTGCCGTCGACGCTGAGACGTCGCCAGGCGGCCTGCGCGGTGCCCGCGAACATCGAGAACCCGGCGAGCGCGGTGACGCCGGACAGCAACTGCTGCACCAGGGTGAAGGCGAACCCGACGGTCGCCGGCACCACCACCGACGCGACCCCGGCCTCGGTGCGGTCGAGCACCGCCAGCACCAGGAACGGTGTGACCGTCTCGTTGCCGGGTCCCCACTCGTAGGCGATCCACGCGACGACGGCGATCAGGGCGAGCCGGCCTCGCCATCGCGACGAGCGGAAGTCGGCCCGGACGGCCGTGGCCATCGGCGAGCGGGTCCGCGCACCACGACCGCCCCGCTGCGTCGACGCCCACTGCGCGTCGAGCCGCTCGAGCCCGGCGAGGGGCCCCGCGCCACGACGCGACGAGTCGCCGGCACCCGCCACGGGGGCTGGTCGGTCGTCGTCGGGATCGAGAGATCGATCGGGGGCTCGCTCGGACTCGATGGGAGCATCGTAGGAGACTCACGCGACGCGGGCGCCCGACCACGGCGATCCGTTCCGTAGCCTGCAGTCGTGCAGCGACTCGTCGCGATCGACCTCCCGGGCGGCCCTGCGTTCACGACCGCGGTGCGTCGTGCCTGGGACGAGGGCGATGCCGTGCTCCCGGTCGATCCTCGGCTGCCCCCGATCGCACGAGATGCGCTGCTCCGGACGATGCGGCCCGTGGCGCTCACGGACCACACCGGTGAGCACCTGCTCGACGGAGGGCTGCCGGTGGAACCCGGCGATGCGCTGGTGATGCCGACGAGCGGATCGACCGGTCAGCCGAAGGGGGTCGTGCTCACCCACGAGGCGCTCACCGCATCGGCGCGCTCGACCTCCCGCCGCCTCGGCGTGACCACCGAGGACCACTGGCTCGCGTGCCTGCCGCTCGCGCACATCGGAGGGTTCTCGGTGCTCACCAAGGCGTGGGACGCCGGGACCCGTCTCACCGTCCTGCCCGGCTTCGACGCCGCCGCCGTCACGGCCGCGGCGCGCGACGGCGCCACGCTCGTGAGCCTGGTCGCGACCGCGCTGCGTCGCATCGACCCGAGTCTCTTCCGCCTGATCGTGCTCGGCGGCAGCCGCCCACCGGCCGATCGCCCGGCGAACACCGTCACCACCTACGGCATGACCGAGACCGGCAGCGGTGTCGTGTACGACGGCGTGCCGCTCGACGACGTCGAGGTGCAGGTGGCCGCCGACGGCGAGATCCTGGTGCGCGGTCCGATGCTCCTGCGCTGCTACCGCGACGGCTCCACACCGGTCGACGACCAGGGGTGGTTGCACACGGGCGACCTCGGCCACTGGAGGCCTGACGGTCGCCTGCATGTGGAGGGACGGCGGGGCGACCTCATCGTCACCGGTGGTGAGAAGGTCTGGCCCGAGGTCGTGGAGGCCGAGCTGCGGCGCCATCCTGCGGTCACCGACGTCGCCGTCGCCGGTGTCGACGACCCCGAGTGGGGCCAGCGGGTGGTCGCCTGGGTGGTCGCCGCCGACCCGGCCACGTCTCCCACCCTCGACGAACTCCGACGGCTCGTCACCGAACGGCACCCGCCGTACGTGGCCCCGAGAGCGCTGGTGCGGGTGGCGGCGATCCCCCGCACCGCGCTGGGCAAGGTCGTGCGCGCTGCGTTGGCGGCCCACCACCCGCCGTCCACCGACTCGGGCCGTCCGTCCGACGCGGGCCGTCCGTCCGACTAGGGTCGGCGGCCGATGGATCCAGAGCACGGACGCGCCCCGACGGCCAGTGGGTCACTCCACGGAAGGCTGGCGCTGGTCACCGGCGCAGCAGCAGGCATCGGCCGGGCGATCACCGACCGGTTCGTCGACGACGGCGCCGTCGTCATCGCCGGCGACCTCGATGCCGCAGGGCTCGACGCCCTGCAGGCCGAGCACGGCGACCGGGTGATCGTCCAGGTGTGCGACGTGACGGAGGAGTCCTCCGTCGCCGCGCTGGCCGACCTCGCGACCGACCGGGGTGGGCTCGACATCGCCGTCGCGAACGCCGGCAAGGGCGCGTACTCACCGATCGTCGATCACCCACTGGAGAGCTGGCAGGAGATCATCGATCTCTGCCTGACCGGGGTGTTCCTCACCGTGAAGCACGCGGGCCGCGTGATGAACGACGGTGGGAGCATCGTGAACATCGCTTCGCTCAACGCGATCCAGCCGGCCGAGGGCATGGCCGCGTACTGCACCGCGAAGGCGGGTGTCGCGATGCTCACCCGCGTCGCCGCGATGGAGCTCGGCCACCGCCGCATCCGGGTGAACACGGTGGCACCGGGGCTCGTGCAGACGAACGCGACGTCGGCGTTCTTCATGATTCCCGGCGTCGTCGAGGAGTTCGTCGAGAACACCACGGTCGGCCGGTTCGCACAGCCGGCGGACATCGCGTCGATGGTGGCGTTCCTCGCCGGACCCGGATCGGACTTCGTGTCCGCCGGGTTCTTCTCGGTGGACGGGGGCGCCTCCACCAAGCGCTACCCCGACCTGCCGGGAGCGTTCTCACGACTGGGCGACGCGACAGCTCCATGACCTCGGCCGACGCCCTGCCGCGCGACTACTGGCGGCTTCTCTCGGCCTCGGGCATCTCGAACCTCGGCGACGGGATCTTCCTGGCAGCGCTGCCACTGCTCGCGGCGAGCATCACCCGCGACGAGGTGGCGATCTCGCTGGTCGCCGTCGCCGCGCTGCTGCCCTGGTTGCTGTTCTCGCTGCCGATCGGGGCGATCATCGACCGCTCCGACCGCAAGCGGATCATGGTCGTGACCGACACGGTGCGCGCCGTGATCCTCGGTCTGCTCACGCTGTCGCTCACCTTCGACGTCGCCGAGATCTGGATGCTGTGGCTCCTCGCGTTCGGGCTCGGCACCGCGGAGGTGTTCTTCGACAACTCCACCGAGGCGCTGCTCCCCGAGGTCGTGCCCCAGCACCTGCTGGAGAAGGCCAACGGGCGCAAGCTCGCGCTCGACCTCGCGGCCAACACCTTCATCGGCACACCGCTCGGTTCGCTGCTGTTCGCGACCGGGATCGCCTGGCCGTTCGGCATCGACGCGGTCACGTTCGCGGTGGCGGTGGTGCTGATCATGCCGATCCGTGGCGACTTCCGCGCGTCGACGGCGCCGCGTCACGAGTCGGCCTCGATGTACGCCGAGATGCGAACCGGGTTCCGCTGGCTCTGGCGCCAGCCGCTCCTTCGGTCGATCGCGCTCGCCCTCGCGCTCACCAACCTGGCGTTCCAGATCCCGCAGGCCGTGTTCGTCCTCTTCGCGCTGGAGGAGCTCGGGGTCTCCGAGATGCAGTACGGCTTCCTGCTCGCGCTCATGGGCATCGGGGCCGTCGTCGGAGGGCTGCTCGGTGACCGCGTCGTGGCCCGGCTCGGGCAGACGATGTGCATCTACGGGGCGATCACGACGTGGATCGTCACCCTGCTCGCCACCGCGCTCTACCCGCGTGTCTGGTTCGTCGCGCTCGCGGTGATGATCGAGTCGGCGGCCACCGCGGTGTGGAACGTGGTCACGGTGTCGCTCCGGCAGAAGGTGATCCCCACCGAGCTGTTCGGACGCGTGAACAGCGTCTACCGCTGGTTCGCGTGGGGCACGTTGCCCATCGGGTCCCTGATCGGCGGCCAGGTGGCGGCGCAGTTCGGCCTCCGCGGCACCTACGTCGTCGCCGCGATCGTGATGTGCTGCGCGATGGCGGTGCTGCTCACCAACGTCAACACGGCCAACATCGTCCGTGCGCTGTCGACCAAGCGGCACGCCGGATCGCAGGACGAGACACCCGTGGCCCGGTCCGACCCCTGGTTCGACTGAGCGGAGCCGGAAGGTCGATCGGCCTCAGGCGACGCCGCGGACGCCGGCCCCGCCGTCGATCACGTAGGTCTCGCCGGTGATCCAGCTCGCCGCGTCGCTCGCGAGGAACGTGACGAGGTTGGCGATGTCCTGCGGTTCACCGAGGCGCTTCAGCGGCAGCTGTGCGGCGAGCTTGTCGCCGAAGTTGTCGACCAGGAACGCGGCGAAGTCGGTCTGCACCAGCCCGGGTGCAACGCCGACGACGCGGGTGGGTCCGAGCTCGGACGCCAGCTGTCGGGTGAGGTGGATGAGCGCGGCCTTCGTGAGGTTGTAGACCCCGAGACCCGCCTCTGCGCGCAGGCCGCCGACCGAGGCGATGTTCACCACCACGCCGGGCCGCTCGTGCATCCCGGCCTCCCACACCGCCTTGGTCCAGAACAGCGGACCGGCGAGGTTGACCTGGAACGTCTTGTCGTAGCGGGCGGTGTCGACGCCGAGGGTGGCACCGAAGTACGGGTTGGTCGCGGCGTTGTTGACGAGCACGTCGACGGGTCCGAAGCGCTCGACGGTGGCGGCCACGCACGCTTGCGCGGCGTCGAGGTCGCCCACGTTCGCGGCGAACACCTCCAGCTCCACGGCCACACCGGCCGCCTCGGCCGCGGCGACCAGGTCTGCGCGGGCTGCCTCGAGCTGATCGAGCTTGCGCGACACCAGCATCACGCGAGCCCCGCTGCGGGCGAGCGAGCCGGCGATCGCCTTGCCGATGCCCTTCGATGCGCCGGTGACCAGCGCGACCTTGCCGTCGAGTGAGATCTGCACGGGGGCGGACCCTACTGCGCGGTCTGTCGCCGATCGTCGTCGGCGAACTCGTCGTCGTCGCTCTCGATCTCGCGGGCGATCTCGACGCGCTTGATGCGCCGACCCTCCATCTCCCGCACCGTGAACCGCCACCCGTGGGTGACGAGGTGCTCGCCCTCCACCGGCACGTGCCCGAGGGTGTTGAACACCAGACCACCGAGGGTGTCCCAGTCGTCGTCGGGCAGTTCGGTGTGCAGCACTTCGTCGAGCTCGTCGATCGCGACGCGGCCGTCGACGAGGAACGTGCCGTCGGGCTGGTGGACGATCTCGGGGTCCTCGCTGTCGTACTCGTCGACGATGTCGCCGACGAGCTCTTCGAGGCAGTCCTCCAGCGTGACGAGCCCGGCGATGGCGCCGTACTCGTCGGCCACGATCGCCAGGTGGAACTTCTCGGACTGCATCTCTCGCATGAGGCGGTTCAGCGGCTTGTTCTCGGGGATGAAGCGCACCGGCCGGACCAGGTCGGTCACGGGACGGGCCCCGCCACCTTCGCGCTCCACCCGCATGAGGTCCTTGGTGTAGGCGAGGCCGACGACGTCGTCGTCCTCACCGTCGCCGAGCACTGGCAACCGGCTGTAGCCGTGCTCGATCGCGACGTCGAGCGCCTGGGTGACGGTGGCGAGGTACTCGATCGTGACCATGTCGGGTCGGGGCACCATCACCTCGCGCACCACCGTGTCGCCGAACTCGATGATGCTCTCGATGAGCTCGCGCTCCTCGTGTTCCACCACGCCTTCCTCGGCCGCCGTCTCGACGATGCCGAGCAACTCCTGCTCGTCGACGAACGGACCCTTCTCGAGGCCTTTGCCCTTGACGATGACGTTGGTGAGACCGATCAGGCCACGCGAGACCCACCGCAGCAACGGGAACCGCACCAGGGCGAGCACGGGCCGTGCGGCGAAGCGGGCAGCACGTTCGGGGTACAGCACGGCGTAGGTCTTCGGCACCGCCTCGGCGAGGACGAAGAACACGATGACGTTGAGCACGACACCGATCGCGACGCCGGCGCCGCCGAAGAGGCGGTTGGCGACGATACCGGTGAGGGTGGCCTGCACCGTCTGACAGATGTTGACGGTGAGCAACAGCGGGTTGACCCACCGCTCGGGCTTGCTGACGAGCCACAGCAGCGCCTTGCCGGACTTGCTGCCGGCGTCGGCGAGGCTCTGGGCCCGGTGGCGGCTGATGCGCGACAGGCCCATCTCCGCGACGGCGAGGAACACCAGCACGCCCAGCAGCGCGCCGATCGCGACCAGCATCCAGGTGTCGGCTTGCGACATTCCGCTCACTCCTGCTCCTGGCGGAACCCGGCCGGTGCCGGTCCGCCCCAGTGGTGCGCTTCGAGCAGCGCCCGTTCTCGTGCGCGCATCTCGTCGGCCTCCGCCGGTTCCGCGTGGTCGCGGCCGAGGACGTGGAGGATCCCGTGGACGACGAGCAGCGCGAGCTCGTCGTCGAGCGTGCCGGCATGCGTGGGCGCCTGCTGCGCGGCGACCGACGGGCACACCACCACGTCACCGAGCAGCAACGGCAGGTCGCCAGGATCGACGGGAGCCCGGTCGGGGCCGCGCGTGGCGCCCGAGGGCGCCACCACCTGGGTGACGTCACTCGCGTCGATGGGGAACGCGAGCACGTCGGTGGGGCCGTCCTTGCCCATGTAGTCCTGGTTCAGTTGCGCCATCTCGTCCTCGGCGACGAACAGGATCGACAGCTCGGCGAGGCCGCGCACGCCCTCGTCGCGGAGCACCGCGAGCGCGAGCGACTGCCACCGACCGAGATCGATGGGCACGTCGGACTGCTCGTCGGCGCAGAACACCTCCGGCTCGCCGTCACCGCCGACACGTGCGGGTGCGGCGAGCCGAGGTCGACTGGGGTCAGCCACGGCGACCGCTCCGTGAGCGTTCGCCGTCGCCGGCCGTCCCGGACGCCGAGCGCTCGGACGAGCGTTCCGACGAGCGTTCCGACGAGCGTTCCGACGAGCGTTCATAGGCGGCGACGATGTCGGCGACGATGCGGTGGCGCACCACGTCGCCGGCACCGAGGTGCACGAAGGTGAGACCGTCGATGCCCTGCAGCGTGCGCTCGAGTCCGAGCAGCCCGGACCGGCCGTCGGGGACGTCGATCTGGGTGGTGTCGCCGGTGACGACGACCTTCGAGCCGAACCCGATGCGGGTGAGGAACATCTTCATCTGCTCGGGCGTCGCGTTCTGGGCTTCGTCGAGGATGATGAAGCTGTTGTTGAGCGTGCGGCCGCGCATGAACGCCAGCGGTGCGACCTCGACGGCCTGGCGCTCCAGCAGCTTCTGTGCGCCGTCGGGGTCCACCATGTCGTAGAGCGCGTCGTACAGCGGCCGGAGATACGGGTCGATCTTGGCCATCAGGTCGCCCGGCAGGAAGCCGAGGCGCTCGCCGGCCTCCACCGCCGGACGGGTGAGGATGATCCGCTGCACCTGCTTGCTCTGCAGCGCCTGCACCGCCATCGCCACGGCGAGCCAGCTCTTGCCGGTGCCGGCCGGCCCGAGACCGAAGGTGATGACGTTCTGGCGGATCGCGTCGATGTAACGCTTCTGTCCGGCGGTCTTCGGCCGGATCGGACGGCCCTTGGCGCCGCGCAGGATGTCGTCGCTCAGCACGGCGCTCGGACGCTCGTCGTGGCGGACCATGTCGATCGCACGGGCGAGCACGGCCTCGTCGAGGTGCTGGCCGCGCTGCAGCAGCATCACGAGCTCCTCGACGAGACGTCCGGCGGGTTCGGCGTCGGCGCCCTCGAGGTGGACCTCGTTACCGCGCACGACGATCGACGCCGCGGGGAAGGCCGCTTCGATCTGGCGGAGGTACACGTCTCGCGGGCCGCACAGGGCCGGCATCACGTGCGGGCCGGGGACCACCACGGTGTAGGCAGCGGTGGCGGACGTCATGCAGCGGGGGCTGCGCTGATGGCAGCGGTGGGATTCATGTTCCGACCCAGGCTAGCCACTCCCCGTGGTGCGGCGGACGACCCTTCCCGGACGACCCTCGCCGAACTGCTCAGCGGCTGGTCTCGACCTCGGTCTCGCCCACCTGATCGGCGAGCGCCCGACGGTGCCTCGCACCCTGCTCGAAGTCGATCGCGTAGAAGCGCTGGACGTCCACCTGACGCGCCTCGACGCCGGGCGACACCATCTGCGCGAGCCGGCCGACCAGCTCGGCCATGCCGCCCCGCTCGGACGGCTGGTTCACCAGGGGCGTGTCGAACACGACCAGGTTGCCCTCGTCGGCCTCGAGCCCGAAGCTCTCCCTCGACAGCTTCACGAGCGCCCCCTTGGCCTCGTAGACGGGATGCACGACGACGAACAGGACGTAGTGGACCGCGTTCCGCAGGACGTGGTCGGGATAGGTGCGTTCGAAGAACTGCTTGCTCAGGTACTGGGTCGTGTTGATGTCGGTGGTGATCACCGTCATCGCAACCGGGGCGTCGTCGTGCCAGAGCACCCAGGTGCGGTTCACCGGGTCCGCGACGAGCTGCTCGAACTCGTGGCGATACATCATCTCGCGGCACACCGCGAGCTCGCTGATCGGTCGGAACGCGAGTTCGTAGAGCCGCCAGAGCCGCTCTCGCAGCTGTGGGTCGGTGACGCTGTTGTGTCGAGTGACGAACACGGACGCTCCTCTCGGCCTGTCGTGTCCGATCTGACACGATGGGCTCGGGACAGGGAGCGTCGAAGCTCTCACTCACGGTGGGCACAAGTTGCCACTGAGAGCGCGCGCCAAAACACTCCTTGCGCTATTCCGCCCGCGTCCGTATGCTACGCAAACGAGCAAGAAGGCGGGCGGATGGTCGACGGCGGGCATCCCCGGGCTTGCGGACCGGGGTCCGACGATGACGACGAGCGGAAGACTGGCCAACGGATACTTCCTGTGCGGCGTCGCGCTCTCCGCCATGGCATTCGCCGCCCCCGATCAGTTCGGTGGGGCCGTGTACATCTTCGCCGCCCTCCAGACCGTCGTGGTGATGCTGGTCGCGTCGCGGCGGAACAAGGTGCCGAAGCCGCTGGTCGTGGCGGTCGCCGTGCTCGGCTGCTGGTACACGCTCACCGAGATCGTCGCCAGCACCGTGGGCACGACCGGCCTCCCGAGGCTGCTCACGAACGTGATGGACCTGATGGGCAGCCTGCTCATCGTCGTCATCCTCGTCCTCCTCGTCCGCCGACACCGGAGCGTGAACGCGAGCGCCGTGTTCGGCGACGCGCTCATCGTCGGACTCGGCAGCTGGCTCATCTCGTGGGTCGCGTTCCTGCAGCCGACGCTCGAGCGCAGCGACGAACCGCTCATCAGCTCGCTGATCGAGGGCCTCTACCAACCGGTGGGCTCGGTGGTGCTGTTCCTGATGGCGGTGCAGCTCTTCGCCGACTCCGGCAAGAACATCTCCACCGTCTACGTCGCCGCTGCGGTCATCTCGGTGCTGGTCGGCGATCTGATGTACTCGTTCGTGCTCGCCGGCCACATGTCCGCATCCGTGCTCGCGCACACCGACGCGCTGTACGCCCTCGGCTACTTCGCGATCTCGGCGGCGTTCCTGCACCCGAGCATCAGCTGGATCGCACGTCCCTCGAACATCGAGGACTCCCAGCGACTCCTCGGTCGCCTCGTCATCACCACCTCGTCGCTCGTGTTCCCCGTCATCGTGCTCGCCGCCTCCGGGCCGCGCGACACCACCGACCAGGTGGTGCGGAGCATCTCGGCGCTGGTGCTCGCGGGCGCGGTCACCCTCCGCGTCGTTCACTCGGTGCGGGCGAACAGCGACGCGCAGGCCGAGCTGCTGCGGGCGGCGCAGACCGATCCGCTCACCGGACTCCCCAACCGAGTGCTGCTGCTCGAGCGGATCAACAGCTACATCCACGAGTCGTGGCGTGCCGACCGCGAGCCCACGCTCTACTTCGTCGACCTCGACCGGTTCAAGAACATCAACGACTCCCTCGGTCACTCGGCGGGTGACGAGGTGCTCCGCATCGTGGCCGAGCGACTCATCAGCGTCGCGCCGCCCGAGGCGATGGTGGCCCGTCTCTCCGGCGACGAGTACGTGGTGCTCGACCCGACCACGAAGACCCTCGGCGCCGCGTCGAAGCTCGCCGAGAGCCTGCTCGCCGTGTTCCGCGAGCCCATCGCGCTCGGCCAGGGCGACGTGTTCGTCACCGCCTCGATCGGTGTGTCGTCGATCGACTCGATGGCCGCCAAGCCCGAGGACGTGCTGCGCCACGCCGATACGGCGATGTACCGGGCGAAGGACTCCGGCCGCAACTGCATGGCGTTCTACGACGAGTCCATGCACGAACGCATCGCCCACCGTCTCGCCGTCGAGACCGCCCTCTACCGTGCGCTCGACCGCCACGAGCTGCGCCTGTTCCACCAGCCGATCCTCGAGCTCGACACCGGCGAGGTCGTCGGTTTCGAGGCGTTGATGCGCTGGCAGCAGAGCGACGGCACGATCGTGTCGCCCGCCGAGTTCATCCCGATCGCCGAGGAGACGGGCACGATCGTGCCGATCGGCGCGTGGGCGCTGCTCGAGGCGCTCACCCAGCTCCGCCGCTGGATCGACGACTCCATCTGCAGCCCGCAGGCGACGATGTCGGTCAACGTGTCGCCCCGCCAGCTCGCCGACCCGAGCCTGCCGTCGATCGTCAGCGAGGCCCTCTCGCGCTCGGGCATGGACCCGAGCCACCTGTGGGTGGAGATCACCGAGAGCGTGATGATCGCCGAGCCCGAGCTGGCGCTGTCGTCGCTGCAGAAGCTCAAGTCGCTCGGCGTGCGCGTGGCGCTCGACGACTTCGGCACCGGCTACTCGTCGCTGTCGCTGCTCCAGCGGTTCCCGCTGCAGCGCATCAAGATCGACCGCGCCTTCGTGCAGGGCGTGGCCGACAACCCGAGCGATCGGGCGCTCGTGCGCACGATCGTGGCGATGGGCCACTCGCTCGGACTCGACCTCGTGGCCGAGGGCGTCGAGAGCCTGCACCAGATCCAGGTGCTCCACGAGCTCGGCTGCAAGAAGGCGCAGGGCTACCTGATCAGCCACCCGGTGCCCGCCGACGCGATGCGCTCCACGGTGAGCGCGCTCGAGCGCATCGGTCGCTTCCCGCTGCTGCGCGGCGAGCACCGCGCCGGCCAGCTCTGAGCCGGCCCGGTTCGGGCCGGCCCGGTCGACGGACCGTCAGTCGCCGCCACCGCGACGACGCCGACGACCACGGTCCTCTCCCCCGCCGGCGCTGGGCGCGGCGTTGGTGAGCGGGCCGATCCGTTCGACGATGTCCTCGATCGTGGGCGCCGGGGCGGGCACGCGCTCGTCGAGGGCACGGCGCATCGACGCCAGGTGCTCGGGCGAGGTACCGCAGCAGCCACCGACGATGCGGGCGCCGGCGTCGGCGGCCATCTGGGCGTAGGTGGCCATGAGCGTCGGCGTGCCGGAGTAGACGACCTCGCTGCCCTGGAACTGCGGGATCCCGCAGTTCCCCTTGGAGATGACGGCCGAGTGCTCACCCGAGCAGATCGACAGCACGGTGACCAGGATGTCGCTCGCGCCCACGCCGCAGTTGGCCCCGAACGCGAGCGGCGGCTCGGCGAGGCCGTCGAACACCCGCACCAGCGCGTCGGGCATCAGGCCCATCATCGTGCGGCCGGCGGTGTCGAACGAGCAGGTGGCGGTGTACGGCATGCCGGCCTCGATCGCGGCCTGGGCGGCGGCGCGGACCTCCTCGACCGACGACATCGTCTCGATCCACACGACATCGGCACCACCGGCCTTCAGTCCCTCGATCTGCTCGCGGAAGCTCGCAACGGCCACGTCGTGGGTGAGTGCACCGAGCGGCTCGAACAGCTCGCCGGTGGGACCGACCGACCCGGCGACCACCACGGGGCGGTCGGCCTCGTCGGCGACCTCGCGGGCGAGCTCGGCGGCGCGGCGGTTCAGCTCGTGCACGCGATCCTGGGCGTGGTGCAGCTTGAGCCGCTGGGCGGTGCCACCGAAGGAGTTCGTGAGGATGACGTCGGCGCCGGCCTCGACGAACTGCCGGTGCAGGCCCTGCACGTGCTCGGGGTGCTCCTCGTTCCACAGCTCCGGCGCGTGGCCGGACATGAGGCCTCGCTGGAAGTAGTTCGTGCCCGTGGCGCCGTCGGCCAGGATCACGTCCTTCGTGGCGAGCAGTTCGGCGAGCGTGGTGCGCATGGTTCTCCAGTGGGCGTCGGGACCGACGAGCGGCGCACGACAGGCTAACGGCCGCCACCCGCCGCACCGGGTGACCCCGTGCGACCCGGCGACCGACCCCGCGCTCAGGATTCCTGCAGGACCGCCGGGTCGAACGGCGGGCGGGAGAACACCTCGCGCAGCATCGGCTCGAAGTGCTCCAGCGGCTTCGACGGGTAGTCGGGGTCGAAGCTCGCCTGGTCCCAGCGCTCACAGAAGGTGGCGCAGCTCTCGAACCACGGGTGGTCGCGGTACGCCTCGCGGGCGTGCTGGTCGATGCCGACGTGGTGGCCGTAGTACACCTGCTGGAACACGCCGTGCATGTTCACGACCCAGGTGACCTCGGCGCGCACGTACGGCCGGATCATCGCCGCAGCGAGCTGCGAGTGGTTCTCCGGGGCGAGCTCGTCGCCGACGTCGTGGATGAGCGCGGCGACGATCATCTCCAGGTCGGCACCGTCGGCCTCGGCGCGAGTGGCGCTCTGGATCGAGTGCTCGAACCGGCTGACCTGGTAGCCCGCGAGGCCGTCGTCGAGGCGCCGCAATGCGGCGATGATCCGGTCGGGCGTCCCGGCGATGTACTGCGCTTCGAGGCCGTGGAGGAACTGGTACTCCTCGTACGTTCCGTCCTTCATCTGCGTGAACTGCACCTGCTGCACGTGTCAGCCCTCCCCGGACCGGGCGAACGGACGCGAGAGTTGGCGGCGCAGCACCCGGTACCGGCTGCGCGGCGCGTCGTGGTCGATGTAGCAGCCCTGCAGGTGGCGCGGCCCCTCCTGCGGGTCGAAGCCGGTGCGGCCGTGGAGGACACGGTCGTTGGAGAACACCATCGCCTCACCCGGCTGCAGCGCGAAGCGGATCTCGAACGCCGGGTCGCTGAGCAGCTCGGCCAGCCGGCGGCGGGCACGGTGGAACGCACGGGTGCGCTCGTCGTCCATCAGCGGGAGGTGGTCGAGCCGCGGGCTGTAGTGCAGGCCAGTCACCCGGCGTCGGTGGTCCACGTCGACGATCGGCCGGTACGACTCCAGCGCCGTGTCGTCGTCGCGGAAGTGGAACCGCACCATGGTGTCGACGAGCAGGTCGAAGCCGGCGGGATCCTCGGCGCGGAGTTGGTCGGTCACCGCGATGGCATCGACGAGCGTGCTGAGCCCGCCGCTGGTGTCGTTCACCAGGCAGTGCAGCAGCTGGATGCCCGGCGTGGGCACCCGGTACGGGTTGTCGGTGTGCGGCCCGAGCGGCACGGGACGGTAGGCGAGGTCGTTCGACCGGGGCACCGAGCGGACGTCGAACAGCCGGCCGAAATTGGTCTCTCGGACGTAGCCGAACGTGCCGGCCACCTCGAGCACGGTGCCCTCGGTGGTCGGCGAGTCGTGAACGACGATCGTGCCGTACGCGAGGAAGTCGTGGAGCGCCGCTTCGAGCGCAGCCGGCCGGTGCAGCTCGCGCCAGTCGTGTCGCGGCGGCGTGCCCAGATCGGAGCGCCAGGCGATCGGGTCGGGGCAACCGTCGTCGGGGTCGATCGCGATCGCGAGCTCGGTGGCGTCGAAGCGCTCGGCGTGGCCATCGCTGAACCGCACCCACACCCAGGTGCCGTCGGCGCCGGCATCGACGCGCGCCTCGACGATGTCGAGGTCGACGGGCAGGAGGTGCGGGTCGAACAGCCGCTGGTCGCTCACGAGGTCGAGCTGCGACGGGTCGCGGCTCTGCTCGCGGAGCCACAGGGCGGGCACGGCCCGGGTGGCGCCGTCGAGGGAGACGCCGAGGCGGCCGGTGACCGGGTCGATCGAGAAGGTGGCGACGCTCACCCCCGCAGCGTACGTCGCGCCCCTGTGACGCGGGGGTACCGCGTCGGGGCGTCGTCGCGTCAGGGGCAGCCGAGGCCGTGCAGCGTGGCGCAGGGCGGGCAGAGCCGCGCGGGCCCGTCGGGCGTGCTCCACGACCGCGCCGTCGGCGATCCGCACGACATGCACCCCTGCCGTTGCTCGGGTCGGGTCGGCGCCCGCTCGGAGGTCGCGACGTCGGCGGGAGACTGCGGGACGGACACGTCGTCACCGTAGCGAACCGGTGGCGCTCCCCCGGATGCTCCCGCGAGCGTCGGCCCGGGGCCGCAGCGGTGGCGGGTCTACCCTGCCGGCATGACCGAGGCGTCGTCCGACCTGGTACTCATCCGCGAAACCGTGGCGGCGCTGTGCGCCCGCTTCGACGACGACTACTGGTCGCACTGCGACAGCGAGCACCGCTTCCCGTGGGACTTCTACCGCGAGATGGCCGCAGGCGGCTGGATCGGCATCGCGATCCCCGAGGAGTACGGCGGCGGCGGTCGCGGGATCCTCGAGGCGGCCGCCGTGCTGGAGGAGGTGGCCGCGTCCGGGGCGTGCATGAACGGTGCGTCGGCGCTGCACATGAGCATCTTCGGGATGCAGCCGGTGATCCTGCACGGCTCGGAGGAGATGAAGCGGAGGTTCCTGCCCGGGGTGGCGGCCGGCGACGTCCACGTCGCCTTCGGGGTCACCGAACCCGACGCCGGCACGGACACCACCCGCATCACCACGCGAGCGGTGCGCGACGGTGACGTGTACCGGATCACGGGCCGGAAGGTGTGGACGTCGAAGGCGCTGGAGGCCGACCGGATCCTGCTGCTCACCCGCACCACACCGCTCGAGGAGTGCGCGAAGCCGACGCAGGGGATGAGCCTGTTCCTGGTCGACCGGCACGCGCCCGGGGTGGGCGTGGCCCCGATCCCGAAGATCGGCCGCAACGCGGTCGCGAGCTGCGAGACCACCTACGACGACGTCGTGGTGCCGGTGGCCGACCGCGTCGGTGACGAGGGCGACGGCTTCCGCTACCTGCTCGACGGCCTCAACGCCGAGCGGGTGCTGATCGCCGCCGAGGCGTTGGGCATCGGTCGTGCCGCGCTCCGTCGCGCGGTGCAGTACGCGAACGAGCGGGTGGTGTTCGGCCGCCCGATCGGCCAGAACCAGGGCATCGCGTTCCCGCTCGCCGAGGCGCATGCGAAGCTGCGCGCCGCCGGGTTGATGGTGCGGGAGGCGGCGCAGCGGATCGACGCCGGTCTGCCGTGCGGCGAGGAGGCGAACCTCGCCAAGTACCTGGCCGCGGAGGCGGGGTTCTTCGCCGCCGACCGCGCGGTGCAGACCCACGGTGGCTTCGGGTACGCCACCGAGTACCACGTCGAGCGGTACTTCCGCGAGAGCCGGCTCCCCCGCCTCGCCCCGATCAGCCAGGAGCTCGTCCTCAGCTACGTCGCCGAGCACGTGCTCCGACTCCCCCGCAGCTACTGACCCAGCAGGACCGCAGGGTTCAGGATGCCGGCGGGGTCGAACGCCGACTTCAGCGCCCGCATCGCGGCGAGGTCGCCCGCCGAGCGGTCGAGTGAGAGCCAGCGAGCCTTGGCCGTGCCGATCCCGTGCTCCGCGCTGATGCAGCCGCCGCAGGCCACCACGAACCGGTACACCGCCTCGTCGAGCACCTCGTCGAGCGCCGGGTCGTCGACCGCGACACCGGTCACGTTGACGTGGATGTTCCCGTCGCCGACGTGGCCGAACAGCCACGTGGTCGCCGACGGCGCCGCGGCACGCACCACCGCGGGCACGTCGGCCATGAACCCGGCGAGCGCGGCGATCGGGAGCGTGACGTCGTACTTGTGCGGCACGCCGACCGTGTTGATCGACGACGTGTGCTCCTCGCGATACCGCCAGAGGCGGGAGCGCCCGGCGGCGTCGCTCGCGACGGCGACGCCGAGCACACCGACGACGGCGCCGACGGCCACCGCGAGGTCGTCGGTCGGGTCGTCGTGCCCGCTCGCCTCCACCAGCACGTACACCGGCGCGGGTCGATCGAACGGGAGGCCGCAGCCGAGCACACCGGCGACGAGTCGCACCCCCGGGTCGAGCACGATCTCCGCCGCGTCGAGGGTGTCGAGCGACGACCGCCACGTGGCGACGGCACGCACCGCCGCGGGCACGTCGGCGAACGCGACCAGGGCCGTGACCGTGTGCTCGTGGGCCGCCACCAACCGCAGCCGCGCCGCCGTCACCACGCCGAGCGTGCCCTCGCTGCCGCACAGCACGCCGGCCAGGTCGTAGCCGGTGTTGTCCTTCACCAGCCCCTGCAGGCGCGACACGACGTCGCCCGTGCCGAGCACCGCTTCCACACCGAGCAGCTGCGCGCGGGTGCCGCCCCAGCGGAGCACGTTGATGCCGCCGGCGTCGGTGGCGACCGACCCGCCGACGGTGGCCGAACCGCGAGCCCCGAAGTCGACCGCGTACCGCAACCCCGCGCGGGCCGCGGCCTGTTGCACCGACTCCACGCTGGCCCCGGCACCGGCGGTCAGCTGCGCGGCCTCTCGGTCGACCTCGCCGACGGCATCCAGGCGGCGCAGGCTCAGCACCACCTCACCGGCGAGCGGCACGCTGCCCCCGACGAGGCCCGTGTTGCCGCCCTGCGGTACGACGGCGACGCCGTGGCGTCGGCACACGTCCAGCACCGCGGCGACCTCGTCGGTGCCGCCGGGACGGACGACCGCCGGCGTGGCGCCGCGGAACCGACCGGTCCAGTCGATCTCGTACGAGGCGCGGCGGTCGTCGTCGATCAGGTGCGCCGGCCCGACGACGTCGACGAGCTCACGGCGCAGCGACGGGTCGAGCGGCATCGCGTCCACGGCGCCGACGGTACCGGCCGGAGCGGTCGTCGGTCAGGGCACGACGACGATCTTGCCGGTCACCGGACCCGACACGATGGGTGATGTGCTCGAGGGCTTCGAGCAGCTGATCGGCGACACCTACCCGTACCTGGCCGAGTTGCTGCACGACCACGTGCAGCGACCCGGCTACGACTTCGCCGACGAGTTCGAGATCGGGCTCGAGGTGGTGCTCGACGGCGTCGGCCGCCTGCGCTCGGCCGGTCGCCGCCGCTGACCGCGGCCACGGCGACGTCCACCGCGAGTGCTCAGCGGATGAGCTCGAACTCCTGCGGGTCGACCTGCTTCGTCCGGCGCCAGTACTCGAGCAGCGTGAACGGCCAGTTCTGCGCCACGCGTCCGAACTGGTTCTTGTACCAGCTGTTCACCGGGCTCCAGCCCCACGCCATGCGCCGGTTCTCCGCGTCGACGGCCTCGTTGAAGCGGTCGTGCACGTCCTGGCGCACCATGATCGCCGTCGCGTCGTTGGCGAGCACCTCGCGCACGAGGCCGAGGATGTACCGCACCCCGCACTCGCTGAAGTAGATGATGCTGCCGTTGATGACGATGTTGGTGTTCGGCCCGTAGAGGCACCAGAAGTTCGGGAACCCCGGGATCGACACGCCGAGGTACGCACGTGCGTCGCCGCCCCACTGCTCGTGCAGGTCGCGTCCGCCGACGCCCTGCACCTGCATCGGCGTGAGGAACCTCGACGCCTGGTAGCCGGTGCCGTAGATGATCACGTCGGCGTCGACGTGCGAGCCGTCGACCATCGCGACCCCGGTCGCGTCGACGTGACCGATCGCGTCGGTGCGCAGCGTGACGTCGTCGCGCTTCAGCGTCGTGGCCCAGATGCCGTTGTCGCGCACGGCCCGCTTGGCGCCGGGCGGGTAGTTCGGGATCACCTTCTCCAGCAGGTCGGGCCGGTCGCCGAACTGCTCGCGGTAGTACTCGAGCAGCATCTGCTTGCCGAACTCGCTGATCTCGCTGACCGAGGAGCCGTCGCCCTGCCAAGTCGGATCCACGCGCACGCCCTCGATCGCGCCGTCGCCCATCCGCCAGAAGATGGCGAAGCGGACCAGCTCGCTGTACGTGGGGACGTGGCCGTACAGCCACTTGAGCCCCGGCGCGATCTCGTCGTGGTAGTCCGGTGTCGGCGCGATCCACGGTGGGGTGCGCTGGAAGACCGTCACGTGACCGGCCACCTTCGCGACCTCGGGGATGAACTGCAGCGCACTCGCTCCGGTGCCGATCACACAGACCCGCTTGCCGGTGAGGTCGAGGTCGTGGCGCCACTCGGCCGAGTGGAAGTACGGACCCTGGAAGTCGGCGATGCCGTCGATGGTGGGCCACAGCGGCCGGTTGAGCTGGCCGACGGCGCTGATCACGGCATCGCCCTCGATGGTGCGCTCGGCACCGCCCTCGAGGTAGTGGACCGTCCAGCGCTTGGTGTCGTCGTCCCACACGCTGCGCTGCACGGTGCACCCGAAGCGGATGTGCGGCCGCACCCCGAACGCGTCGGCGCACTCACGGAAGTACTGCTCGAGCACGCCCTGCGGCGAGTAGTGGTACGGCCAGTCGTGGCGCTGCGCGAACGAGTAGCTGTAGTTGTGGTTGGGGTTGTCGACGCGACAGCCCGGGTAGACGCTCTCGTGCCAGGTGCCGCCGACGTCGTCGTTCTTGTCGAGGATCGTGAACGTGACGCCCGCTTGCTGCAGACGGTGCGCGGCCAGGATGCCCGACATCCCGGATCCGATGATCACGACGTGGAAGGTGCGACCGGGCGCCGTCTGCGAGATGTGCCAGCCGGGAGCGCGGCGGTCCTCGCCCCGATAGGCGAGCTCCTCCTCCACCAGCGGCAGGTAGTCGCCCATCGGCGCGCCGCCGACGATGAACTCCAGGATCTGACGCAGCTCGTCGTCGGTCGGCACCGGCGCCGGCCGGCATCCGCCGTCGCGGTAGCGGCACAGCACGTCGAGCGCGATCGACCGGATCTCGGCCTGCTGGTCGTCGGTGAGACCACCCTGGGGCATCGACATCGTCAACGGGTCGGGGCGCAGGTGCGGCCGGAGCAGCGACAGGTCGCCGGTCAGGTACGCGAGCGCGGGCAGCAGCGGCGGCAGCTCGGCCTGCTCGAGCGCGGCGCGGATCTCGTCGTCGGTCTCGGTGATCGGGACGACGCCGTGCAGGAACGGGCTCGGTGATGCCGTGACGTCGACCGAGGTCACCCGTGCACCCCCGCGACACCCTTCGGCGCCTGCTGGCTCATGAAGCCGAACATGTAGCCGGCCACGCGGCGCATCTGGATCTCCTCCGCGCCCTCCGTGATCCGGTAGCGGCGGTGGTGGCGGTAGATGTGCTCGAACGGCTTGTGACGGCTGTAGCCGAGGCCACCGTGCACCTGCATCGCACGATCCGCGGCCTCGCAGCACAGCCGGTTCGCCCAGTAGTTGCACATCGAGACCTTGTCGCTCTGGCTGAACGCACCGTGCTTGTCCATCAGCCACGCGGTCTTGTGGATGAGGGCGCGCAGCATCTCGCACTGCGTCTGGAGCTCGACCAGCGGGAACTGGATCGCCTGGTTGCTGGCGAGCGCCTTGCCGAACGGCTTGCGCTCCTTCGCGTACTTCACCGACTCGTCGATGCAGAACTGCGCCGCACCGAGGCTCGACGCTGCCTGGCGGATGCGGTTCTCGTTGAAGAAGTGCTGCACCACCTGCAGGCCGCGGCCCTCGCCGCCGAAGATCGCGCTGTGCGGCACCCGCACGTCGGTGAGCCGGATGTGCGCGTGATCCGTCGGCATGTTGAACGTCCACAGGAACTCGACGATCTCGAAGCCCGGGCTCTTCGTCGGCACGAGGAACGCGGTGATCCCGTCGCCGTCACCGGCCTTTCCGCTGGTGCGGGCCATGATCATGTCGTACTGGGCCTTGTGGATGCCCGTGTTCCAGGTCTTCTCCCCGTTGATGATCCACTCGTCGCCGTCGCGGACGGCGGTGGTCTCCATGTGGGTGGCGTCCGAGCCGTGGTTGGGCTCGGTGATCCCGAACGCGAACCCCTTGCGGCCCTCGGCGAGGTCGTCGATCCACTCGGCCTTCTGCTCGTCGGTGCCGTAGGCGATCATCAGCAGCAGCCCGACGTTGTTGCCGACGATCGAGTGCTCGTTCTGGAGGTCGTTGTGGAGCCCGAGACCCTTGCGGGCGAGGTGCTCGCGGATGATCGCCATCCCGAGGTTGCTGCCCTCGCGGCCGCCGTACTCCTTCGGGAACGGGTAGCGGTAGAAGCCCTCCTTGTCGGCGAGCCGCTTCACCTTGTGGAGCAACTGCTCCCACTCCTCGTTCGGGAGCCCCTGGTTGTCCCAGTCGGTGCGGGCGTCCTCACGCCGGTGGTCGAAGAAGCGGATGTTGTCGTCCTGCGCCTCGAGCGGCTTGATCACCCGCTCGATGAAGTCGTCCAGTTCGGCGAGGAGGTCGGTGAGGTCCTTCGGCAGCTCGAAATCCATGCGCCGAGCATTCCCCCGCCGGGCCGTTCCGGACGAGCCGGACGGATCACGACGTTGCCGACGAGGGCGCCCCGTCGGTCGCTGCGGGAACGACACCACGAAGCGCGACCCGCCGAGCGGGCTCGGCTCACACCACGCCCGACCGCCGTGGATCCGGGCGAAGGTGCGCACGAGGAACAGCGCCACGCCGCCGACCCGACGACCGCCCGGGCGAGGGATCAGGAGCGACGGATCAGGGACCGGTGAAGACGCGACCCGTGGCGATGTTCGCCGTGGTGGCGGCAGCGCCGCTCGCGACCTCGGCCTGACGATTCTTGGCCTCGGCGCGACCGACCACCTGGTGGTGCACCTCGTCGGGGCCGTCGGCCAGGCGCAGCGTGCGCTGGCTGTGCCACATGTCCGCGAGCGGGAACCAGTGCGAGATGCCGGCGGCGCCGTGCATCTGGATGGCCTCGTCGATGATGTCGCAGCACTTCTCGGGCACCATCGCCTTGACGGCGCTCACCCACACACGAGCCTCGGCGTTGCCGAGGGTGTCCATCGCCTTGGCGGCGCGCAGCACCATCAGGCGCATCGCCTCCACCTCGATGCGGCAGCGGCTGATCACCTCCATGTTCTTGCCGAGGTTGATCAACTTCTTGCCGAAACCCTCGCGGCTGAGGCCGCGGTCGACCATCATCTCGATGGCCTTCTCGGCGGCGCCGATGGAGCGCATGCAGTGGTGGATGCGGCCGGGGCCGAGGCGCAGCTGCGAGATCTCGAAGCCCTTGCCCTCCCCCCACAGCACGTTGTCCTTGGGCACGCGCACGTCGGTGAAGCGCAGATGCATGTGGCCGTGCGGCGCGTCGTCGTTGCCGAACACGTCCATCGCGCCGAGGATCTCGACGCCGGGGGTGTCCATCGGGACGAGGATCTGCGACTGCTGCTTGTAGGTGTCCGCATCGGGGTTCGTGCGGCACATCACGATCATGATCTTGCAGCGGGGGTCACCGGCACCGGAGATGTAGAACTTCTCGCCGTTGATGACCCACTCGTCGCCGTCGAGCTCGGCCTTGGTCTGGATCTGCTTCGCGTCGGACGACATGATGCCGGGCTCGGTCATCGCATAGGCCGAGCGGATCTCGCCGCGCAGCAGCGGCTCGAGCCACCGCTCCTTCTGCTCGGGAGTGCCGACCCGCTCGAGCACCTCCATGTTGCCGGTGTCCGGCGCCGAGCAGTTGAGGCACTCGGACGCGAGGCGGTTCTTGCCGAGCTCGACCGCGATGTAGGCGTAGTCGAGGTTCGACAGGCCCTCGCCGGTCTCGCTGTCGGGCAGGAAGAAGTTCCAGAGACCGAGCGAGCGGGCCTTGGCCTTGGCGCCCTCGAGCAGCTCGAGCTGGCCCGGCGCCCAGCTCCACCGGTCGGCCCGGTTCTCGCCGAGCCGGTAGAACTCCTCGGTGATCGGGTCGACCTCGGTGCGGATGAACTCCTTCACCGCCTCGTACAGGGGTCGGACCTTCTCCGACATCCGGAGATCGAAGTCGTCCATGCTCGCGGTCTTGAGCGCTCCACCGGCCATGCGGGTCACCTTTCTCAGTCGGTTCAGCGGCCGCAGCGCGGCCATCCCCAGTCGCCCGGACCCTACGCGATGACCCCCGTCGGCGGAGAACCTCAGCGTCCCGGTGGGCCGCGGCGCGCCCGAGGTCACACGGGTCCGCGATGACCCGCCTCGCGATCGGGCGGTGACCGGTCAGAGCTCGTGCTCGGCGAGCTCGCGGAACTCGTCGGGGACGGAGGCGGCGTCGGAGAGCGCGGTGGAGGTGTACCCGACCGCCGAACGACCGAACTTCCGGCGGATCGCGTCGATCGAGGTGTCGACGGCCCAGCGGGCGCTCCCCGTGGCCGAGCCGGGCCGCACCTCGTCGGCCTCCTGGCCGCCGGGGGCGACCGGCAACTCCAGCTGCAGCACCGGCTGGTCGACCAGGTTCGACACCGAGATCGCGAGCAGCGAGATCTCCGACCGGTCGGGGTGGTCGGCGAGCGCCTGCCACACGAGCTGCTCGGCGATCTCGGTGAGGGTGAGCGTGGTGGACACCGGGGCGTCACCGGTGCGCGACCTGGTGACCGCCCGCATCGGCGCGCCACGGCTCGAGAAGCGGACACGCACCGTGACGGTGCGGCCGGCACGCTGCTTCGCGCGCAGCCGGGTCGCGACCCGGTCGGCCAGGTGACCGAGCACCGACCGGACGAGCTCGGCGGTCGGCTCGCGCCGGCCGAACGCCGACTGGGCCCCGACCGAGCCGGACCGGCGGGTCCCCTCGACCCGACGCTCGTCGTCGTTCGCGGCGAGCGCCCACACCTTGGCACCGATCGCCCGGCCGAGCAGCGACTGCAGCGCGTCGTCGGAGGTGGCCGCCAGCTCGCCGACGGTGCGGATGCCGCGCTCGGCGAGCTTGCGCTCGGTGACCGGACCGACGCCCCACACGAGATGCACCGGCAGCGGGTCGAGGAAGGCGCGCTCGCGTTCGGGGTCGACCACCACGAGACCGTCGGGCTTGGCGACCTGTGACGCGATCTTCGCGAGGTGCTTGGTGCGTGCCGCTCCGACCGAGATCGGCAGACCGATCTCGTCGCGGACCCGCTGCCGGATGCGTGCGGCGATCACACCGGGAGGACCGAAGAGGTGCACCGAACCGCCGACGTCGAGGAACGCCTCGTCGATCGAGATGCGCTGCACGTGCGGGGTGTGGTCGTACAGCACGGCCATCACCTCGTCGGCGAGTCGCTGGTACTCGCGGAAGTGGCCGCCGACGAACAGCAGGTCGGGGCACAGCTGCTTGGCCTTCCAGCCGGCCATCCCACCCTGCACGCCGCGGCGCTTCGCCTCGTACGACGCGGCGAGCACGACGCCCCCGCCGACGGCGATCGGCCGGCCGCGCAGCGACGGGTCGAGCAGCTGCTCGACCGACGCGTAGAACGCGTCGAGGTCCGCGTGCAGGATGTTCGGCCCGGCGACCACCACGCCCATCACGTTAGTCGAACACGTGTTCGTTCCTTGCGCCGGGCGGGCCCGAGCCACTCCGCCATCGTGTCGTCCACCGATCGGTGGACGGCACGATCGGACCAACGGACGTTCCGCCCGCCGCCGCCGAGGTGCACCATCGGTGCATGGATGCGATCACCGTGCGCGGGTTGCGCAAGACGTACACGAGCGGAGGACGGCGGGGCGGTGCATCGTCCCGGGTGGAGGCGGTGCGCGGCATCGACCTCGTGGTCGGTGCCGGCGAGATCGTCGCCCTCCTCGGACCCAACGGAGCGGGGAAGACCACGACGGTCGAGATCCTCGAGGGCGTACGACGGCGCGACACCGGCGACGTGCAGGTGCTCGGCATCGACCCGGCGGACGCGGACGCACACTGGCGCGAGCGGGTCGGGATCGTGTGGCAGACCACCGGCGCGTTCGACGACCTCACGGTACGCGAGGTGGTGCGGCACTTCGCCGGCCTCTACCGCCGGCCGCGGCCGGTGGACGAGGTGATCGAGCGGGTGGGGTTGGCCGGCAAGGCCGACGAGCGGATCGGGCGGTTGTCCGGCGGCCAGCGTCGCCGGCTCGACGTGGCGCTCGGCATCGTCGGCCGGCCCGAGCTGCTGTTCCTCGACGAGCCGACCACCGGGTTCGACCCGGCGGCGCGCCGGCACTTCTGGGAGCTCGTGCACGCGCTTCGCGACGAGGGCACGACGATGGTGCTCACCACGCACTACCTCGAGGAGGCCGAGGCGCTCGCCGATCGGGTCGCGGTGATCAGCCGTGGCCTCATCGTGGCCGAGGGCACCCCCGCCGATCTCGGTGGGCGGGCACAGCAGCACGCCACGGTGGTCTGGGACGACCCGGTCGAGGGCCGTCGGGTCGTCACGTCGGCCACGCCAACGGCGACGGTGCGCGACCTCGCCGCCCGGTTCGGCGGTGAGGTCCCCGGCCTCGAGGTGCACCGTCCCACCCTGGAGGACGTGTACCTGCGCCTGCTCGACGACCACGGTGCGACGCAGCCCGCTCGCGCCGACGACCAGCCGATCGGAGCACGCTCGTGAACGCCACCGCAGGCACCACCACCCGTCCCTTCTCCCCCACCCCGGCCGGTCCCGCCGCACCGTCGCTGCTGCGGACCTCGGTGTCCCGGGCCCGGCTCGACCTGGTCGAACTGCTCCGCGACCGGGAGGCCACGTTCTTCGTGCTCGCCTTCCCCGTGATGCTCCTGGTGCTGTTCGGGTCGATCTTCCGGGAGACGATCAGTGGCACCGGCGTCGAGGCGAGCCAGGTGATGGCGTCGGGCATCATCGCCAGCGGCATCATGTCGGTGAGCTTCGTGAGCCTCGCGATCTCGATCGCCTACGAGCGCGACCTCGGCGTGCTGCTGCGGTACCGCGCCACACCGATGCCGCCCGCGGCGTACTTCCTGGGCAAGACGCTGTTCGTGCTCGTGACGGCCGTGGCCGAGACGGTGGTGCTGCTCGCCGTGGCGGTCACGCTCTACGACCTCGACCTGCCGTCCACCCCCGACCGCTGGGCGATGTTCGCAGCCGTCTTCCTGCTCGGCACGGCCTCCGGATCGGTCCTCGGCGTCGCCGTCTCGTCGGTGCCGAAGAACGCGAAGAACGCCAACGCGATCGTGCAGGCACCCTTCATCTTCCTGCAGTTCATCTCCGGCGTGTACCTGCTGTTCAGCGACGTGCCGCCCGTGCTGCAGCAGGTGGCGGCGCTGTTCCCGCTGAAGTGGATGACGCAGGGTCTGCGCAGCGTCTTCCTGCCCGACTCGTGGCAGGTGATGGAGCCGGCCGGCTCGTGGGAACGCCCGCTCGTGCTGGTGGTGCTGGCCGCCTGGACCGTGGGAGGCTTGGTGCTGTGTCGGATGACGTTCCGCTGGAGCCGCAGCAGGTGACACGCACGCCGAACCGCGGCGTCGCCGCCCCGGAGGCCGACGCCTGGGACCGGGCGAACCCGTGGGCGGGCAGGGTCATCGTCGGCGTGTGCCTGCTCGCCGTCGTGATCGCAGCGTTCGACGAGCGACCGCTGACGAGCACCCTGCCCTGGGGGATCGCGCTCTCGGTCGCCACCTGGCTGGCGGTGCTCGCGCTGGAGCGGGAGATCGGTCCGCAGCCGATCGACGCGGTGGCCGACGACCTCGAGGACCTGCGGTACCTGCGCTGGTGGCTGCCGGTGCTCGCCGGCCTCGCCGGTCTCTGGTTCCTCGCGGTGATGTCGAGCCCGTCGTACTTCGTGGCCCTGTTCGGCCTCTACTGGCTCTTCTGGTCGACCGTCGACCTGCCGTGGGGCGCCCTGCCGGCACTGGGCCTCACCGGGGTGATGGTCCTCGCCAACGAACACTGGGGATCGAGCTGGGCGTCGTCGGCGGCGCAGGGCGCGGTCAGCTTCGGCATGGGGTTCGCGTTCGCGCTCTACCTCCGGGTCGTCATCGACCAGAGCCGCCAGCGCAGCCAGCTGATCACCGAACTCCGCGCGGCGCAGGCGCACCTCGCGACCGCCCAGCGCGAAGCCGGTGTGCTCGCCGAACGCGAACGCCTGGCCCGGGAGATCCACGACACGCTGGCACAGGGGTTCACCTCGATCGTGATGCTGTGCCAGGCGGGCCGCCACGAGCGGGTGGAGCAGGTGGCGCGCGACAACCTCGCCGAGGCCCGGCGACTGGTGGCCGCGCTCCAGCCCGCGGTGCTCGACGGTCGCACCCTGGTCGACGCGATACGGCGGGTGGTCGACGGCTTCCGCGACGACACCGGCCTGCGCGCCACGCTCGACGTGGTCGGTACGCCGCGGTCGCTCGACCGCACCGAGGAGGTCGCGCTGCTGCGAGCGACGCAGGAGGCGCTCACCAACATCCGCAAGCACGCGGGAGCCACCACGGTGGAGGTGCGCCTCCGCTACGACGACCCGGTCACGCTCGCCGTCACCGACGACGGCTGCGGGTTCGACCCGGAGACCGTCGACGGCGGGTTCGGGCTCCGCGGCCTGCGCGACCGGCTCGACGAGGTGCAGGGCGCGTTCGACGTCCGCTCGACGCCGGGCGGTGGCACGACGGTGGAGGTTCGGGTGCCGTGACCTCCCCGCCGCTGCGGATCGTGCTCGCCGACGACCACCCCGTCGTGCGCGAGGGCCTCGCCGCGATGCTCGCCGCACACGCCGACTTCGAGGTGGTGGGCGAGGCGGGCGACGGCGTGGTGGCAGCCCGCCTCGTGCGCGACCTGCAGCCCGACGTGTTGCTCACCGACCTGCGGATGCCGGTGCTCGACGGGGTCGCGCTCACCGCAGAGGTCGCACGCACCGCGCCGTCGGTGCGCGTGCTCGTGCTCACCACCTACGACTCCGACGCCGACATCGTGCGGGCCGTCGAGGCCGGCGCCACGGGCTACGTGCTGAAGGACACGCCCTCGGCGCAGCTGTTCGACGCGATCCGATCCACCGCTCGCGGCGAGACCGTGCTGGCACCGACGGTCGCCGCCAAGCTCGTCACTCGCATGCGCTCCCCCGGACCGGACGCCCTCACGCCCCGGGAGGTCGAGGTGCTCGAACAGGTGGCTCGCGGTCTCACGAACGCGGAGATCGGCCGGGCGCTGTACATCGGTGAGGCGACGGTGAAGACCCACCTGCTGCGAGTGTTCGCCAAGCTCGGTGTCGACGACCGGACCGCAGCGGTCACCGTCGCGATGCAGCGCGGGATCATCGCCACGCCGGACGCCCGGGCCTGAGGGCCGGCGATCAGCTGAGCAGGCGCACCAGCGCGACGAGCCCGACGCACACGATCACGGTCCGCAGCAGGCGTGGGTCGAGGCGCCGGCCGACCTTGGCGCCCACCTGGCCGCCGATGGTCGACCCGATCGCGATCATCGCGACGACCGCCCAGTCGACCTCGGTGGTGAGCACGAACACCACCGACGCCACCGCGTTCACGGTGAGCGCCAACACGTTCTTCGCGCCGTTGAGCCGCTGCAGTCCGTCGTCGACGAAGATGCCGAGGATCGCGATCAGGATGATCCCCTGCGCCGCCCCGAAGTAGCCGCCGTACACGCCGGCGAGGCCGACGAGGAGCACGACCGGCGGGGTGACGTCGCGGTGCAGATGCTCGTGGGCCGACGCCCCGCTCTGGCGGCGGGCGGCCAGCCGCCTGGAGATCACCGGCTGCGTCACGACCAGCACCAGCGCGATCGCGATCAGCACCACGACCACGCTGTCGAACACCTCGCTCGGCAGCAGCAGGAGCAGCGTCGAGCCCGTGAGCGAGCCGAGCACCGAGGCCGGGATCAGCCGCAGCAGCCGCGGCCGCTGCCCGGCGAGCTCACGGCGGTAGCCGTAGGCCCCCGAGAGCGAGCCCGGCACGAGGCCGATGTTGTTCGACACGTTGGCGACCAGCGGGGGGTAGCCGAGCGCGACCAACGTCGGGAACGTGATGAGCGACCCCGAGCCGACGACGGTGTTGATCGTGCCGGCACCGATGCCGGCGAGGAGGATGACGACGGCGTCCCAGAACGTCACGAGACGACGACACCGCCGTCACACGTGATGACCTCCCCGACGGTGAACGCACCGGCGCGCGAGGAGAGGAAGATCGCGAGGCCGGCGATGTCCTCGGGCGTGCCGATCCGGCCCCGCGGGTTGCGGGCGCCGACGAGGCTCCAGTCGGTGCCCTCGACGTCGCCGCCCGTGCCGACGCCGGTGCTCAGCATCCAGGTCGGGAACGGTCCGGGGGCGATCGCGTTCACGATGATGTTGCGCTTCACGAGCTTGGCCGCCATCTGGCTGGTGAGTGCGTGCACCGCTGCCTTGGACGGTCCGTAGGAGTGGGTGTCGAAGATCGGGGTGCGGAGCCCGTCGATCGACCCGATGTTGATCACGCGCGACGGGTCGTCGCGGGTGGCACGTGCCTCGAGCAGCGGCAGGAGGCGCTGGGTGAGGAAGAACACGCCCTTCACGTTGGTGTCGAAGACCTTGTCCCAGCCGACCTCGGGGAACTCGTCGAGCGGCGCACCCCACGACACGCCCGCGTTGTTGACGAGGATGTCGAGGTGCGATTCGCGCTCGCGCAGCTGGGCGGTGAGCGCGTCGATGCCGGCGAGCTCGGCGAGGTTGGCGGGCAGCGACACGCACTCACCGCCGTAGGTGTCGGAGAGCCGCGCGGCCGTCGCGTCGCACTGGTCGGCCTTGCGCGAGCTGATGTACACCTTCGCCCCGTTGGCGAGGTAGCCGGCGGCGATCATCTCGCCGATGCCTCGCGAGCCGCCCGTGACGAGCGCGACCTTGCCGGAGACGGAGAAGAGCGACTGGATGTCCATGGCGGCCGACGGTAGTGCCGCCGCCGCCGGTCAGCGGGATTCCGCCGGGTCCGAGCGCTTCGTGGGGATGCGCCGCGTGAGGTACCAGGTGCCGACGACCGCGAGGCCGACGACTGCGACGGCGATCGGCCACCGCTCACGCAGCAACCAGGCGCTCAGCGCCACCGCGGCCCACATCATCGAGATCGCGAGCACCTTCGCGCGCTGTGGCATGCCGAGCCCGGCGCGGTGGTCGCGCACCATCGGACCGATGTGGGGCAGGTCGAGCACCCACTGCTCGAACCGTGGGCTCGACCGGCTGAAGCACCACGCCGCGAGCACGAAGAACCCGGTGGTCGGCAGACCCGGCACCACCACCCCGACCGAGCCGACACCCACCGCCATGAAGCCGGCGCTCATCCAAGCGGTGCGGGCCACCCGCGAGCGCGACACCCGGGCACCCTTGGTCGCCGCGCGGACCGCGGACGGGGCGGGCGGCAGCTGCTCGTCCATGGATCGAACGGTACCGACCGCGCCGGCCCGAGCGTGGCGCGCGACGACGTGACACGGGGCCGGGCTCGATCGGTTCGCGCGCACCGTGGCGCAACCCGGATGCGGTGGCGCGGTACGTTCTCGCGATGCGCCGCACCCGCCCGACCGCCGTCCGCACCACGTGGCTGGCCTGCCTCGTCGCGACGACACTCGTCGGTGCAGCGTGCGGTGGGGACGGCGACGACACGGCGACGGACACCACGACGCCCACGAGCGCGACGACGGCCACCACGTCGGCGCCCACCGCACCGCCGAGCACCACCGTTGACACCACGCCGGGCGCGGTGCTCACCGCGCCGATCGACTACGTGATCCAGCAGGGCGACTTCCCCTCCACGATCGCCGACCGCTACCTGATCCCGCTCCAGGCACTGCTCGACGAGAACGGGTGGGAGCTCGTCGACCAACAGGTCCCGGCGTTCCCGCTGCCGGGTTCGGTGATCCGCATCCCGGCCGGCGCGACGGTGCCGGCGCCCGTCACCGACACGACGGCCACCGCCGGCGACGGGGCCACCGAGACGACCGCCGAGCCCGAGGACGGGGTGTGCGGCGTCTACGTGATCATGGAGGGCGACAACCCGACGGTGGTCGCGCAGAAGCTCGACACGACGGTGGCGAAGCTGGACGCGGTGAACGCCGACACGAACGGCTACGCCGGGTTCATCCTCGGGCTCACGATCAACGTCCCCTGCTGACGACCGGCTGACGACCGGCTGACGACCGGCTGACGACCGGCTGCCGACGGGCGGACGACGAGCGTGCGGTCCCGGGATGCCGGACCGCTCGAGGTGCGGCGGGCGCCGGATCAGGTGAGGAGGTTGACCCAGTCCTCGACGAGCAGGTAGGCGAGCAGGCCGATCACCAGTGCGGCGACAGCGGTGAAGTGCCAGCGGTACCGGTGCTCGACCGCGTGGAACCGGCGGACGGCGAACACGTCGCACACGATGGCGATGGAGCCGATCGCGATGCCGAGCACCGGGCCGACGCCGGTGGCGAACCCGACGGCGGGGAGCACGAACGGGAAGACGATGTACGTGAGCAGGCACCGCGTGGCCGAGATGAACATCGACTTCTGGAACGCGGAGTAGGCCTGTGCGTTGGTGACGCCCTCGGGACGCTCGCGGATGCGGAGGATCTTGCGGGCGATGACGTCGGCCCGCGACCGCTCGGCGGCAGGCGTACGGGTGCCGGCGTCGGAGGTGGCACCGTGGGGCACCGGGCAGCCGATGCCGGCCCGGGCGAACATCGTGTGGTCGATGGGGCACTTCGCCGCGGTCGCCTCGCCGTCGGCGGACACCGGGGCGTCGGTCGTCGCCTCGCTGGCCGCTGACACCACGGCGTCGGTGGTCGCGGGCGGGGCGTTCCTCGTCTCCATCAGGCCGCACTCTACGACCTCCGCCGGGGCGAGGCACAGCTCCCGGGAGGGTGCGGTCGTCGTCCTACAGTGCGCCGTGAGGACGGCGAGGGGGCGTGCGCCGCCCGTCAGCCGGGCAGGAGGGGCCGATGACCAGCACCATCACCGCGACACCGCTGGACCCGGTGCGGCTCGACCGGGCGCTCGACCGGCTCGTGACGTCCGGCACGGCGGTGGTCGAGGACGTGATCCCGGCCGCCGAGGCCGCCGTCGCACTGGCCCGGCTCTGGGAGGCGGCCGCCGAGAGCGAGCGGCGTGGCGTGTCCACGCGGGCCGAGGCGCTCGACCCGAACCCGGCGAACGTCCGGGTGTGGAACCTGCTCGACCTCGACCCGGTGTTCGTCGAACTGATCGAGCACCCGGCCGCCGTGGCACTGGCGTCGGCGCTCCTCGGACCCGACTTCATCGTCTCGAACTTCACGGCGAACATCGCCCGCCCGGGCAGCGGGTCGATGTCGGTGCACTCCGACCAGTCGCTCGTGATGCCGGCGCCCTGGACCGAACCCTGCACGATGAACGTGATCTGGTGCCTCACCGACGTGCGGTTCGAGAACGGGGCCACCCTGCACGTCCCGGGCAGCCACCGCATCGCCACGCGCGACGACGTGCCGGCCGACCTGGCCGAGCGGATGGTGCCGTTCGAGGCGCCCGCCGGCTCGATCGTCGCGATGGACGGGCGGGTGTGGCACACCTCGGGCCGCAACACCACCGCCGGCGAGGATCGGGCGCTCGCGTTCGCCTTCTACTGCCGTCCGTTCGTGCGACCGCAGTTCAACCACAGCGTGGCGCTGTCCGCCGCGGTGCAGGAGCACTGCTCGCCCACCCTGCGCTACCGGCTCGGCCTCGACGCGTGGCAGAACGTCACGTACGGCCGGGCGTGACCGGCGGCTCCGTTCGCGGAGCCGGTCAGGACGAGAGCAGACCTCGGACGATGGCCACCGCGAAGTCGGGCATGCCCGGCGCGGTGGCCATCCGTTCGAGCTCGTCGCGCAGCAGCGCCCGGCGGTGGTCGTCGAAGCGCTGGTACTGCAGCAGGTCGCCGACCAAGCGGATCACCACACCAGCGTTGATCGGCATCAGCTCGATCACCTCGTCGACGAACAGCCGGTAGCCCTCGCCGCTCGGATCGTGGAACACGCTGCGGTTGCGGGTGGCGAAGGGGAACCACAGTCCCATCACCCGTCCGCGCTGGTGCCGGTCGTAGAGCGGACCGTCGCGGAGGCTGCGCACACGGGCGATGGTGTCGCGGCGTCGACCGCCGCTCTGCGCCCGCAGCCAGCGGTCGAGCAGCTTGGGTGCCTCGGCCCAGCGGGCGTGGGTGTCCGCCACCCAGCCGTCGACCCGCTCGGACGGCACCGCGTGCAGGTGCATCAGCTGGGCGAGTGCCCGGACGGCACGGGTGTGGTCGGCGTGCCGCAGCTGCGCCTCAGCGGTGGCGATCGCGTCCTCCGTGCCGGTGGCGAGCAACAGCGCGAGGCACGGTTCGACCAGCGACCGGCGAGCGATGTCCCCCGCCGCGGTTCCGGCCACGACGTCGTCGGACCACCGATCGAGGACACCGAGCAGGTCGTCGTGCAGCGCCGCGCCCAGGCGGCCGCGCAGCGCGTCGAGTCCGGCGGCGACACCGTCGACGTCGATGGGCGTGTCGCGATCCCCCAGCACGAACTCGTCCGGGACGGCGAGCAGCTGGGCGAGGAGCATCGGCTCGACGTCGCCGGCGATCGTGCGCCGCAGCGCGCCGGCGAGCAGATCGACGTTCCGGTCCAGCCCGGCGGCATCGCCCGCGCGTGAGGCGTCGACGGCGCGGATCATGAGCTCCTGTGCCGCCCACCAACGGGCGAACGCGTCGTCCTCCGCCGCGACGAGCACGGCCAGGTCGTCGGCGGTGTGGTCGGTCGCGAGGTCGACCGGCGCGCTGAAACCGAGGAGCGGGGCGATAGCGAGGTCGTCGGCACGCAGGTGCACCGTGTGCGACCGATCACGCACCACCACGAGGTGCTCGGCGCCGACGACGCCGTCCACCTCCACCGGTGCGGGGCTGCCGTCCGTCCGGCGGAACCCGAGCCGCACCGGAATCGCGACGGGAGGGTCGTCGGTGAGGGCGTCGGTCCGGGTGATCCGCACCTCCGTCGTCCCTGCGGCGGTCGTCCCTGCGGCGGTCGTCCCTGCGGCGGTCGTCCCTGCGGCGGTCGTCCCTGCGGCGGTCGTCCCTGCGGCGGTCGCGTCGGGGCCGCTGTGGCGGGACCGGATCGACAGCGCCGGTCGGCCGGCGAGCCCGAACCACCGGGCGACGGCGTCGACGTCGTCCCCGAGGTCGGGGCGCTCGTCGCGCAGCGCCGTGACGACGTCGTCCACCCCGGCGACGCCGAGGTCGTGCCGGGCGACGAACGCGTCGAACGCGCTGCGCCAAGCGGCGGCGCCGACGAGCGTGCGGAGCATGCCGAACACCTCGGCGCCCTTCAGGTAGGTCGTGCGGGTGTAGAGCTGCTCGGGGTTGCCCACCTCGCCGCGAAGCACGGGGGCACCGATCGTCACCTCCTCCGGGTACTGCAGCCGCCGCAGGTCGGCCACGTCGAGCACCCGGGCGACCGGTCCGAACACGTGCCGGCGCACGTCGTTCTGGGCCGTGAGGACGGTGAGGCCCTCCTTCATCGCGAGCTCACCCCACGACCGCACCGTCACTCGGTTGCCACGCACGTGGTGGCCGTACTCGTGGGCGATGTTCGCCAGGATCAGCATCAGGTCGTCGTCGGTCCAGCCGGCGGGGTCGACCACCAGCAGCGACGCGTCGAAGAACATCAGCCCGTGGTACTCGGTGGCGTCCGGATAGCCCGGGATCGCGACGAACGTGAGGACGTCGAGGTCGTGTTCGATGCCGCCCTGCGCCTCGTCGAACGCGATGACCTCGGCCATCGTGCGCAGCCCGAACCCGGCACCGGCCGTGAGGCCGCGCGGCGCGGCGATGCGCAGCTCGATCGAGCGTCCGCTCCGCGTGGTGTGCGTGGTGGACACCGTCTCGAGATCGCCGGCGACGACGGCGAACAGGTAGCTCGGCTTCGGGATCGGGTCGACGTGCCGGGCGAGGTGACGGCCGTCGCCGAGGACGACCTGCTCCACCAGGTCGCCGTTGGCGAGCAGCACCGGGTACGCGGCTCGGTCGGCGACCAGCGTGACGTCGTAGGTGGCGCGCTGGTCGGGACGGTCGAGCGACCACGTGATGCGACGGAACCCCTCGGGCTCGCAGTTGGTGCTGATCAGGGTGGGCCTCGACGTGATGCCCTTGTCGCCGATCGTGCCCGGCCGCACGCTGACCACGGTGCGCACGACGTGGGCGTCGCCGGCGAGGTCGAGGCTGAGGGTGCGCTCGCCGAGCACGTCGGCGCCCAGCGCCACCGGCTCACCGTCGACGGCCACCTCGTGGGTGGTGAGGCTGCGACCGTCGAGCACGAGCGGGCCGCGGGGCACGCCCTCCGTGCGGCGCACGTGCGAGGCACACGTGACCCGCACCTCGTCCGCCGTGAGGTCGAGCCGCAGCTCGAGGTGGTCGACCCGCCACGACGACGGTGCCGCGGCGGAAGTGGCGGCCGGCGCGTTCACGCCGCGGTCCGGTGGCGGGAGACGAACTCGTCGACGAGCGACACGCACCGGTCGATCTCCTCGACCGTGTTGTAGTGCGTGGGACCCACGCGCACGACGCCGCCCCTCGACAGCAACCCGAGCCACTCGACGACGGGCACCGCGTACGAGTGGCCGTTCCACACGTACACGCCGTGGCGGTCGAGGAAGCGGGCCACCTCGGCGGGGTCGACGGGCGCCGGTCCGTCGACCGTGAACGACACCGTGGGCACACGTCGGTGGAACGCGGCCGGGTCGGTGATGCCGTGGACGCGCACCCCGGTCACCTGCTGCAACCCGGCGATCAGGCGCGCTGCGAGCACCTCCTCGTGGGCCACCATCGCCCGCAGCGCGGCGTGCACCTCGACGGTGCGCTCGGGCAGCTCGCCGTCGTCGGCGCGGAACTCCTGGCCCATCGTGCGCCCCACCCACTGCAGGTACTCCACCGCGCCGATCGTGCCCGCCTGACCCTCGAGCGACTGGCAGCCGGTCTCCCACCGGTCGGGCGCGACGTCGGGGACGTTGCGCAGCTTGGACACCGGGAGCTCGGCGAGCAGCTCCTCGCGTCCGTACAGCACGCCCTGGTGCGGCCCGTAGAACTTGTAGGCGGAGGCGACCAGGAAGTCGCAGCCGAGCGCCTGCACGTCGATCGGGCCGTGCGGCGCGTACTGGACGGCGTCGAGATAGGTGATCGCCCCCACCTCGCGGAGCCGGCGCACCATGTGCTCGACCGGGTTGATCGTGCCGAGCAGGTTGCTCGCGACGTTGATCGCGGCGAAGCGCGTGCGCTCCGTGACCAGGGCGTCGAACACGTCGAGGTCGAGCTCGTAGGTGTGGCGGTCGAACGGCACGGTGTGCACCACCAGCCCCCGCTCGGCCGCCATGATCCGCCACGGCGAGTTGTTGCCCTCGTGCTCCATGTGCGTGGTGATGATCTCGTCACCCTCGCGGAAGCGACCCGCGAGCGCACGCGCCATCGTGAACGTGAGCGTCGTCATGTTCGGTCCGAACACGATCTCGCGCTCGGAGCGGGCGTGGTAGAAGTCGGCCATCGCGAGGTGGGCCTGACGGGACATCTCGGTGGCGCGCACGGAGGTGCGGAAGTTGCCGTGCATGTTGGCGTTCCACTCCACGAGGGCCTCGGTCATCCGCTCGAGCACCCGCCGCGGCACCTGGGTGCCCGCAGGGTTGTCGAGGTAGGTGCGCGGCCCGTCGTCGTGGGTGAGCGCGAGCGCCGGGAACTCGGCACGGATCACGTCGAGGTCGAGCATCGCTGGGGTCCCCCGTTCTCTTGTACGGTGTGCAACACTAGCGCGACGACCGGGGAGGGACGGTGGACGAGGAGCTGGTGGACGAGGAGCAGGTGGACGAGAACCGGACGAGCGCCGACATCGACGCCCGCCGCAGCGCGGTGCTCCACGGCCTCCTGCCGATCATGCGGATCGCAGACCGGCCGCTGCGCTCCACGCTCACCGAGCGCATGCACCACCACGCCTGTCCCGGCGTCGGCATCGCCGTGATGCACGACGGCCGCATCGACTGGGCGGACGGGTTCGGCCGGCGCCACGCCGACCGCCCCGACCCGGTCGGCCCGGAGACGGTCTTCATGGCGGCCAGCTGCAGCAAGCCGGTCACGGCGATGCTCGTGCTGCAGCAGGTGGACCGGGGTGTGCTCGACCTCGACACCGACGTGAACACCTACCTGCGGCGCTGGCACGTGCCGCCGAACGAGTTCACCGCCGAGCAGCCGGTCACGCTGCGCCACCTCCTCAGCCACACCGCGGGCGTGACGGTGAACGGGTTCGGCGCCACCGTGAACGACGGACGACCGGTCGCCGACGTGTTCGACCTGCTCGCCGGGCGGCCACCCGCACGCAACGCCCCGATCTTGGTCGACAAGCCCTACGACGGCACGGACCGCTACTCGGGCGGCGGCTACGTGATCGCCCAGCTCGTGCTCGAGGACGTCCTCGACGCCACGTTCGACCGGATCGCCGACGAGCACCTCCTCACCCCGCTCGGCATGACGCGCAGCTCGTTCGTGCACCCGCTGACACCACGTCTTTGCGACGACGTCGCCGCAGGCCACGGCGACGGCGGACGCCCGCACCCCGGCGACTGGATGATCTCGAGCGAGATGGCCGCCGGCGGCCTGTTCAGCACCGCCCGCGACTACGCGACCTTCCTGCTCGCGTGCCGCGACGCGTGGCTCGGGGTTCCCGGCGCCGTGCTCGGCAGATCGCTCGCCCAGGAGATGACCACCCGCCACGGCCACGGCGTGTTCGGCCTCGGCGTGAAGGTGATGGGCGACGGCTCGACCGCCCGGATCAACCACGGCGGCTCCAACGACGGCTACCAGAGCGAGACCAATCTCTACCTCGAGTCGGGCGACGGCGCCGTCGTGCTCACCAACGCCGTCTCCGGCATCTACCTGTTCCGCGAGATCCTGAACGGCATCGCCGACGTGTACGACTGGCCCGCCTACATGCCGGCACCGAAGCGACTGCACACCTTCACCGAGGCGGATCTGCAGCGCTACGTCGGCGAGTACCGCATCGAGCTCGGCATCGAGCTGCCGCTGCTGCGCGTGTGGGCCGAGGACGGCCGCCTGTTCAACGAGATCCCCGGCCTGCGCTTCGGTGTGCAGGAGGTGTTCTGCGACACCGACGGGGTGCTGTTCAACCAGACCGGCCCGTTCGAGACGCGCACCGTCGACGGCCCCGACGGCCGGGTCGCCGCGCTGCACGTGTACGAGGGCGACGTCGAGATCATCCGCGCCACGCGAGTTGCGGCTCCGTGAACGATCCGCGCCCACGCACGACCGCTCTTGTACGGCGTGCAATACTGCCCGTCATCACACCTCAGGGGGAGCTGTCATGGTGATCCGATCCACCCGGCGACTCGTCGCCGTCGCCCTCGTCGCCACCGCCGGTCTGGTCGCCGGCGCGTGCGGGGGCAACGACCCGTCCGACGCCACCACCGCCACGGTCGCGCCCGTCACCACCGACGCCGGATCCACCGACGCCACGGACGCGCCCGACGAGACCGCCGCCCCGTCCACGGCGCCGGTGTTCACCAACGCGCCCACCACCACCGCCGCTGCCGAACCCGAGCCGACGCCGGGTGGCACCCTGCGGGTGGGTATCGAGGGCGAGTCCACCGGGTACGCGCCCTATCTCGACCCGTGGACCAACGCCGGCCACAACGTGGCCAAGGCGATCTTCGACACCCTCGCCGTGTACGACGCGAGCGGCAAGGTGGTGCCGTTCCTGGCCGAGTCGATCACCGGCAACACCGACGCGACCGTGTGGACGATCGTGCTCCGCGACGGCATCTCGTTCCACAACGGCGAGCCGCTCGACGCCGAGGCCGTGCGGCTCAACTTCCAGGCCGTGCTCGACAGCGCCCAGTACAAGGACCAGCTGTCGCTGCTGGCGAGGATGACCGTCGTCGACGACCTCACGCTGGAGCTCACGATGAGCAGCCCGTGGGGCACGTTCCCCAACACCCTCGTCGGCGTGATCGGCACACAGGTGGGCTACATGGCCGCACCGGCGATGCTCGCCTCGCCCGAGGGCAGCCGCAACCCGATCGGCACGGGTCCGTTCCGGTTCGTGGAGTGGGTGCCCGACGACCGGTTGATCGTCGAGCGCAACGACGACTACTGGCTGGGGGCGCCGTACCTCGACGGCATCGAGTTCCGCCCGATCGCCGACTCCACCGCCCGCAAGGCCGCGTTCGACGCCGGTGACATCGACGTGTACTACACCGGCAGCTCCAGCGAGATCGTCGAGTACTTCGAGCAGCAGGCGGCCGGCGAGGTCGGGGTGACCATCGGCGCGCCGAGCGAGCCCGACGTGGTGATGTTCAACACGGCCAACGCGCCGCTCGACGACGTCCGCGTGCGTCGGGCACTGGCGATGTCGGTCGACATCCCCCGCCTGTACGACTACCTCGAGGCGACGGGCGTGAAGCAACCGCTCACGGGCCCGTACGCGTCGAGTTCGTTCTGGTTCGTCGAGAGCGACTACCCCGCCTACGACCCGGCCGCGGCAGCCGCGCTGATCGAGGAGTACGAGGCCGAGGTCGGCCCGGTGACGTTCGAGTTCGCCGGCGGCCAGGACCCGTTCATCACCAGCTACCAGGAGCTGTTCCAGTCGATGTGGGCCGAGATCGGTGCGGAGGCGAACATCGTGAGCCGTGCCCAGAGCGAGAACATCGACGCCGTGCTGAACGACGACTTCCAGGTGATCCTGTGGGGCGGCATCGGCGGCGGCGACCCCGACGCCGACTACACCCAGTTCCACTCGGGTGGGCTGAACTTCTCGAACTTCACCGACCCGGCGATCGACGCCGCGATGGACGCCGGACGGGCGCTCGCCGATCCCGAGGCCCGCAAGGAGCAGTACGCGATCGTGCAGCAGATCCTGGGTGAGCAGGTGCCGTACATCTGGACCGGCACCAACCAGTTCGGGGTGATCACGCAGGCCGGCGTGAACGGCATCGCCGACTTCACCCTGCCGGACGGCGACGCCGGTCAGCCCATCAACGGCGGCCGGTTCTACCTGAAGGACGTCTGGATCGCCGCATGACCAGCGTGCTCGTGTCGCGACTGGCACGGCTGCTGGCCGTGCTGCTCGCGGTCACGGCCGCGTCCTTCTGCATGGTGAGCCTGCTGCCCGGCGACACCGTCACGGCGATGCTCGGCGCGAACGCGTCCGAGGAGGACCGTGCCGCCGTGCGCGAGGAGCTCCGCCTCGACGACCCGCTGCCCGTGCGGTACGCCCGCTGGGTCGGCGACGCCGTGACCGGCGATCTCGGCACGTCGTACCGCACCCGTCAGCCGGTCACCGAGGCGATCGGCCAGCGCATCGGGGTGACGCTGCAGCTCGTGGTGCTGTCGCAGCTGATCGCGCTCGCGGTGGCGGTTCCGATGGCGATCTTCGGTGCGCTGCGTCCCGGCTCGCTCCTCGACAAGCTGCTGAGCAGCACCCAGCTCGCGCTGCTCGCCACTCCGGGCTACCTCGTCGCCGTCGGGTTGATGGCGGTGTTCGCGGTGCAGCTCGGATGGTTCGACACCACGGGCTACGTGCGCTTCACCGAGAACCCGCTGCTGAACCTGAAGTCGCTGCTGCTGCCGGCGCTCGCGCTCGCCGCCGAGCAGATCGCGCTGTACGCGCGGGTGCTCCGCACGGACCTGGTGAACACCTTCGACCAGGACTTCATCTGGTTCGCCCGGGCGAAGGGGAACAGCACCCGCCGGATCGTGCTGCGCCACGCGCTGCGCCCGTCGTCGATCGGCATCGTCACCCTCACCGGCATCTCGGTCGGCCGCATGATCGGCGGCACGGTGCTCGTGGAGACGATCTTCTCGCTGCCCGGCCTCGGCCGGTACACCATCGACGCGATCAACAACCGCGACTTCATGGCGCTGCAGGGCGCCGTGGTGGTGCTCACGGTGGGCTTCGTGCTCGTGAACTTCGTCGCCGACCTGCTGCACGGCGTGCTCGACCCGCGCATCCGGACGGCGGTGCGACCCGCATGACCGCCACCGTCTCACGCACCCGCACGGCGGCGTCGGACGCGACGCCGGTCGACGACGGGGTGCTCCACCCCGAGCCGCTCGGCCTCGCCGTCTGGCTGTCGATGGCCTGGCTCACCCTGCTGTGCCTCGCCGCCGCGCTCGCCGACGTGCTGCCGCTGTACGACCCGGCCGACACCCGCGCCGGCATCCCGCTGTCCATCCCGACGGGACAGAACTGGCTCGGCACCGATCAGCTCGGACGCGACCTGCTGTCGCGCACGATCTTCGGTGCACGGGTGTCGATCGTCGTCGGCGTCGCCGCGGTGCTGCTGTCGGCCGTCGTCGGTGGCGTGATCGGTCTCGCCGCGGGCTACTTCAAGCGGCGGGTGGACACGGTGTCCATCTTCGGCGCCGACGTGCTGATGGCGTTCCCGACCGTCTTGCTCGCCGCGTCGATCGTGGCGTTCACCGACTCCCGCGGGTTCCTGGTGGTGGTGCTGGCGATCGCGCTGATCTACCTCGGCCCCACCATCCGCATCGTGCGGGCGCTCACGCTCACCATCTCCAACCGCGAGTTCGTGCTCGCGGCCCGCTCGCTCGGGGCGACGAACGCCCGGGTGTTGCGCCGCGAGATCGCCCCGAACGTGGTGCCGACGCTGCTGTCGATGATGATCGTCGCGATCGCCGGCGCGGTGGTGGCCGAGGGTGGCCTCGCCTACCTGAACCTGTCGGTCGCCCCACCCACGCCCACGTGGGGCGCGATGATCGCCGCCGGCAAGCCGAAGCTCGACGAGAGCCTCTACCCCGTGCTCGTCCCGGGCGGAGCGCTGTTCCTGACCGTGCTGTCGCTCACCCTGATCGGCGACGCCATCCAGAAGCGCCACGGCCGCAACCTCGGCGCCATCTGACGCCGAACTCCATTCACCGATCCCGCCGGACCTCATGAGGCGAAGGCGATCTCCGCCGTCATCACGTTCGCGACCGGGCGGGCTGGAGGCGTGGAGAAGCACAGACCTCGCCCCGCTCGGCTATCGGGTGATCTGCTGACACTCCGAGAAGACGCCGTTGAGCTCGCACTCCACCGTCACGCCTTGGATCTCGTACTGCAGGAATGCCCTCGGCTCGTCGAGCGATCGCTCGATGACCAAGTAGTTGTCCAGAAGTCTCGATGGATAGCTCGGCTCGAGACGAGGGTTCTGCGCGGCAAGCGGAAGGATGTAGATCTCCAAGGAGCGGTCGCCGACGGAATCGGAACCCAGGGCTCCCACCCACGCAAGGTCCGCCGAGCACGAGTACCACGGCCCCACGGATCCGATCGACGCCGTGCGGCAGAGCGGGTCCGCCTCGTCCACGTCGATGCTGTACTCGATCGAGATGGACCCACTCCCGATGCTCGACTCCAGCGGTCCTTCGGACGCTCCCGTCGCGGATGGCTCTCCGCACCCTGCAGAGATCAGCACGAACGCGGAACTCGCGATCAGGACTCCGCTCCTCATGCCTCGTACTCGCCGGGTCAGGTGCGCCTGCGGCGGGGTTGCATCTGGCTCGCGATGCCGTCGAGCAGCAGGCGCAGCAGGTAGTCGTAGGAGTCGTCGAGGGACCGGGCGGCGTCCTCGTTCCAGCGGATCGACAGCGCCCGGTCGGCGAACAGGTGGAAGTGCTGGGTGATGTGCGGGAACTGCTCGGGATCGAGACCGCTCATCTCGGCCTCGAGGTCGTCGGCCTCGGCCGGAGGCGGCGGGTCGGTGGCCATCGACAGCTCCAGCACCACGAAGCCGCGCACCGCACCCATCAGCGCGTTGTAGGCGTGGACGATCTGATCACCGAGGCCGAGCTCGGACAGCTTGCCGATGATCGCGTCCGGGATCCGCAGCGTCTCCACGTTGCGGGCTCGTTCCACGGTGACGAGCCGGGCGACGTGGGGGTGGCGCAGTGCGTGTGCCCGGTACCGGCGCGCCAGCTCGACCATCCACTCGCGCCAGTCGGTGAGGTGATCCGGGAGCTCGATGCCCTGCACCCACGTCAGCTCCACGAGCCCCAGCAGCTGCGAGCGGTCGCCGACGTGCCAGTAGAGGGTGGCGGGGAAGACGCCGAGCTCGTTCGCGACCGCGCGCATCGAGAAGCTGTCGGCGCCACGCTCGTCGATCATGCGGAACGCCGTCTCGACGATCGCGTCGGCGGTGATCGGCACCTCGGCGCGGGCGCCGCGCTTGCGTGCGGGGGTGGCTGCGGTCATGGGGTCTCCCGGGGTCGGCGTGCTCCGCCCGACACGTCGTGGTGGATGATACCGAGCCTCATCTCGACGCCCCGGGGACCGTGCGGATGGTGTGGACGGTCGCGCCGAGGTCGGCGAGGGCGTCGCGGTCGACGGTGATGCCGAGGCCGGGGCCCGACGGGACGCGCAGCTGCGACCCGTGGAGCTCGAACGGCTCGGTGAGGTCGCGGCGCCAGTACCGGTCGCTGGCGGACAGGTCGGCCGGGAACACGAAGTTCGGCAGCGATGCGAGCGCCACGTTCGCGGCGCGGCCGATGCCGGTCTCGAGCATGCCCCCGCACCACACCGGCACGCCCCGGTCGCGGCACAGGTCGTGGATGCGCCTGGCCTCGAGCAGCCCGCCGACCCTGCCGACCTTGATGTTCACGATGCTGCACGCACCGAGGTCGAGCGCGGTGGCGGTGTGCGTGGTGGACAGGATCGACTCGTCGAGGCAGATCGGGGTGCGCATCCGTCGGGCGAGGTCGGCGTGGGCCTGCAGCTCCTCCGGGGCGAAGGGCTGCTCCACCATCAGCAGGCCGAACTCGTCGAACGACGCCACCAGATCGGCGTCGGCCGGGGTGTACCCGGCGTTCGCGTCCACCTGCAGTGCGAGGTCGGGATGGGCAGCGCGCACCGCTCGCAACGGCTCGCGGTCCCACCCCGACATGACCTTCAGCTTCACCCGCCGGTAGCCGTCGGCCACGTAGCCGGTCACCTGCTCGACGAGCTCGTCGACGGTGGGCGTGATCCCCACCGACACCCCGACGTCGACCGCGGCACGTTCGCCGCCGAGGTACCGCGCGAGCGGCACGCCGTCGGCGCGCAGCCCTGCGTCGAGCACGGCCATCTCGAGCCCGGCCTTCGCCGCGCGGTAGCCCTTCACCTGCGCGCACCTGGCACCGACGTCCTCGGGCCGGAGGTCGGCGCCGAGCACGGCCGGGACGAGCCATCGTTCGAGCACGAGCGACGCGCTCTCGGTGAACTCCTCGTTGTAGAACGGCTCGGCGTGGGCCGCGGCCTCACCCCAGCCCTCACCGACGTCGGTCATGACGTGCACCAACAGCACGTCGCGCGCGTGCTGCACGCCGAACGAGGTGCGGAACGGCCGCACGAGCGGCATCGCCACCCGCACGAGCTCGACGGCCTCGATCCTCACGCCGCACCACCGAGCACCACGTAGCCGCGCTCCCCCATCCGCACCGGGCGGCCGACCGCGAGCGCCGAGGCGAGCGCGTCGCTCACCTGGCGGCGCCACTCGGCGGCGCGTGCCGGGTCGTCGTCGCGGAGCCGGTGATGATCCGTCGGCAACTCCAGCTGCAGGTCCTCGGGCGCAGCCACGGTGGCGGCGCCACCGACCCGACGGTCGAGCCGCCACGACACCTCGAGCCGGTCGGTGCGGTCGCCGGTGTTGAACGAGTCGCGTCGGTCGCCGTAGCAGTGCGGCAGGAACGCGACCGGCTCGGCGCCGAGGCGCACGAGGTTGAACCGGGCGTTGGCGAGCAGCATCGGGTCGAACGTCCAGCGCATCTCGGTGATCCCGTGACGCAGCGCCTGCGCCCGCTGCGCGAGCTTGAGCGCGTAGCCGACACCGCCCGATCGCAGCTCGCCGAGCACGCCCACCTGGTGCGAGTGCAGATGCACCCCGCCGTTCCAGCCGAGGAACCCGATCGCGAACCCGACCGCTCGTCCGTCCGGATGCCGCGCGAGGTGGAGGCCGGCGCCGCCGATCGCCATCCCGCGCAGCAGGTTGCGCGGCGGCACCACCTCCGCGCCCCAGATCGCGAGCAGCACGGCGCGCAGCTCGTCGAGCTCGTCCGGGTCCGAGAGCTCTGCCACCTGCACCCCGGCCCGCTCGGACGCGGCGAGCGCCTCCACGTGCGCGACCTCGGTGTGCGGGTGGTGCACCTCCACCGGGGAGACCGCGCGGTGCTCGTCCGCCGTGCTCATCCGTCGCCCTCGGCGTGGGCGCGGAGCACGTCGGCCACGGAGGCGGTGACGCGCCGTGCGGTCGGGAGGTCGAGGAACTCGTCGGGACCGTGGGCGTTCGAGCCGGGGCCGAGCACGCCGACGAGCAGGAACTGGGCGTCGGGGAACGGGTCGCCGAGCATGCCCATGAACGGGATCGTGCCGCCCACCCCGCAGGAGGCGACGGGTGCGCCGAAGTGCCGGAGGCTCGCCGCCTCGGTGGCACGGGCGAGCCACGGCGCGAACTCCGGCGCGGCCCAGCCGGGTCCGCGCGCACCCTGGTGCAGCTGCACGCGGGCACCGTACGGGGGATCGGTCTCCAGCCGTGCCCGCAGCTCGTCGCCGACGGCCCACACGTCGGCGGTCGGGGGCACACGCAGCGACAGCTTCACGGACAGGCGCGAGCGGAACACGTTGCCCGCGTCGGCCACCGGCGGGAGCCCGTCCACCCCGATCACCTCGAGCGCCGGCAGCCAGGTCTCCGCGACGAGCTCGTCGACGGCGTCGGCGCGAACGGACCGCACACCCGGCAACGGCCGGAACGAGGTGGACAGGGCGGGGAACGAGGCGGCGGCGATGCGCGCCTCCTCGACGCGGTACGGCGGGATCTCGACGTTCGCGGACCGCACGAACACGTCGCCGGTGGCCGCGTCCTCGATTCGGTCGAGCAGCTGCCGCAGGATGCGGAACGACGACGGCAGCACGCCGCTGGCGCGGCCGCTGTGCGGGTCGTCGAGGCACACCTCGATGTCGAGGACACCACCGACCACACCCCGGGTCGACGTGGTGGTCCACAGCCGGTCGTAGCTCTCGCAGAAGGAGTCGAGCGCGATCACCAGGTCGACGTCGCCGAAGCGGGGCAGCAGCTCGGCGAGATGGGCCTCGAGATGCACGCTCGAGCTCTCCTCGCTCGCCTCGATCATCACGACGATGCGGGCGTGCGATCCGCCGGCCTCGCGCACCGCCTCCACCGCGATCAGCGCGGCGACGACGGAGTAGCCGTCGTCCGCGCCACCACGCCCGTAGAGCCGCTCTCCCCGCAGCACCGGCGTCCATGGGCCGAGTCCGTCGGACCACGGCAGCATCTCCGGCTGCTTGTCGAGATGGCCGTACATCACCACCGTGCGATCGGCGAGCGAGGCCTCGGTGGCGGGGATCTCCACCAGCAGCACCGGTGTGAGTCCCGGGCGCTCGATCAGCTCGACGGTGGCACCGTCGAGCGATCGCGCCGCCGCCCAGTCGCGCAGCAGGCGCGCGGCCCGGGCGATGTGGCCGTGCTCCTCCCACGCGGGGTCGAACATCGGCGACCGCGCCGGGATCGCGACGTAGTCCATCATCGTCGGCACCGCACCGGCCCAGGCCTGGTCCACCCACGTCGTCGTCATCGCCGCTCCTCCTCCACCCTCACTCGTCCTCCGCCCTCACCCGTCTCCGCCCTCACCCGTCCGCCGGCGTGAACGCCATCAGCTCGGCACCATCCACCAGCACGGCGATGCGGGTGACCGCGCCACCATCGGTGGCGACCTCCAGCGTCGCGCCCGTCTCCTCGTCGAGGAAGGTCGTCGCCCCGAGCGGCAGCATCCGGCGCCTCCCGTAGGGCGCCGGGCTGAACAGCTCACCGTCCTCCACGCGCAGCTTCATCGGCCGGCCGAACGGTCCGACGTAGGTGCCCGCGTACGAGGCGAGCACCGCCGGGTCGACGTCGGCGAGCACGATCGGAGGCCCGTCGAGCTCACCCCACCCGTACTCCTCGGCGAACGCGCGCCGCACCTCGGCGCACAGGGTGGTGCCGTTGTCGGCGTTGGTGAGCACCACACCGCCCACCGGCCGCTCGACGAGGGCGTCCATCTGCGAGCGGAAGCCCTCGTTGCCGCCGCTGTGACCGAAGCGGCGCAGCTCGCCCTCGCCGCCGAGCTCGGGCCCCAGACCGAAGCTGCCGTCGCCGAGCGGCGTGATCATCTCGTGCGCCGTCGCACGCGAGATCGGGCCGGTGCGGTCGCCGCGCAGGATCTCCTGGACACCGACGAGCCAGCGCGCCAGGTCGACCGCGGTGGTCCAGAGCCCGGCCGCCTGCAGCTCGGGATACACGTGGTGTCCGCCGGCCGCGAGGCGACCCGATGCGCCGTGTCCGGTCGCGGCGCGGCGGCGCCGATCGGCGGCGAGCGGCTGGTCGTAGGCGCTGTCGACCATGCCGAACGGGCGCAGCACCAGCTCGGTCATCAGCTCGGGGAACGCCCGACCGGTCACCTCCGTGACCAGCAACTGCACGATCGTCGTCCCGCCACCCGAGTACTGCGTCCGGGTTCCCGGCGGGGCGAACGACTCGACGGCCGACGTGTTGGCGACGCCGCCGCCCGACAGCACCTCGGGCACCGTGGGCAGCGTCGTCCCGACCGCGTAGCCCGGGAAGCCCGGCACGGTGGTACCGGCGGTGTGGCTGAGCAGATGGCGCAGCGTGACCGGTTGTTCGGCGGTGTGGGGGCTGTCGGGTAACCGCCACGAGCGGAGCCGGTCGTTCACCGGTTCGTCGAGGTCGAGCTCGCCCCACTCCACCAGCACGAGCACCCCCGCTGCGGCGACCGCCTTGCTCATCGAGGCGGCCTGGAACAGCGTGGTGGCGTGCACGGGGCCGCCGCCGTCCGCAGTGGCGCCGTACCCCGCGGCCCAGCTCACCTCGCCGTCGTCGACCACGGCGATGCTGCAACCGGGCACCTGGTAGCGGGCCATCCGATCGGCCACCGTGAACCGCTCGACGGGACGGTTCGCGATGCGCAGCACCGGGGTGAGGCCGTGCTCCACCCGGGCGCGGCGTGCTGCTGCGTCGCCGGTCACGACCGTGCCTCCCACACGTCCACCGGAAGGTGGTCGCGCACCGCCGCCACCGCACCGAGCGCGAGGGCGTCGGGCCGCCGTGCCGACTGGTTGATCGTGCCGGTGACGGTGATCCCGCTCACGGGGTCGGCGTGCATGATCACCCCCCAGTGACCGCGGTGCCCGCGGAACACCGTGCCGTGGAGATCGCGGGCCTCCACCCCCATGCCGTAGCCGAGGTACCCGGGCGAGTGCAGCGCCGGGTCGAGCGTGCGGAACCGCCAGTGGAGCACCTCGCCGAGCTCGGGGTCGGGCACCACCCGACCGTCCACGAGCGCCCGGGCGAACACGGCCAGCTCGTCGAGCGTGGACACCAGTCCCCCGCCCGCCCAGTCGCTGCTGCCGTGGATCGCCATCACGTCGAACGGGCCCTCGTACGCGTGGCTGATCGCCGGCCCACGGTGGGGCTCGAAGCCCTCCAGGTAGGTGCCGGTCATGCCGAGCGGGTCGAGGATCCGCGCCCGGTAGCTCTCCCACAGCGGTCGGTTGTCGAGGGTCTCGATGACCACGCCGGCGAGGACGTACCCCGTGTCGGCGTAGGCGTAGCCGTAGCCCTCACCGGGCGGGAAGTGCGGCGTGCCCCACGCGATCGCCCCCTCCACCATCTCGCGCGGGGTCCAGACATGACCGGGATCGGCGGCGAGCGCCCGCCCGTACTCGGGGCTCATCGCGTAGTCGAACAGCCCGCTGGCGTGGGTGAGCGCCTGGCGCACCGTGATCCGGTCGCCGGACGCGACGCCGTCGATCACGTGCACCCGGGCCATGACGTCGGCCCAGTCGTCGGGGAGGAGGTCGACGAGACGGTCGTCGAACGTCATCGCCCCCTCGTGGACGAGCTGCGCGACGACGGCGGCCGTGAACGGCTTCGTCACGCTCGCGACGCGGAACGGCGAGTCCGGCGTGGCCGGATCGGTGGCGTCGTCGTGCTCGCCTCGACGCCGGAGCCCACCCGCGGCTCGGCGGGCCACGATCCCGATCGCGGGCACCTCGACGCGCAGCAGGCAGGGCTCGTCCCCCACTGCGTGCTCGGCGTCGACGAGCGCCTGCAGGGCGTCGCCGAACCCGGTCGTGTCGTTGCCGTCGGTCATGCGGAGCTCCGTTCGTCGTGCGGGCGGACCAGGCGACGCGCGTGCAGGAACTCGATCGCGTCGTCGCGGCCGGCGCCACCACCGAGTGCGGCCATCGTGGCGAGCCGTGCCTTCTGCGCGGTGAGGCCGCCCGCACCGACGGCACCGAGCAGATCGAGACCCTCCGACCGCGTGGTGCCGGTGAAGGGACGCGACGCGAGCACCACCAGGGTGCCGGCGCGCCAGGCCTCGTGGATCGGTGCCCACAGCGTGCGCGGCACGTTGAGGTCGCCGAACACCTCCAGCACCGCACCGCGACGACCGTCGAGCGTCCGCGCCACCTCGCTCGGATCGATGCCCGGGTACACGGTGAGCAGCGGCACGTCCGGGGCGAGGTCGGTCGCGTGCGGCCCGGCGAGCGGCGCGTCGTCGTGGACGATGACCGTGCCACCCTGGACGGTGCCCACCGGGCCGAGGGGTGCGGACGAGAACGCGTCGAGCGAACCGGCGTCGCACTTCACCACGCGGGCCGCGGCGTGCAGCAGCCCGTCGACGCACACGAGCACGCCGCGCCCGCGGGCGGCACGGTCGCCGGCCACCACGAGCGCGTCGAGCAGGTTGCGCGGACCGTCGGGCTGCGGGTGCGAGTGCACGCGCATCGAGCCGGTGAACACCACCGGCGGACGGTCGGCTGCGGCGGGCAGCAGGAGGTCGGCGAGGAACGAGGTGAGCTCGATCGTGTCGGTGCCGTGGGTGACCACCACGCCGTGGCCGTCGGCCACCGCGTCGCGCACGTGCCCGGCGATCGCGGACATGTCGTCCACCGACAGGTGCGAGCTCGGCCCGGCCGCGACGTCGACGACCTCCACGTCCACCCCGGCACGGTCGAGGTCGTCCACCAGCTCGGCGACGAGCTCGCTCCCTGCGAGCTCGGTCCAGCCCCGGCCGTCGTGGTGCGACGAGATCGTGCCGCCCGTGGCGATCAGCCGCACGGTCACGTGCGCACCCCCGGCGACGCCGAGGCCGGCCGGTGCCGGCGCGGTTCGACCCGCCACGCGTGCTCGTCGAGCGTGTCGAGCGGGAACACGGGTCGGGGCAGGTGACGCCAGGTCAGCGTGTGCAGCTCGGGTGTCGCCACGCCCGGCGCGCCGACCTCGACGATCCGGTCGTCGCCGAACAGGTGGTCGAAGCCGGCCCGGAAGTGGCCTCGTGACTTCACCACCACGACGCGTGCACGATCGGGCTCGAGGCCGCAGTGGCGCAGGGTGTCGTCGTCGGCGCACTGCACCGGGGCCGACGACACGCCGACGGTGATCCCGTCGGGTCCGCCGATGCGCAACCCGCAGCACCGGCCGGGATGCCGGGTGCTGCCGGCGTACACGCCGCGGCTGGGCACCAGCGGGGCGTCGGTGAGCGCGACCACCTCCGCGGTGACCGCGAGCCGGGGGGCGAGCGGGAGGTCGCGGTCGCGGTTGAACACGGCCTCGATCGTCGCGCCGATGCCCGCCCGCCACGCGTGTTCGACCACGGCCGGATCGCACTGCACCCCGAGCGTGGCACGACCGATCGCCGCGTCGAGCAGGCCGCGCAGCACGAACGTGCTCGTGGCCGGGGCACCGCCTCCGGGGTTGTCGGCCACGTCGGCGAGCAGCACGGGCGGTTCGGCACCGGACGCCGCACCCGCCGCGATCCGCACGGCCTCGGCGAGCGGCGTGGCGTGCAGGCGGAACCGATCGCGGCGTTCGACGAGTGCACGGGCCAGCACGCGGACCACCTCGGCAGCGTGGTCGTCGCGGCCCTCGTCGACGGTGACGCACACCGACGCCCCGCTGCACTCCACGTCGGACAACGAGAACCCACCGAACACCGAGACGTTGCGCACCGGCCCGGTCGCGTTCGCGGCCGGGAGCGCCAGCACCTCACCGAACGGTTCGTGCGCGGTGGTGAGCTGCGCGATCTGCGGCAGCACCATCGGCAACCGGGCGTGCACGACCGTGGTGCGCGCTCCGGCCGCCAGGGCGACGGCGAGGCGTCCTGCCTCCGCGACCCGGTCCGCGATGTCGACGTGCGGGTTGGTGCGGTACCCCACCACGGCGTCGACGGCGTCGCACATCGCGTCCGACAGGTTGGCGTGGAAGTCGAGCACCACCACGACCGGCACCGACGGTCCGACGACGCCGCGCACGGCGTGCAGGAAGGTGCCGTCGGGGTCGGTGCCGTCGGGGTCGGTGCCGTCGGGGTCGGTGTCGTCGGGGTCGGTGTCGTCGGGGTCGGTGTCGTCGGTGGTGCGCCCGGCGCCGTGGCCGAGCACCACCACGGCATCGAGCGGTGCGGCGTCGACCGCGCCCCGGAGGGCGAACACGACGTCGTCGACGATCGACCGGAAGCCGGCACCGTCGAGCGGGCCGCTCGCACCGAACTCCCACACGGGCAGCTCGACGACCTCGGCGCCGGCGCCGACCAGCGTCGCGACGAGCGGCCCGGCCTCCCAGGTGGCGGCGAGTCCGCCCGGCGTGCGCGACACATCGAGACCGTGCCCACGCGTGACGGGGTCGGCGAAGCCGTTCACCTCGTGCGCGTAGCCTGTGATCGCGATCCGCACGTGCCTCCTCGACCGCCCTCGACCGCCCTCGACCGCCCCTCGGGACGGCGTCGGGGCGACGTTGAACAGCGTACAAGACCTCCGCCACCCGACCGGGACGCCGGAGCGACGACGGCTGGACGACGGCTGGACGACGACCTGACGACGACCTGACGACGACCTGACGACGACCTGGCTCCGGACACGAGCACGCGGCGGGTGCGGTCAGGATGCGATCGCGGGGAACGGCGTCGGCGCGGACGGGGCCGGCGACGGCCGGGTCCCCTCTCCCGTCGGGACCCGGCCGGGCCGCAGTGCGGAGCGCCGTGAGACCGCAACCGCCGGACGAGCACACGGTATGCAGAGGTGGCCGACGCCCGCATCGGGCAGATGCCCGATGTCGCCGACCCTCCCCGAACCGGACGCCCTCGACGAGACCGGCGCGCTCGACGAGCCCGGCGCGCTCGACGGGCTCGGACGCTCAGCAGTAGCGGCGGACGGTGGGGTACGGGTTGACGGCCGGGCCGCCGTTGGGGTGGATCTCGAAGTGCAGGTGGTTGCCGGACGCGTTGCCGGTCGCACCGACGTACCCGATCACCTCGCCGGCGCTGACCGAACGGTTGCCGCCCTCCCACGCCGACAGGTGGGCGTAGTAGTAGCGGGCGCCGTCGACGCCGGTCAGCCACACCGCATTGCCGCCCAACCGGTTGGTGGACATCCGGACCGTGCCGGCCACCACGGCGACGAGCGGCGTGCCGTGCGGGCTCATGATGTCGACGCCCTGGTGTTTGCGGCCACCCGAGCGAGGAGCACCCCACGTGTCGCCGAAGGCGCGCGGCCCCTGGACCGGGCACACCCAGTCGCCGCCGCCCATCACGGGCGGCGGTGCAGGAGCGGGAGCGGGAGCAGGCGCAGGAGCGGGG
>WLDE01000198.1 GCA_009704985.1 Actinomycetota bacterium | reverse complement strand
TCGGCCGCATCGACCACCAGGTCAAGATCCGCGGCTACCGCATCGAGCTCGGCGAGATCGAGGCGCGGCTCGGCCAGCACCCCGACGTGCGCGAGTGCGTGGTGGTGGTGCGCGAGGAGACGCCGGGCGACCAGCAGCTCGTCGGCTTCGTGTCGCCGAAGGACGGGGCGAACCCGCAGCCGTCGGAGATCAAGGACCACCTGCGCGTCAACCTGCCCGATCCGATGATCCCGGGGCACATCGTGGTGCTCGCGGACCTGCCGCACACCCCGAACGGCAAGATCGACCGCAACGGCCTGCCGACGCTCGCATCGGTGCTCGGCCAGCGGGACGGCGGTGCCGTGGTGGCCGACGCCGAGAACGACCTCGAGCGCACCGTGCTCGAGATCTGGCGTGAGACGCTCGGCATGCAGGCGATCGGCGTCGACGACAACTTCTTCGACATCGGCGGTCACTCGCTGCTCGTCGTGCGCATGCACCGCCGCCTCAAGGAGGTGCTCGAGCGCCCGATCGCGCTCACCGAGCTGTACCGGTACCCGACGATCCGCAGCTTCGCCGGCTCGCTCACGTCGGACGCGGGGTCGGCCGCGCTGCAGAAGGGCGTCGACCGCGCGTCGCGTCGGCGCGAGAGCCTCGAGCGGCGTCGAGCGCGTGCGAACTGAACGTCGGTCGGGGAACGTGGGAGGGAGAGCACATGGCAAGTGACAACGACATCGCCATCGTCGGCATCGGGGTGCGGCTGCCCGGAGCGCTCACGCACGAGCAGTTCTGGGACAACCTGCGCAACGGAGTCGGCAGCATCGAGCACTACAGCGAGGAGGAACTGCTCGCCGCCGGCGTGAAGCGCGACGTCCTCCTGCGTCCCAACTACGTGCGCGCCGGTGGGCCGCTCGAGCGCTTCGACCACTTCGATCCCGAGTTCTTCGGCTTCTCGCAGAAGGAAGCGGCGATCATGGACCCGCAGCAGCGGCAGTTCATCGAGGCCGCCTGGGAGGCGCTCGAGGACGCAGGCCACGTCCCCGAGCGCTTCGACGGCGCGATCGGCATCTTCGGCGGGTCGGGCCACGCGGCGTACTTCGCTCAGAACCTCATCACCAACCCCGACCTGATGCGCAACGTCGGTCACTTCCTGCTGCGCCACACCGGCAACGACAAGGACTTCCTCACCACGCGGGTGAGCTACCTGTTCGACCTCCGGGGCCCCTCGGTGAACGTGCAGACGGCGTGCTCCACCTCGCTGGTCGCCGTGCACCTCGCGGTGAACCACCTGCTGTCGGGCGAGTGCGACATGGCGCTGGCCGGCGGCGTGACGATCGAGATTCCCCACCGTCGCGGCTACCACTACGAGGAGGGCGAGGTGCTCTCGCCCGACGGCTACTGCCGTGCGTTCGACCACCGCGCCGCCGGCACGGTGTTCGGCAGCGGCGCCGGCGTGGTGGTGCTGCGCCGCCTGCAGGACGCGCTCGACGACGGCGACCACGTGTACGCCGTCATCAAGGGCTCGGCCGTGAACAACGACGGGTCGCAGAAGGTGGGGTACCTCGCCCCGTCGGTGGACGGCCAGGCCGCCTGCATCGCCGAGGCGCTCGCCGTCGCCGACGTCGAGCCGGAGACCGTCACCTACGTCGAGTGCCACGGCACCGGCACCGCGATGGGCGACCCGATCGAGGTCGCCGCGCTCACACAGGCGTTCCGCGAGAGCACCGACAAGGTGGGCTTCTGCGGTCTCGGCAGCGTGAAGACCAACATCGGCCACCTCGACACGGCCGCCGGTGTCGCCAGCATCGTGAAGGCGTCGCTCGCGCTGCAGCGTGGCGAGATCCCGCCGACGCTCAACTACGAGGCGCCCAACCCGCGCATCGAGTTCGACGGCGGCCCGTTCTACGTGAACGACAAGCTCCGCAAGTGGACGCCGGAGGTCGGCATCCGCCGCGCCGCGGTGAACTCGCTCGGCGTGGGCGGCACCAACGCGTTCGTCATCCTCGAGGAGCCGCCGTCGGTCACCAGCGACCCGAGCACGCGCCCGTGGCAGCTCATCACCCTGTCGGGCCGCAACCGCAACGCACTCGACGACAACACCCGCCGGCTCGCGGCCCACCTGCGAGCGCACCCCGAGCTCGAGCTCGCCGACGTCGCGTGGACCCTGCAGGAGGGTCGTCGCCACTTCACCGAACGGCGCGTGCTCGCCGCCGCCGACCGTGACGAGGCGATCGCGCTGCTCGAGGGCGGCGACCCCCGACGCGTCTACTCGCACACCGCGTCCACCGATGCGCAGAAGGTCGTGTTCCTGTTCCCGGGTGGTGGCACCCAGTACCCGCGCATGGCGGCCGACCTGTACGCCACGGAGCCGGTGTTCCGCCAGCACGTCGACCGCGGCCTGCAGCTGCTGCTCGACCGCCACGGCATCGACATGCGCCCGACGCTGTTCTGCGAGCCGGGCGACATGGAGCAGGCGCTCGTCGCGTTCGAGCGCACCTCGATGCAGCTGCCCGCGATCTTCCTGATCGAGTACGCCCTCGCACAGATGCTGCTGGCGAAGGGCATCACGCCCACCGCGCTCGCCGGCCACAGCGTCGGCGAGAACACCGCCGCCTGCATCAGCGGCACCATGACCTTCGAGGAGTGCCTCGGTCTGGTCGTGCTGCGCGGCCGGCTGACCGACCTCACGTCGGGCGGCATGATGGCCGTGCCGCTCACGGTCGACGAGCTGCAGCCGCTGCTCGACGAGCTCGGTCTCGATCTCGCCGCGGTGAACGCACCCGACCTGTGCGTCGCGTCGGGTGACGTCGACACCCTCGCCCGCCTCGAGGAGCGCCTGAAGGCGATCGGTGTCGAGGGCCACCGGGTGAGGATCAACAGCGCCGGCCACAGCCGGATGCTCGAGCCCGTGCTCGAGGAGTTCGGCGCGTACCTGCGCTCGATGAAGCTCTCGGCGCCCACGATCCCGTGGGTGTCGAACCGCACGGGCACCTGGATCACGCCGGAGCAGGCCACCGATCCGGCGTACTGGGTGGAGCACCTGCGTCGAACGGTGTTCTTCGCCGACTGCGTCGCCACGCTCGCGGCCGAGCCCGGCCGGGTGTTCCTGGAGGTCGGCCCCGGCAAGGTGCTGTCGTCGCTCGCGAAGATGCACCCGGCGGTGCGGCCGTCGCAGGCCACCATCCCCACGCTGCGCCACGCCGAGGAGGTCGTGCCGGACGACGCGTTCTTCGTCGGCGTGCTCGGCCGCCTCTGGGCGGCAGGCGGCCAGCTCGACACGAAGCTGATCTTCGGTGAGGAGCGGCGGCGCCGTGTGTCGCTGCCCACGTACGCCTTCCAGGGTCAGCGCTACTACATCGAGCCTCCGACCAAGGCCCAGCAGGCCGAGGGCGGCGACGCGTCCTCCGACCTGGTGGTGAAGGAGCCCGAGCAGGACCGCTGGTTCTACGAGCCGGTCTGGCGCCGCCGCGACGTGGAGGATCCCTGCGACGAGCGGTTCACCTACCTCGTGTTCGCCGATCTCGTCGGGGTCGCCGATCACGTGGTGCCGCGGCTGCGCGCCGAGGGGCACACGGTGGTGGTGGTGCGCGGCGGTGACAGCTTCGGTCGCATCGCCGATGACGAGTACCGCCTCGCCTACGAGCAGGGCCGCGACGGCTACGAGCAGCTGTTGCGCGAGCTGTCGCAGCACGGCCGCACCCCTGACCGGGTGCTGCACCTGGCCCTGCTCACCGACGTCGAGCAGTTCCGCGGCGCGTCGAGCTTCTTCCACCGCAACCAGGAGCTCGGGTTCTACAGCCTGCTGTTCCTCGCCCAGGCGTGGAGCGCCGACGGCGTGAAGAACCCGCTGCACATCACCGTGGCCACCGCCGGGATGCAGCGACTGAACGCCGACGACGAGGCACGCTGGCCCGACCAGGCCACCGTGCTCGGCCCGGTGAAGATCATCCCGCAGGAGATGGCCGACGTCACCGTGTCGTGCCTCGACGTCGAACCCGACGCGATCGCCACGGTGCGCGACCTCGACCGTCGCGGATCGGCGCTGCTGCGCGGCGGCCGGGCGCACACCGCGGAGGCGCTCGTCGCGGCGATCGCCCTGGAGGCGCACGCACAGCCGTCCGGCGACGTCGCAGTGCTCCGTGCCGGTCAGCGCTACGTGCGCGACGTGCGTCGCGCCAAGCTGGCCCCGGAGGGCGGCACGCTGCCGCTGCGCCAGGGCGGTGTGGTGCTCGTGACCGGTGGTCTCGGCGGCATCGCGCTGTCGGTGGCCGGCCGGCTCGCCACCTCGCGTCGGGCCAAGCTCGTGCTCCTCACCCGCTCGGGCCTGCCCGAGCGCGACCAGTGGGACGAGGTCGTCCGCAAGGTGGGCGAGGACCATCCCATCGTGCAGCGGATCCGCGCCGTCCAGCAGCTCGAGGCCGCTGGCAGCGAGGTGGTGGTGGTCGCCGGTGACGTCGCCGACGTCGCCCGCATGCGCACCGTCCTCGACGACGTTCGTCGCCGCTTCGGCGCCATCCACGGCATCGTGCACGCCGCCGGTGTGGTCAAGGACGATCTGCTCGTGTCGAAGAAGCAGGCCGACGTGGAGGACGTGCTGTCGCCGAAGGTGGCCGGCACGATCGTGCTCGAGGACCTCACGAAGGACGACGACCTCGACCTGTTCGTGGTGTTCTCGTCGACCTCGACGATCATCGCGCCCGTCGGCCAGATCGACTACGTGGCCGCCAACGCGTTCCTCGACGCCTGGGCGCACTCGCGCCACGGCCGGTCGCGCACCCGGTACCTGGCGATCGACTGGGGTGTGTGGAACGAGGTCGGCATGGCCGCCGACTTCGCCGCCCGCATGACCTCGGAGGTCGTCGAGACGGTGCCGTGCTCGCACCCGTGGTTCGACCACCGCCGCACCAGTGATCGTGGCGCGCACGAGCTGATCTCGCACTGGAGCCCCGACACGGACTGGCTGCTCGATCACCACCGCGTCGGTTCGGGCGAGGCGCTCGTGCCGGGCGCCGGGTACTTCGAGATCGCTCGCGGTGCACTGCTGGAGATCGGCATCGACCGCCCGTTCGAGCTGCACGACCTCGTGTTCTTCCGCCCGTTGGCCGTGCCCGACGGCGAGACCCGCGAGGTGCGCACCAAGCTCACCCCGATCGAGAACGGCTACTCGTTCGAGGTCGCCGAGCGAGTCACGTTCACCGGACCCGCCCGCGAGGGCGGCACCGGAGGCGAGCGTGTGGGGTGGCGTCGCACCGGTGGGGCCACGGTCGTGCTGCTCGGCCGTCCGCCGGCCATCGAGCTCGACATCGCCGCGGTCGAGGCACGCTGTCCGAAGCGCGGCCCCCGGCACACGAAGCAGGAGGATCACCTGCGGTTCGGTCCCCGTTGGCAGGTGGTCGAGCGGTCGTACCTGGGTGACGGCGAGGCCGTCGCCCGACTGGCGCTGCCGCCGGAGTTCGTCGGCGACGTCGAGCGGATCGCGCTGCACCCGGCGTTGTTCGACCTCGGCACCGGCTTCGCGATGGACCTGATCGAGGGCTACACGGGCGAGCAGGTCTGGGTGCCGATCAGCTACGAGCGGGTCGCGGTCCACGGTCCGCTGCCGGCCAAGGTGGTCACGATCGCCCGGGTGCGCCCGGGCGCCACGCAGGCGTCGGGGTTCGCACGCTTCGACGTCACCTTCGTCGATCCCGAGGGACGCGTGCTCGTGGAGGTGGAGGAGTTCGCGATCAAGCGCCTCGACGGCGCGCTCGACCTCGCGCCCGATGCCGCCGGCTCCACGGCGGACGTCGAGTTCGACGGCGGCGGCAGCGAGCGCCACCTGTCGAAGAGCGAGCTGGTGTTCCAGCACACGCTGCGTCAGGGCATCCTGCCCGCCGAGGGCAGCACCGCGTTCGAACGGGTGCTCGCCGGGTACCGCGGCCCCGAGGTCGTGGTCAGCTCGGTCGACCTGCCCGCGCTCGCCGCGCAGACACGCGCGGCCGCGGCGGCGCAGACCGCGCCGGCCGCGGGCGAGGACGGCGCGTCGTTCGCCCGGCCCGACCTGGACTCCGAGTACGTCGCCCCGCGCGACGGCGTCGAGGAGGCGCTGGTCGAGATGTGGCAGGAGCTGCTCGGCGTCAACCAGGTGGGGGTGCTCGACAGCTTCTTCGACCTCGGCGGACACAGCCTCATCGCCGTGCGTCTGTTCGCGAAGGTGCGCAAGCAGTTCTCCGTCGACTTCCCGATCTCCGTGCTGTTCGAGGCGCCGACCGTGGAGGCGTGCGCCAAGCTCATCCACCAGGCCGTCGGCACGACGGCGGGCGCGGGCGACATCGCCGATGCGGGCGCGGAGGGCGCCGGCATGGTGACCCGACCGCGGTTCACGTTCCTGGTGCCGATGCACCAGGGTGGCGGCGGGGCGAACCTGCCGTTCTTCCTCGTGGCCGGCATGTTCGGCAACGTGCTCAACCTGCGGCACCTCGCCAACCAGATCGGCACCGATCGCCCGTTCTTCGGGATCCAGGCCCGCGGCCTGTTCGGCGGCGACGTGCCGCACGAGACCTTCGAGGAGATGGCCCGCGACTACCTCGTCGAGGTGCGATCGGTGCAGCCGCACGGGCCGTATCTGCTGGGCGGGTTCTCCGGTGGTGGCATCGCCGCGCTGGAGATGGCGCGGCAGCTGCGTGAGGCCGGCGAGGAGACGATCCTGCTGGTGATGCTGGACTCGGCAACGCCCACCGGACCGACGATGACCAAGCAGGAGAAGGTGCGATTCCACCTGCAGAACCTCCGTCAGGAGGGCGTGCGCTACCCGTTCGACTGGATGAAGGGCCGGCTGAAGTGGGTGGAGACCAAGCGCCGTCGCGAGCACGGCGTCGTGGAGCACACGGCCGAGGGTGCGCTGCACTCCACCGAGATCGAGGCCGCGTTCTACCGGGCGCTCGGTCGCTACCAGACCCCGCGTCACGACGGCGTGATCACCCTGTTCCGGCCGCCGTTGCAGCCCACGCACGTGTTCGGTCCGGACCGGATGATCAACCTCGACAAGCGGTTCGTGTACCACGACAACGGATGGGCCCCGTACTGCGATCGCGTCGACGTGTTCGAGGTCCCCGGCAACCACGACAACATGGTCCTCGAGCCCAACGTGCGGGTGCTCGCCGCGAAGATGCGCGAGCAGATCATCGCCGCCGAGTCGGCGGTGATGTCGCTGTCGGGTCGCTCGGGCCGGTGAGCCCGGTCGGTCGCGACCGATGAGCGACCTCGCGCCGGCGTCGTCGGTGTCGTCGGTGTCGCCGGCGTCGTCGGTGTTCGTCGCCGAGCTCGCGGCCGCGCTGGGCGCACTGGCACCTGGCGGGGTCCGCGTGGGAGCTCGCGCGATCCGTGCCGACGACGAGGCTGCCCTGCACCCGGTGGAGGCGGCGATCGTCGCGTCTGCCGTCGCGAAGCGGCGGCGCGAGTTCGCCACCGGACGGGCGCTGCTGCGCTCGCTGCTCGCGACCGACGCACCGGTGACGGTGCTCACCTCCCGGGCGCCGTCGCTGCCGGCGGGCGTGGTGGCCTCGCTCGCGCACGACGACGTGGTGGCCGTGGCGGCGGTGTCGGATGACCCGTCGGTGTCGGCGCTGGGGGTGGACGTCGAGCGGGTCGCGGCGGTGGACCCGTCGCTCGCGGACACCGTCTGCCGACCCGAGGAGGTCGGGCTCGACCCGACGTGGGTGTTCGTCGCGAAGGAGGCGCTGTACAAGGCGTGGAGCACGCTGGGCGGCCCGATCCTGCGGCACCACGACGTGCTGCTGCACCGGATCGGCCCGGAGGGCGGGGGAGCCGGCGATCGCACCGACTTCCGCGGCGAGGTCGTCGGCGCCGTCGCGCCGGCCGATGGTTCGCTCGGTGTTCGTCGAACGTTCACCGGTCGTTCGACCGTCTGCGGCGGCCGGATCGTCGCACTGGTGGTCGTCGCGGACCATGATGGACCTCGATGAGGATCCTGCTGACCAACGACGACGGCATCGACTCGACCGGACTGCACGTCCTGGCACGTGCGATGCGCGAGCACGGCGAGGTCGTGATCATCGCCCCCGACCGCGAGTTCTCCGGTGCGGGCGCCGCGCTCGGGGCGCTGCACCTGATGGTGCCCGAGGTGTGCCGCCGCCACGTCGACGGGATCGACGAGGCGTGGGCCGTCTCCGGGCCGCCGGCGCTGTGCGTCATGTTCGCCCGACTCGGCGCCTTCGGCGAGCCGTTCGACCTGATCGTGTCGGGCATCAACCCCGGCGCGAACGTCGGCCGGTCCGTGTACCACTCCGGCACCGTCGGTGCGTGCCTCAGTGGTCGCAACGGCCACATCCCCGGCGTGGCGGTGAGCCAGGCCGTCACCGGCTTCGGCGTGGAGGGCCAGGGCTGGGACGAGATGCTCGTCGGCCAGAAGTGGGAGACCGCCGCTGCGGTGGCCAGCGCGTTCGTCGGGGGCATGGTGCGCACCATCGAGCAGGGCGGACTCACCGATGCGGCCGTGGTGAACATCAACGTGCCGAACTGCGAGCTGCACGAGCTGGCCGGGTGGGGCCACGCCCGTGTGGGCGTCGAGCCGCCGCGCCGGATGTCGGCCGCCACGCTCGTGCCCAAGGAGGGTCACGAGGGTGCGTTCAACGTGCGCATGGAGTGGGGCGACGCGGTGGAGCTGCCGGGTGACACCGACGGCGGCATGGTGGAGCAGAACGTGGTCGCGGTGAGCTACCTCACGCGCCTCGAGGCCCAGGAGCGCGCCGACCTCGGGCTGGCCGAGGACGGGCTGAGCTCGCTGCTCGGCTGACGCGACGCGTCGGGCGAGCGGACCCGGGGTCCTCGTCGAGGGTCAGCCGCCGCCGACGTAGGCGGCCCGCGTGCGGAAGCGCAGTGGGGTCTGCTCGTACTCCTCGGCGGCGTGGGCGAGCCAGCCGGCGATGCGGGCGGTCGTCATGACGATCTCGCCCGCGGCCGGTGTCATCCCGCCGCACTCGGCGAGCACGGCGAGCGCCAGGTCGATGTTCGCCTGCCGGCCGGTGCGCTCGGCGACCTCGTCCACCAGCTCGCGGGCCACGCGCAGCGTGCGCGGCGGACCGACCTCGGCCAGCGCGTCGAGCAGGAGCGCCGCCCGCGGGTCGACGCCTGCGTACACCTTGTGGCCGAACCCGGCCACCCGTCGCCCGC
>WLDE01000197.1 GCA_009704985.1 Actinomycetota bacterium | reverse complement strand
TCGGCATCGACCACCATCGACCGGAACTTCAACATGTGGAACACCTCACCATGACGTCCCACACGCTGCTGACGGAACAACACCGGACCACCATCGGTCAGCTTCACCGCCAACGCGATCACCGCCATCACCGGTGCCGCCACCACCAACACCACCCCGGTGATCACCAGATCCAGCGCCCGCTTCACGAACAACTGCACGTTCGCCGTGTCCGCCGGCTCCAGGTAGTACAGCGACTGATACGCCACCGGCGTCGCCCGCAACCGCCGATGACTCATCCCGTGCAACCCGTTCGACACCTGGATGTGCACGCCCTCCTCCTCGAGCGCCTGGATGAGCGGGGTGAGGTCGCGGGCGGGCAGGGCGCCGACCACCACGATCACCCCGCGGACGTCGAACTCGCGGACGTACTCGAGGAGGCGTGCATGGGGACCGAGGTGGATCGACGACAGGCCGTGCACCGCGGCGATCGTGGTGTCCCCCACCACGCCGCGCACGCGGAAGCCCGCCTCCGGGTGCTCGCGCAGCATCGCCACCAGATCGGCGGCATCGGCGTTGGCGCCCACGACGATCACGTCGCGGAGGTGATGACCGGCGGCGCGGGCGGCACTGAGCCACGCCCGGTAGCCGCCGCGGAACCACAGCAGCAGGAGCACCACGAGCACCGGGCCGACGACCAACCAGCGCAGTTCGACCTCCACGCTCATCGCGGCGAGCAGCACGGACTGGACCACGCCGAGCACCACCGACGCACGCACGACGCGACGGATCTCCTCCGGCCGGCTCGACGCCACACGGGCGAGGTAGAGGCCCTGCGCGTGCAGCACCGCGAGACCGGTCGCGATCAGCACCGCATGGATCATGAGGAGCCTCCAGATCGGCGCGCCCTCGCCGAACTTCCACACCTCCATCGGCGACCACGCGACCGCCAGCGCCACCGCGTCGATCCAGACCAACCTGCGTCGGAGGTTGCGGACTTCGAGGCTCTTGGGACGACGGGGCATGCGCGACTCACTCCAGCAGGGTTCTCGGGGAGTGCCTGGGGGGCGTGGCGAGCGTAGGAGACCACCGATCACCGTTCATGGCACTTGGATTGACGGTTGCATGACGAACTCGCGCGCCGGACGTGACACGTGACGACGGACACGTCCGAACGGGACGCGTTTCCGCGATCGAGGGGCGGATCGAGGGGTGGCGGGTCTGAACTCGGCGGCTAGGCCAGCGGGTCGGACGCGTCGTGTCCGGCGCGCCGGTGCAGCGACACGACGTATCCCCCACCGACATACACGTCCCGTTCCCACGTCGCCCACCGTTCAACCATCACGAGGCCGGCGGCGGTCGCCGCGGCGTCGTACTCGTCGAGCCGGATCGACGACTCCGCCATCCGGAGCGAGAAGCCGGCCACCAGGAGGCCGCCGGGTCCGAGGTGTGCAGCACAGCGTGCCACCACGTCGGAACGTCGGTCGTCGCGGCAGAACAGCAGCACGTTGCCGGCGAGCACGACCACATCGAAGGTGCGCCCGAGATCCATCGACGCGAGGTCGGTGCACTCCCATCGCAGTTGCGGTGCCTTGCGAGCCGCGAGGGCGAGCAGGTCGCCGTCGAGGTCGACACCGACGGCCTCGATCCCGCGCCGGTCGAGCTCGATCGCGACACGCCCGGTGCCGCACCCGGCGTCGAGCACGCTGCGCGGGTGCAGCGACGCGACGAGGTCGGCCTCTCCGTGCGCGGCGTCGTGGACGAACCGCGCCTCGTACTCGTCGAGGTCGACCGAGCGCCGCCAGGCCGCCCACTGCGGACTGACGTGCGCGCCCGGCACCGGATCGGTGGTCACCGGGCGACCAGCGCCAGCAGGTCGGCCAGCGAGTGGATGCGGTCGAAGTCCGCACCGGGGTGGTCGTCGTGGGGGTCGAGCAGCACGGGGTGCAGCCCTGCGGCACGGGCACCGCCGACGTCCATCGTGACCGAGTCGCCGACGTACGCGATGCGGGTGCGGTCGACGTCGGCGAAGTGCTCGAGCGCGGGGTCGAAGATCCGCGGATCGGGCTTGGCCACGCCCACGACGTGGCTGTCGACCACCACGCGCACGGTGACGCCGGTGCCGTCGCCAACCTGGCAGACCTCGCTGCGGCGCAGCACCTCCTCGATCTGACCGCTCGCGTTGGACACCACACCGAGCGGCACGCCCAGGTCGGCGAGCGCTCGCAGCGCGGCGACGCTCTCCGGGATCGGCCAGCGCCACACGTGCGCGTTGCGGGTGCGACCGAGCACCGTCGCCGCGGCCGGCACGTCGTGCTCGGGCACGCCGACGGCGCGCACGTACGCGAGGTCGTACTCGTCCCACACGGTCTCACCCGACCCGGCGTGGCTCTTCGCCGCCATCGCCGCGTAGTGGGCCCGCCGGTGCGTGCTCACCGAGGCGTCAGCGCCGTAGTACGCGAGCAGCGGCCCGAGCACCGTGGGGTCCGGCAGCACCAGGATCCCGCCCGCGTCGAACAGGATTGCATCGAATCGGGACACGCCTCCTACCCTTGCAGATCGATGCGCAGCGCCCGTGACTTCTTCAAGCCGCTCGCCGCCGGAGCCCCCGAGCCCGTGCGCGAGATCCCGTTCCGACCGAGCCGGGTGATCCACTTCTTCCCGCCGCAGAACGAGAAGCTGGTCTCGAAGCTGCCCGAGATCATCCCCACCGTCGACATCCTCCTCGGCAACCTCGAGGATGCGATCCCGATGGCCGACAAGGAGGCCGCTCGCCAGGGACTGGTGAAGGTGGCCCGCGAGGTCGACATGGGCACCACCCAGCTGTGGACCCGGGTGAACAGCCTCGACTCGCCGTGGGTGCTCGACGACCTCACCACCCTCGTGACCGAGGTGGGCGACAAGCTCGACGTGATCATGGTCCCGAAGGTCGAGGGCCCCGAGGACATCCACTACGTCGACCGCCTGCTCGCCCAACTCGAGGCGAAGGCGAAGCTGCAGAAGCCGTTGCTGGTGCACGCGATCCTCGAGACCGCTCGTGGCGTGGCGAACATCGAGGAGATCTGCGCCGCGTCGCCGCGGATGCAGGGTCTGTCGCTCGGCCCAGCCGACCTGGCCGCGAACCGGCGGATGAAGACCACCCGGGTGGGCGGCGGCCACCCCGACTACCTCGTGCGCGCCGATCCGCCCGCCGGTGCCGACGGCCCGCAGTACGACGCCCCGCGCACGATCTTCCAGCAGGACCTGTGGCACTACACGATCGCCCGCATGGTCGATGCGTGCGTGACGTTCGGCCTGCTGCCGTTCTACGGCCCGTTCGGCGACATCAAGGACACCGTCGCCTGCGAGGACCAGTTCCGCAACGCCTACCTGCTCGGCTGCGTGGGGGCCTGGAGCCTGCACCCCGTGCAGGTGGAGATCGCGAAGCGCGTGTTCAGCCCGCGCCCCGAGGACGTGCGCCAGGCGCAGCGCGTGATCGACGCGATGGGCGACGGCACCGGAGCGATCATGCTCGACGGGAAGATGGAGGACGACGCCTCGGTGAAGCAGTGCAAGGTCGTCGTCGAGCTCGCCCGGCAGCTCGCCGCCCGCGATCCGCAGCTGGCCGAGGCCTACGGGTTCTGACCCCGTCGCGCCACAGAACGATCCTCCGAGGAGCACCCAGATGAGCAACGACCTCCGCCCGCGCCGTTCCGTGCTGTACATGCCGGCCGCCAACGAGCGTGCGCTCGAGAAGGCGAAGACGCTGCCGGCCGACGCGATCATCTTCGACCTCGAGGACGCCGTCGCCCCGGACGCGAAGGAGGGCGCCCGCCCGAACGCCGTGGCCGCCGCGGGCAGCAGCGAGTACGGCAACCGTGAACTCACCATCCGCTGCAACGGCCTCGACACCCCGTGGGGTGCCGACGATCTCCGTGCGGCAGCGACGAGTGGCGCCTCGGCCGTCGTCGTCCCGAAGGTCGGATCCGTCGCGTACCTCGACGAGATCTCGTCGATCCTGGACGGCGCCGGCGCACCGGCCGAGCTGAAGATCTGGGCGATGATCGAGACGCCGACGGCGATCTTCGACGTGCGTGCGATCGCTGCGCATCCTCGTGTGGCCGTGCTCGTGATGGGCACCAACGACCTCGCCCGCGAGATCCGCTCGCGCCTCGGTGCGGCCGACCGCCACCCGCTCGTGCCGCACCTCGCCACCGCGCTGCTCGCCGCACGCGAGGCGGGCAAGGCGATCCTCGACGGCGTCTACAACGACGTGAAGGACCTCGACGGCTTCCGCGCCGAGTGCGTCCAGGGCATGGAGATGGGCTTCGACGGGAAGACCTTGATCCACCCCGGCCAGGTGGAGATCGCCAACGAGGTGTGGGCGCCGAACGAGGCCGAGATCGACCACGCCCGCCGCGTCATCGACGCGTTCGAGGAGGGCCTGCGCGAGGGCAAGGGCGTCGTCACGGTGGACGGTCGGATGATCGAGAACCTCCACGTCGCGAACGCCCAGCGGGTGCTCGCGGTGGCCGACGCCATCGCCGCCCTCGGCTGAGTCCGGTCCGCGCCGGCCCGGTCAGCCGGGTCGGGCGTCTGGCCCGGTCAGCCGGGTGGGTCAGAGGGTGTCGCGGAAGAGGGCGACGGTGCGGTCGAACGCGATCGTGCTCGCCTCGGCGTCGTAGACCTCGGGGCGGGTGTCGTTGAAGAAGCCGTGGTCGGCGCCGGCGTGGATGTGCAGCGTCACGTCCTTGCCGAGTTGCTTCAGCTGGTCCTCCAACGCCCGCACGGCGTCGGGGCCGGCGAAGCCGTCCTTCTCCGCGTACTCGCCGACGATCCTGGCCTCGATCTTCGACCAGTCGGGCTGCGCCGACTGCCACGGGATCACGCCGTAGTAGGGCGCCGCCGCGGCCACCGCGTCGGGACGCTGCGTGGCGAGCACGAGGGCCAGGCCGCCACCCATGCAGTAGCCGACCACACCGACCTTCTCGCGGCCCGTGCGCTCCTGCAGCAGCGCCACGGCGCCCGACAGGTCCTTCGCGGCGGTCTCGAGGTTCAGCGCCATCATCAGCTTGCCGGCGCCGTCGGGCTCGGTGCTCGACTCGCCGTGGTACAGGTCGGGCGCCAGCGCCGTGAACCCGGCCGCGGCGAGGCGATCGGCCACGTCGGTGATGTGCGGCACGAGCCCCCACCACTCCTGGATCACGATCACGCCGGGGCCCGAGCCGTCGCCGGCGAGGTACCCGTCGCACGTGTGGCCGTTGGAAGGAAAGGTCACCATCTCACCCATGCGCCGCACGCTACCGCGCCCTCGCGGCGCGCACCGGCGCCGGACCCCGACGATCACTGCACCCCGTTCCCCAGCAGTTTGTACGGTCACAGAACGGGGTCTGTACGGCATGTCGTGTAGCGAATACGATCGACGCATGAGCCTGGAGACCCACCCCGAGAACGCCTTCGCCAACGATCGCAAGCACGTCTTCCACTCGTGGAGCGCGCAGGGCGCACTCAACCCCCTCGTCATCGAGGGCGGCTCGGGCAGCTGGATCTGGGACCAGACCGGGAAGAAGTACCTCGACTTCTCGAGCCAGCTCGTCAACGTGAACATCGGCCACCAGCACCCCAAGCTGGTCGCGGCCATCCAGGAGTACGCGGGCAAGCTCTGCACGATCGCCCCGTTCCACGCGAACGACGCTCGCAGCGAGGCGGCGCGGCTGATCGTCGAGAAGGCCAACGGCGACCAGGACCACGGGCTCGGCATGGTGTTCTTCACCAACGGCGGCGCCGAGGCGGCGGAGAACGCGATCCGCATGGCCCGTCTGCACACCGGCCGTCACAAGGTGCTCACCACCTACCGCAGCTACCACGGCGCGACGGCCGGCGCGATCACCCTCACCGGCGACCCGCGCCGTTGGCCGAGCGAGCCCGGTATGCCCGGCGCCGTGAAGTTCTGGGGCCCGTACCCGTACCGCAGCGCCTTCCACTCGACCAGCGAGGCCGAGGAGACCCAGCGGGCGCTCGAGCACCTCGAGAGCGTGCTGATGGTGGAGGGCCCGCACACCGTGGCGGCGATCGCGCTCGAGACCGTGGTCGGCACCAACGGCATCCTCGTCCCGCCCCCCGGCTACCTCGCCGGTGTCCGCGCGCTGTGCGACCGGCACGGGATCCTGCTCATCCTCGACGAGGTGATGGCCGGCTTCGCCCGTTGCGGCGAGTGGTTCGCGTTCCACGCGTTCGACGTGCGCCCCGACCTCGTCTGCTTCGCGAAGGGGTCGAACAGCGGCTACCTGCCCGTCGGCGGCGTGGTCCTCGGCCAGCACGTGGCCGACACGTTCCGGGATCGGCAGTACCCGGGTGGCCTCACGTACTCGGGTCACCCGCTCGCCTGCGCATCGATCGTCGCGAGCATCAACATCTTCGAGGAGGAGGGCATCGTCGAACACTCGCGGATGCTCGGCACCGACGTGATCGGGCCCGAGCTCGAGAAGCTGAAGGCGAAGCACCCGAGCATCGGCGACGTGCGCGGCCTCGGCACCTTCTGGGCGATCGAGCTGGTGAAGAACCGCGAGACGCGCGAGCAGCTGGTGCCGTACAACGCGGCGGGTGCGGACGCGAAGCCGATGGTCGAGCTGGCGAACGCCTGCAAGGCGGCGGGCCTGTGGCCGTTCACGCACTTCAACCGGCTCCACGTGGTGCCGCCGTGCAACACGCCGGTCGACGAGGTGCACCAGGGCCTCGCGATCATCGACGAGGCCCTGCACGTCGCCGACGCCTACGTCACCGCCTGATCCGAGTCCCAGCCGTCGGTCCGAGTCCCAGCGGCCCACCCGAGTCCCACGCGCAACCCCGGGGTGGGCCGGTGGCACTCGGATCCCGTCGCTCGCGTCGCGGCATGTCGTCGAGCTGGAAGCACCCCGGTCGCACCGGCGCCCTCCTCTACGGCGTCCTCGCCGCGCTGGTGGGATCGCTGGTCGGCGTGTTCAGCCGCCTGCAGGTCGCGAAGCAGCGCAGCCGTGCCCGGGCGGCGCAGTCGCTGCCGTCGGGCGCGATCATCGTCATCTCCAACCACACGAGCTACGCCGACGGCGTGCTGCTCGCGCTGGCGTGCCGCCGGCTCGGCCGTGAGCTGCGGTTGCTGGCCACCGCCGGCGTGTTCCGAGCGCCGCTGATCGGCACGCTCGCCCGCAAGCTCGGCTTCATCGCGGTGAAGCGCGGCCACGCCGATGCCGCCGGTGCCCTCGACGACGCGGCCGCTGCACTCGCCGCCGGCGAGGCGGTGGGCCTGTACCCCGAAGGACGCCTCACCCGCGACCCGATGCTGTGGCCCGAGCGGGCCAAGACCGGTGCGGTGCGCCTCGCGCTGCGCAGCGGCGCTCCGATCGTCCCGGTCGCGATGCTCGGCGCCCACGAGGTCGTCGGGCGCCGAGCGGTCCTGCGCAACCTCATCCGCAACGTGATCCGCCGCCCCAAGGTGACGACGAAGGTCGGCGCACCGATCGACGTGCGCGAGCTGATGCGGATCGGCCCCACCACCGAACCGACGGCCGACGAGATCCGGCTGGCGAGCGACCTGGTGATGGGTCGCCTCGTCGACCTCGTCGAGGTGCTCCGCGGCGAAGAGGCCCCGCACCCGCACGGCGCTCCCCGAATCGACGACCCCGCCGCCTGACGCCACCTCCGACCCGCCCGGCGATCGCCGCGGACCCCGACGAGCTCCCGAGCGGTCCGTCCCCGGACGCGACGAGGGCGGGCCGCCGCAGCGACCCGCCCTCGTACCGACTCCGCAGTGAGGCGGAGGTCAGCAGCTCAGCACCTGATGGTCGAACGACCGATCAGGCGCCGCCCTCCTTCAGCTCCACCTCGATCGGGGCGTAGCCCGACCCGGTGATCTCCACGCCGAGGCCCTCGAGGATGGCGTGCGCCGCCTCGACGTACTCGTTGGTGAACGCACCGGCGTCGACCGGCTTGGTGAGCACCGTGGCCCCGTCGAGGTTCTTCGTGCCCGACGCGATCTCGACCGTGCGGTCCCACGCGGCCTGATCGATGACGCCCACACCGTTCGCGGCGGGCCAGATCAGCTTGTTGACCTCGTTCATCTGCCACAGCTGGTGCGACGCACCGAGGATCGGGCTCTGGGCGAGCACGATGTCGGCGCAGGCCTGCACGTTGTCACGGCAGTACGCCCAGCCCTGGAGCGAGGCGGCGACGAACTTCGTGGCCGTCTCCTGGTAGGCGGGGTCGCCGAGACGCGCCCCGTCGGCCCAGATGGCGTCCTGCAGCATGCCGACGCCGTACTCCTCGTAGCTGATCACGTTGAAGTCGTCCGGCGTGTACAGCTCACCGGTGTCCGGGTTGATCGCCTCGAGCACCTGCGCGTACTCGTTGTAGGTCATCGCCTCGGCGGCGTCGATGTCGCCGGCGAGCAGGGCGACCATGTCGAACTGCTGCTGGACGTTGGTGACGTCGGTGGCCGGGTCGAGCCCGGCCTTGGTCATCGCCGCGAACACCTCGAACTCGTTGCCGAAGCCCCAGTTGCCGATCTTCTTGCCGGCGAAGTCCTCGGGGCTCGTGATGCCGGCCTCCTTGAACGACACCTGCAGCGTGCCCGACCGCTGGTACACCTGCGCGATGTTCACGATGTTCGCGCCCTGCTCGCGGCTGGCCAGCGCCTTCGGCACCCAGGCGATCGCGAAGTCGGACGCGCCGCTCGCGAGCACGTCCTGCGGCGTGATGTCGACGGCACCCTCGAGGATCGTCACGTCGAGGCACTGGTCCTCGTAGAAGCCCTGATCGATGGCGGCGTAGTAGCCGGCGAACTGCGCCTGGGTCACCCACTGCAGCTGCAGCTTGACCTCGGTGAGCTCGGCGCACTCGCCCGAGCCGGCGTCGCCGCCGTCGGTCGCGGCCGGCGCAGAGGTCGCTGCGGGAGCATCCGTCTCGACGCTCTCCTCGCTGTCGTCGCCGCACGCAGCGGCCACGAGCGACAGGGCGATCACCGAGACGATGGCTCCTCTGGTCCTGCGGTTCATGCTTGCTCTCCTCCCCCGACAGCGGCCCGGTGCCGCTGCGGCCTGGTGGGTCGGGCGGCGCTCATGCACCCTCCCGACCGCGATGTGCTCCGCCTGCCGCTCCGCGGCGGGCGACGACGATCTCCAACACGACGGCCGCCACGTAGAAGGCCAGCCCGAGCAGGCACGCGCCGCCGACGTAGGCCCACCCCTCGGCCTTCTTCGACGTCGCGAGGTT
>WLDE01000196.1 GCA_009704985.1 Actinomycetota bacterium | reverse complement strand
GCCCACGCGGCGCAGCAGCCAGCGAGGGCTCGCCGCGGCCGAGGTGTCGGCGCCGAGGCGGTCGAGCATCGTGCGGAACCCCTCCTCCACCACGAAGGTGCTGAGCTCCCACACGAGCGGGGGCAGCACCCCCGGCAGCATCTCGCCGATGCCCTCGGTGGTGAGCTCGACGTCCGCGAGGGCGGCCGGATCGTCGTCGAACGGGTCGTGCACCTCGACCGGCGACCGTCGGCGGACGGCGGTGACCGGACGCGCCTGGACCACCCAGAGCTCGCGCCCGTCCCAGGCCCACTCCACGTCCTGGGGCGTGCCCGCACGGCGTTCCACCTCGAGCGCTGCGTCGACCGCCAGGGCGACCGCCGGCCCGAGATCCGGCCCGAGATCCGGCCCGAGCGTCGGGCCGGCGTCGGGGCGCACCACGCGGTGCGGACGGGTCGGGTCGCGCGCCAGCAGCACGACGCGTGGGGTGCGGCGCCCGGACACGAGGTCGTCGCCGAGACCCTCCACCACCTCGACCCGCACGAGCGGCTCGTCGGCGACGGGGTCCTGGGTGAACACCACCCCGGCGCACCGGGCATCCACCATCGGCATCACCACGGCGGCCATCGCGATCGAGTCCTCGCCGATGCCCCGCGCCGCGCGGTACGCCCGGGGCGCGGGGTGGTGCAGCGACGCGAACACCGACAGCACGGCCCGTTCGACGTCCTCACGCGACGTGGGGTCGACGCCGAGCACCGATCGGTACTGGCCGGCGAAGGACGACTGCGCGAGGTCCTCCGCCGTGGCCGACGAGCGCACGGCCACGGGTCGACCGCCGGCGACCGACTGCGCGGCGGCGAGCACCGCGTCGAGCAGGTCGTCGGGCAACCCGGCGGCCAGGAACGCAGCGTCGACCTCGTCCGCGTCCGGAGGGTCGGGAAGGTCCGGAGGGTCGGGAAGGTCCGGAGGGTCGGGAAGGTCGGGAAGGTCGGGAACGTCGGGAACGTCGGACGCCCGGGACCCGGCGGGGGGACGTGACACAGCGGCGAGCCGGTCGAGCAGCGGGCGCAGTGACGGCGAGGCCACCACGCGTCCGAACGCCGCCGCGGTGACCACCACGGTGGGCGGGACGTGCAGCGACCAGCCGACGAGCCGGTCGAGCGCCGCCGCCTTGCCCCCGACGAGCGACCCCGGCGCTCCCCCACCGTCGAGACGCACCACCTCGGGCAGCGGGGCGGTCGCCGCCGCGCCGCACGCCGGCCCACGGTCCGGTCCACGTCCGGGCGCGGCGCGCGACACGACACCGCTCGCGTCGGTCATCGTGCCGCCTCCCGCGACGGGTCGCGCGTGTCGTGCGCGTCGTGCGCGAGCGCGGCCCGGTAGGTGCTGATCGCTCGGTCGGCGAGGTCGTCCATCGTCTCGCCCTGCTCGGCTGCGGTGATCTCCAGCCAGCGCGCCACGTCGTCGCGCACGGCCACCGCCCGGCGACGCGTGATCGATCGCAGCAGCACCACCGCGCACAGCACGGCCACGGCCACGAACAGCACGACGAGATCGGGGGCGTCGCCGATGGCGGCGTCGACGGCTCCCACCACGGCGATCAGGACCGCGACCACCAACTCGGACGGCACTCGACGCGTGCGCATGGTCGACCTCCGGGACCTCGATCTGCTGTACCTCCATGGAGGCACGGCGAGCCGTCCGGGCCGAGGGCCGAAGGTCGCTTTCGCGACCGCCGTCGGTCGGGAACCCGGCGGGACGCCGAGGGGTCAGCGGTCGGGCACGCGGATCCGCACGAACCACGGACCGCCGGTGCGGCGCGCGTCCCGGATCGCGGTGGCGAGCCGGTCGGGTCGGTCGACCTCGCTCGTGCGCCAGCCGAACCCCTCGGCGATCCGCACCGGGTCCGCGCTCGACACGTCGACACCCGCGCGCGGGGCGTCCACGTCGTCGAACGACTGGCGGATCTGCGCGTAGCCCCGGTTGTCCCACACGAGCAGCACCAGGTCGAGCTGCTCGTCGACCGCGGTGGCCATCTCGGCCACGGTGAACAGCCACCCGCCGTCGCCGGCGAGGGCGAGCAGCGGCCGCTCGGGCGCCGCGACGCCGGCACCGATCGCCATCGGCAGGGCGCAGCCGAGCGTGCCGTAGCCGTAGGGCGCGAGCCACGACCGCGGTCGCTCGCACGGCAGCGCCACGTGCGCGGCGTACGCGAGCTGGGTGGAGTCGAGCGCCACCACGGTGTCGGGGGTGAGCGTCGTCGCGATGGCCTCGATCCACGGGACGAGATCGGCCCGCAGCTCACCGGCCGCGAGATCGCGGAGGTGCTGCGCCCGGGCCGCCCCGTCGCGGGCGGGGGCGCCCGGGATGAGCGGGGTGGGCGGTGGAACCAGCGCGAGCAGGGCCTGCAGCGCGTCGGTGGCGTCGGCCTCGATCGCGACGTCGGGCACGGTGCGACGGTGGAGCTGCTCGGGGTCGATGTCGATCCGCACGACCGTGCCATTGCACGCGAGTGGCCGGCCCCCGTTGTACAGGTCGGCGTCGGACAGCTCGCTGCCCACCACGAGCACCGCGTCGGCCGACTCGACCAGCTGCTGCACGGCGGTGCACCCCAGCGTGTTGCCGGCGCAGAGCGGGTGCGACGAGGCGACGACGCCCTTCGCGTTGCCCGTGAGCACCACCGGGGCGTCGAGCGCCTCGGCGACGGCCACGAGTGCCGGACCGGCGTCGATCGCGCCGCCGCCGGCCACGATCAACGGCGCACGGGCGGCACCGAGCACCGCCGCGGCACGGGCGACCAGCGCGGCGTCGGGAGCCGGGGTGGCGCGGGCGGGTGCGACGGCCTCGTACGGCTCGACCCACCGTTCGAGCACGTCGGTCGGGAACGCGAGGTGCACCGGCCGCGGCCGCGCCGAGCGGAACACGTCGAACGCCCGGGCCACCAGCGCCGGCACGTCGGCCGGGTCGAGCACGGTCTCGCTGAACGCGGTGACCGACCGGGCGATGAGCGCCTGGTCGTCGAGGTCGTGCAGCGGTCCGTGGCGGCGGCCGAGCGCACCGGTGTCGGTGGTGGAGGCGAGCACGAGCATCGGCCGCGAGTCGTGGAAGGCCTGGGCGATCGGGGTGAGCGCGTTGGTGAGGCCGGGCCCGGTGATGAGCGTGCAGACGCCGGGCCGGCCGGTGACCACGGACCAGCCGTCGGCCATGAACCCGGCACCCTGCTCGTGCCGTGGTGACACGGCGCGCACCCCGCTGCGGTGCAGCCCGCGGTACAGCTCGATGTTGTGCACGCCGGGGATGCCGAACACGGTGTCGACGCCGTAGGCGCGGGCGAGCAGGTCGACGACCGCCTCGCCGACGCGCAGCCGCCCGTCGCCGGACCCCGCCGCCGAGCCCATGGCTGCGCCCCCGCCGGTCATCACCCCTCCTGCGTGTCGGCCCGGTGCTCGGCAGCGAGTTGCTCGGCGAGCTCGCGGATGCGGCGGCACGCCTCGGCCATCACGTCGGCCTCCACGGTCAGGGCGAGGCGGACGTGCCCCGCGCCGCGAGCGCCGAAGCTCTCGCCGGGCATCACCACGACGCCGCACTCGTCGAGCAGGCGCCATGCGAAGTCGAGGCCGCTGAGCCCGGTGGGACGCACGTCGGCGAGCACGAACATGCCGCCCTCGGGCAGGTGCACCCGCACACCCGTGGACCCCTCGAGCGTGGCGACCATCGCCTGCGCACGCTCGTGGAACACGTCGCGCTGGCGGCGGACCTCGGGGTGCTGCTCGTCGAGCGCGACGACGAGCGCGTCGCTGAGGAACGGCTGGATGCCGAACAGCATCGTCTCCGACACGAGCGTGAGCCGGCGGATGAACTCCTCGGGGCCGGCGGCCCACCCCGACCGGAAGCCGGGCAGCGCGTGCGACTTCGAGATCGAGGCCACCGACACCGCCCGCTCGCGCAGCCGGGGCCGGTCGAACGGCGACGAGAAGGGACGGTCGAAGGTGAGCTCCGCGTACACCTCGTCGCACACGATCCAGAGGTCGTGGCGCTCGCACACCTCGCCGATGGCGTCGATCTCGGCCTCGCTCAGCACCGCGCCGGTCGGGTTGCTCGGCGTGTTCATGAGCAGCACCCGCGACCGCGGCGTGATCGCCGCTTCCAGCGCCTCGGGCCGGAGGTGGAAGTCGTGCTCGGGCAGGGTGGGCACCGGCACGAACGTGGCACCGGTGGAGGCGACGACGCCTTCGTAGGTGGCGTAGTACGGGTCGGGCACGAGCACCTCGTCGCCGGTCTCGACGAGCGTGGTGATCGCCGCGTAGAGGGCGTGCTGCGTGCCGGAGGTGACGGCGATGTTGCGGCGGGTGGTGGGCAGGCCCGAGCGGCGCTCGTGGTGGGCGGCGACCGCGTCGAGGGTGCCGACCTCGCCCTGACCCGAGGCGTACTTGGTGCGCCCGGCGCGCAGCGCGGTGATCGCGTGCTCCACCACCTTCGCGGGCGGCGGCAGGTCGGGTTCGCCGATCGACAGGAAGATCAGATCGGCACCCGCGGCGGCGCGCTGCTTGCCGGCGATGTGCACCGCCCACTTGGCGGCGCCGAGACCGTCGAGACGGTCGGAGATCGATGCGTACTTCAGGGACGAGGCAGTCATGGCGTGTCCGAGCCTAGGAGCACGGCCCACTCGACAGATGTCCGAACCGTGTTCGACAGGGGTACCTCGTCCGGGTGCGCGAGCGCGACGACCGGCGGAGGCACCGGTCAGTCGCCGTGGCCGAGCACCGCCTCGGCGATGCGGGCGCCGTGGGTGTCCTGCAGGAAGTGCCCGGCGTCGTCGAACGCGTCCCACGTGGCATGGGGGATCAGCGAGTGCCAGCGACGGCCCCACGCACCGTCGAAGACGTCGTCGGCCAGGCCCCACACGACGTGGGTCGGCAGCGTGGTGGCGCAGATCGCGGCGAAGTGCTCGGCCTGGACGTCGCCGTTGCCACGGGCGTGGTCGTGCACGGGGATGCTGAGCGGGAACTGCCGCGGCCCGGTGACGCCCGCCTCGCCGAGCCCGGCGAACGGAGCGTCGTAGGCGCGCACCACCTCGGCGGCCTCCGGCGAGAGCACCGGCTCGGCGCCCTGCATGATCGCGCCGAGCACCTCGGCCGGCGCCGCCCGTCCGGTGGCGATCGCCATCAGCGTTCCCCAGCCGAACCGGTCGGGGACGTTGTCGCGGAAGAGACCGCCCGGTTGGTTCTGCTCGATCCAGCGACGAATGGCGGCCGTGTACTCGTAGCCGTCGTGGTGCAGCCAGGTGTTCATGATCACGAGCCGCGAGAACCGCTCGGGCATGGTGGCCACCTGTGCGAGCCCGGTGGGACCACCCCAGTCCTGCACGAAGATCGTGACGTCGCGCAGGTCGAGCGCCTCGACCAGCCGGGTGAGGTTGCGGGTGTGGCGGGCGATGTCGTACCAGGAGGGCACGGTGACCTTGTCGGAGCGGCCGAAGCCGATGTGGTCGGGCGCCACGCACCGGTATCCGGCCGCCCGCATCACCGGGATCACGTGCCGGTACAGGTAGCTCCAGGTCGGCATGCCGTGGATCATGAGGGCGACGGGAGCGTCCGCCGGCCCCTCGTCGACGTAGTGCATCCGCAGCTCGTCGACGCCCAGGTCGGCATCGGGTCCGAGGTCGAACCAGTGCGGCGCGAACGGGAAGTCGGCCAGGTCGGCGGTGTTCGCGTCGGCGGTGTTCGCGTCGGGGGTGCGCACGACGGTGGGGACGACGGTGGGGACGTCGCTGGGGACGTCGCTGGGCACGGCCATGATGGGCTCCTCCTGCGTGGGCGACGGGTGCATCCCCGTTGTAGCACCTGCTACCGGCACTCACCGCCGGGGCTGGCCCCGTGGGGGTCGACTCAGGCGCAGCCGGACACGCGCGAGCCGGTCGTCGCCGCACCACGCTCGAGCGTGGCGCTGGTCGACGTGAGCTCGCCGACGCCGATCGTGCACGGATCGACGGTGGGGTCGCCCGCCACGTACACCCGCATGAAATCGAGGATCTCCCCGGCGATGAACGCCTGGACGTCGGGGGCGCCCGAGGTCCACATGTCGCTGTGGTCCTGCCCGGCGATGATCGAACGGAAGGTGTCGCTCGTGCCCGGGTAGTGGTCGAACGGGGCGAGCCGCCACCCCGGCTGCTGCACCGTGCCCGTCGCGTTGGTGGAGATCTCGGCCTCGCCGACCAGGTCGTAGGCCGGGATCGTCACCGTGGTCCAGCTGGTGTCGTCGGCCGAGCGCAGGAACGTGCCGAACTGGTCGGGGCCCTGCGGCGAGATCGGGGCGATCGCGTCGATCCGGTCGTCCCGGAACGGGGACGCGACGCCCGGCGAGCCGGTGTAGCTGGCGCCGCCCACGGCGTGGGAGGTGTAGGCACCGTAGGAGTGCCCGGTGTGGCCGACACGGTCGAGATCGGGCCGGCCGGCGAACGACGGCGGCATCGCGATCCGCCCGGCGGCGAGCTGATCGAGCAGGAACGTGACGTCGGCCGGCCGGTCGTCCACCTGACGCGAGCCCGCCGCGGAGACGTCGTGGGCCAGGTGGATCGCGACGAAGCCGCCGGAGGCGAACGTCGCGCCGAGGTGCTCGCCCGCGAGGTGGCCGCGAGGGTTGCCGAAGCCGCCGTGGCTGACGAGCACGACCGGCACGTCCCCCGCCACACCGATCGGCGCGTACACCTGGTACGAGATCACGCGGCCCGCTCGTGCGTCGTCCACCACCTGGCCCACGACGCGAGCCACCTCGTACGTCCCGGCCGCTGCGGTCGTGACGGATCCGGTGGTCGCGGATCCGGTGGTCGCGGATCCGGTCGTGTCGGGTGTCGTCGTGTCGGGTGCCGTCGTGTCGGGTGCCGTCATGTCGGGTGCCGTCGTGTCGGGTGCCGTCGTGTCGGGTGTCATCGACGCGGGCAGGGTCGACGCCGAGCCACGCGTGACCACGGCGGACGGCTCGCTGCAGGCGGCCAGGACGAGCAGCGCGAGCGTGGCGAGCGAGCCGACGAGACGGGCGCGGTGGTGCCGGGGCGTGGAACGCACGACGGAGATCGTGCCGGGCGGATGTGAGGAAACCGTGAGCTCGTCAGTCGCCGGCGTCCACGCTCGCGAGCGTGACCGACACGCCCTCGGGCACCGGGGGCAGCCGCTTGGTGAGCAGCCAGGTGAGCACCACGAACGCGGTGCTGCCCCACAGGGCGGCGGGGAGCCCACCCCACAGGGCGAGCACGCCCGACAGCAGGGTGCCGACGAAGCGACCGACGGCATTGGCCGCGTAGTAGAAGCCCACGTCGAGGGCCACCTCGTCGTCGTCCGCGTAGGCGAGCACCAGGAACGAGTGGAGCGACGAGTTCATGGCGAACACCACGCCGAACACGATCAGCCCACCGACGATCGCCACCTCGACCGCCAGGTCGAGCGCGACGAACACCGCGATCGCCGCCGACACGGCCGCGAGCACGAGCGCCCACGTGCGGGCGGCGCGCACCTCGTCGAGCTCGCGGCCCCCAAGGGCGAGCAGCCTCGGGGCGAACGACTGGACGATGCCGTAGCCGATCACCCACACCGCCATGAAGCCGCCGACGCCCGCGTCCGACCAGTCGAGCTCACCGGCGAGGAACACGGGCAGCGCGACGACGAACCAGATGTCGCGGGCCCCGAACAGGAAGATCCGGGCGGCGGACAGGCGGTTGATCGACGTCGACTTCGACAGCACCGAGCGCAGCGGCGGCTTCTTCTTCGACCGTCCGATGTCCTCGTTCAGGAACACGAGGAGCCCGACCACGGTGACGGCCAGCGCCGCCGCCATCGACCACAGCGCACCCTCGTACCCGATCGAGGCCAGCAACGCGGCCCCGACGAAGAACCCGACACCCTTCAGCGCGTTCTTCGATCCGGTGAGGATCGCCACCAACCGGAACAGCGACCCGTCGCCCGCCACGGTCTTCACCGCGCTCTTCGAGCTCATCTTCGTGAGGTCCTTGGCGACGCCCGACAGCGCCTGCATCGCCATCACGAACGTCACCGAGAGCCAACGCTCCCACGACGGCGACTCCAGGGTGAGCGCAGCGAGCGCGCCGATCTGCAGCACCAGCCCGGCGACGAGCGTGCGGTTGAGCCCGCGTCGGGAGCCCACCCATCCGCCGATGAGGTTGGTGAGGATCCCCATGAACTCGTACGAGAGGAACAGGAACGCGATCGCGACCGGCGAGTAGCCGAGCTCGTGGAAGTGCAGCAGCACCAGCATCCGCAGCGCACCGTCGGTGACGGTGAACGCCCAGTAGCCGGCCGTCACGAGGACGTAGTTGCGGAGCTTCACGCAGGTGATCCCATCGCCGTCTCTGAAGCCGTCTCTGAAGCCGTCTCTGAAGCCGTCTCTGAAGCAGCGACGGAGGCGGCGACGGTGGCCGTGAGCTCGGCCATGCGGTGGACGTAGCCGTACTCGTTGTCGTACCAGGCGAGCACCTTCACCATCCGGCCGTCGACCACCATCGTCGAGGGACCGTCGACGATCGACGACCGCGGGTCGTTCACGAAGTCGGCCGACACGAGCGGCCGCTCCTCGAAGCCGAGGATGCCCGCCATCGGGCCGGCCGCGGCGTCGCGCAGGAGGCCGTTCACCTCGGCGACCGTGACGTCGCGCGACATCGTGAACACGCAGTCGGTGAGCGACGCGTTGAGCAACGGCACGCGCACGGCGATGCCGTCGAGCTTGCCGGCGAGCTCGGGGTAGATCAGCGTGATCGCCGTCGCCGAGCCCGTGGAGGTGGGCACGAGGGAGTTGAGCGCGGAGCGCGCCCGGCGGAGGTCCCTGTGGGGCGCATCGACGATCACCTGGGTGTTGGTGACGTCGTGGATGGTGGTGATGACGCCGCGTTCGATGCCGATGCCCTCGTGGAGCACCTTCACCACGGGGGCGAGGCAGTTGGTGGTGCACGACGCCGCGGTGACGATGCGGTGCACCGCCGGGTCGTAGAGGTGGTCGTTGCAGCCCACCACCGCGTTCAGCACCCCGGGGCTCTTGACGGGGCAGGCCACCACCACGGACCGGGCACCGGCGGCGAGGTGCGGCTCGATCGCCTCGGCGGTCGTGAACTTCCCGCTCGACTCGATCACGACGTCGACCCCGAGCCCCGCCCAGTCGATCGCCCCGGGCGTGGTGTGCTCGCTGAAGGTGACCCGGTGGCCGTCGACGACGATGGCGTCGCCGTCGATGGCG
>WLDE01000195.1 GCA_009704985.1 Actinomycetota bacterium | reverse complement strand
GCCTCCCTCGACCAGAAGTGGGGGCAGGCCGAGCTCGACGCGCTCGCCGGGTCGCTCGCCACGATGCCCGGCGCCCATGCGGCCCGCATCGCCGTGGGCGCCACCCGGCTCGCCGGCGTGCTGGAGGCGACCTCGGGCCGTCTCGACCCCGGCGCGGACGGCGACGTGGTGCACCGGGTGTTCACCATCGACGAGCGGGTGCAGGCGGAGGTCGACACCGCCTACTGCGAGCCACCGACGACCGAGCAGCTCGGCATCCTCGACGACGTCCTGTCCACCCTCGCGGCCGGTCTGTCACGCATCGAGGAGAACATCCGGCTCACCTCGGAGGCCGAGACCGACCAGCTCACCGGGGTCGCGAACCGCCGCCGCGTCAGCAAGTCGCTCGCCGCGGCGCGGGCGATGGCCGACCGCCGCGACGAGCCGTTCGCCGTGCTGCTGTTCGACCTCGACCACTTCAAGTCGGTGAACGACCGGTTCGGCCACGCCGTCGGCGACATCGTGCTCGCCCGCTTCGCCGAGCTGCTGCTCGACAACGTACGGCCGTTCGACACGGTGGCACGGTGGGGCGGCGAGGAGTTCCTGCTGCTGTGCCCCGGCTGCAACCTCGACGGCGCCGTCGCGATCGGTCAGCGGATCCTCCGCGCGAGTCCGGACTCCTTCGGCCAGACCCTGCCTGCCGAGGTGCGCCAGACGACGTCGGTCGGCATCGCCGTCTACCCCGAGCACGGCCGCACCCCCGAGACGGTGATCCACGCCGCCGACGAGGCGCTCTACCGAGCGAAGCGCGAGGGTCGCGACCGGTGGGCCGCCGCCGGGGTCACCACCACCGTCTGACGGCGCGCCGGAGCGCCCGGCCGGTCAGAGCGTCTCGCCTGCGGCGAGCAGCACCACACGTCGCTCGGTGACGAGCGCCGTCACCAGGTCGTGCGGGGTGACGTCGAACGCGGGGTTCCACGCACCCGACCCGGGCGGCGTCACGCGCCGACCCGCCCACGACAGCACCTCCTCCGGGTCGCGGGTCTCGATCTCGATCGCATCACCCGTCGGCGTGGCCGCGTCGAGCGTCGACTCGGGGGCGGCCACCACGAAGGGCACCCCGGCGCGAGCGGCGGCGAGGGCCAGCGGATAGGTGCCGATCTTGTTCGCGACGTCGCCGTCGGCGGCCACACGATCCGCACCGACGATCACCACGTCGACCAGCCCACGAGCCACCACCGATGCCCCGGCGCCGTCGACCACCACCCGGTGCGGCACCCCCATCGCGGCGAGCTCCCATGCGGTGAGGCGAGCGCCCTGCAGCAGGGGTCGGGTCTCGTCGGCGAACACCTCGGCCACGCAGCCGTCCTCGTGCAGCGCCCGCACCACGCCCAGCGCGGTGCCCCACTCCACGCACGCGAGGCCGCCGGCGTTGCAGTGCGTGAGCACGCGCACCCGCGACGCGTCGGGTACGACGGAGCGCACCAGCTCGGCGCCCCGGCGGGCGAGCGCCCGGTTGGTCTCGACGTCGTGGTCGAGCATCGCGACCGCCGCGGCGACCAGGGAGTTCGTCGCGACCTCGTCGAGATCGCCGCCGTCATCGAGGTGGGCGAGCACCCGGTCGACGCCCCAGGCCAGGTTCACCGCGGTCGGACGCGCCGCTCGCACCCGGGCGGCGTCGCGGCGCACGGCGTCCGGTCCGCCGCCGTCGCGTCGGCCGACCACCGCGGCCAGCGCGACACCGAGACCGCCGGTCACCCCGATCGCCGGTGCGCCACGCACCACCAACCGGCGCAGGGCGTCGATCACCTCGTCCACGGTGCGCAGCTGCGCCAGCACGAGCTCGTCGGGGAGCCGCGTCTGGTCGATCACGACCAGGTGGTCGCCCGCCCAGTCCACCGTGCGCGGGACACGAGGGGCGGTCGAAGCAGCGTCGCCGGTCGCGGCGTCGGTCGGGGTCTCGGTCGTGGCGTCGGTCGTGGCGTCGGTCGGAGCGTCCATCGGGACGACAGTACAGTCGCCGCGATGGACCCGACCGAGGCTCGATCCGCCGTCCACGACCTGCTGTCCCGGATGGTGGCCGACCGGCTGGTGGTCGGGTCGGCGGGCAACGCGAGCGTGCGGATCGACGAGACGACGATCGTGGTCTCGGCCGGCGGGCGTGCGGTGCACCACCTCTCCCCCGACGACCACCCCGTGGTCGACCTGGCGACCGGCGGTGCGACCGGCGGCCTCGCACCGACCAGCGAGCTCGCGCTCCACCTCGCCGTGATGCGTGCGTTCCCCGAGGTCGGGGCCGTCGTGCACACCCACTCCCCCTACGCCGCCGGGTGGTCGGTGGCCCGCCTCGACCTCGACTTCGTCTGCAACGAGAACATCGGTCCGGCCGGCGAGCGGATCCTGGTCACCGATCCCTACGCGCCGCCCGGCACCGCAGCGCTCGCCGAGGCCACGGTCGCCACGCTGCGACGCCAGCCGGGGTCACGCGCGTGCCTGCTCGCCAACCACGGCCCGCTCGCCGTCGGTCCCACGCCGGAGGTCGCCTACACCGTCGCCCAGCAGGTGGAGTGGATCGCACAGGTGACCTTCGTGGCCCGCAGCGTCGGGCACGTGCACGTGATCCCGCCCGCCGACCAGGACGCCATCGGCACCACCTACGGCTTCACCGTCGCGCGGGTGACGGACCACCGCTGACCCTGCGCCGGCGGTGATCCCCCTTCCGGAGGATCAGAGGTCGAGGTGGCTCGAGGTCGAGGTGGCTCGAGGTCGAGGTGGCTAGAGGTCGAGGTGGCTGTGGTCCGGTTCCGTGACCGGCAGGCCGGCGGCCCGCCAGGCGTGCACCCCGCCGATCAGGTCGGCCACGTCGGTGAACCCGATGCGCACCAGGTGCGCCGCGGCGAGCGATGAGCTGTACCCGCCGTTGCACACCACCACGATCGGATCGTCGAACGAGGGCCGCGCCGGGTGGCGGTAGCCGTTGGCGGGGTCGAGGTGGAACGCGACCACCGTGCTCGGCGCGTGGATCGAGCCGGCGATCACCCCGAAGCGGATGCGGTCGGTCGGCGTGCGCGTGTCGACCACGAGCGGCGGGTGCGTCCCGGCCAACCGCGCAGCGAGGTCGGCGGGGGTGACCCGGCCGATCTGGGCACGGGCCTCGTGCACCAGGTCGTGGATCGTGGTCCGCTGCGTTCGACGCCACACGCATCGGCCCGGCCAGGCGGTACGGTCGGCAACGCCCGCCTCGACGAGGTCGAGCTCGGCCGCCAGCTCCACCAGCTCCGCCACGTCGGCGTGCACCAGCAGCGCGCCGGGCGGCAGGTGCTGCATCGCGTAGTGGAACGCCGCCCGACGGCGCTCGGGTGGCAGCGTGGCGACGTCCGCCGTGATCTCGGCCACATCGAAGCGTGCGTGCTGCCGGGTGAGGTCGGTGGCAGCGGTGACGCAGAGCAGCGCAGCGGCGGCGTCGCCGGGTCCACCGTCCCCGCGACGGTCGCTCACGCGGTGGCCCGCACCATGGTCCACGGCAGCGGGCTCGCGACGTCGCGCACCGTGAACCGGGTGCCGACGAACCGGGCGAAGCTGCGCCGCGTCCAGTGGTTCACGTGCCCCGGCGTGTTGCCCCAGTCGCCGAGGTAGCGACGGCGGGCCATGTTGCCGGCCCGCCAGATCGGCTCGAACGGCACGGAGGCGACCAGCGTGGCCGAGCACACCCGGGCGAGCTCGCGCAGCGCGGCGTCGGGCTGCGGGACGTGCTCGAGCACCTCGATCGCCATCACGAGATCGAACGTGCGGTCGGCGAAGGGCAGCCGGGTGGCGTCGGCGAACATGCAGGGCAGGCCGTCGGCCCGCCACATGTCGGCCAGCGCGGCGTCGGGCAGGTCGAGACCGACCAGCGTCGCGTCGGGGAACCGTTCGCGGACGCGGTGCATGACGTGCCCCTCGCCGACGCCGATCTCCAGGATCCGCCGTGGGCGGACGGGGTCGAGCATGCGGTCGAGCGACGCCATGAAGCCGTCCATCATCCGCCGCTCGATCGGGTTCGTGGTGGCGTACTTGTCGTAGGTGTTGCCGGTGGGCGTGGCGCCGCCGGGCGCCGTGACGGCCGCGGCTCGCTCGGTGGTGCTCATGCCGGTGGCACCTGTGTCGCCGGCTTCGTGGAGCGCACCACGAGGTCGGCGAGCAGACCGACGGTGATGGCCTGCAGCGACCCGAGGAGGATCAGGAGCGTGTTCGCGGCGAGGCGGAAGTCCTTGTCGATCCAGTCGTACACGAGCTTGCCGAGCCCGACGGTGAACAACGTGAGGCCGAGCGGCAGGAACACCTTCAGCGGCTCGTACGACAGCGACATCCGCACCACCTGCAGCAGGTAGCGGCGGGTGTCCTTCCACCAGTGGAACTTCGAACGTCCCGCGCGCGGGAAGTAGTCGATCGGCACGTACTTCACGCTGTAGCCGTTGGACAGGAACGACATCGTGAGCGTCGTGACGCAGCTGAACCCCTTCGGCAGGTGGTGCACGTACTGCATGGCGACGTCGCGCCGGAACGCCCGCAACCCGGAGTTCAGGTCGGGGATGTCGGTGCCCGAGAGGTAGCAGGCGAGCTTGCGGATGAACCACTTCGCCGGCACCCGGAACGCGCGCAGCGTGCCCTCCTCGGTGCGGCGGGCGCCCACCACGTGGTCCCAGCCGTCGAGCTCGTCGACGAGCTCGGGGATCCGGTCGTTCGGGTACGTCATGTCGACGTCGGTCCACACCACCACGCGTCCGTGGGCGGCGGTGGTGCCCGTGCGGCGGGCTGCACCCGACCCGCGGTTGAACCGGTGGCGGATCAGCCGGATGCCCTCGATGGTCAGCAGGTCCTGCTCGGAGCCGTCGTTCGAACCGTCGTCGATCACGATGATCTCGTACGTGTAGGACGAGGCGTCCATCGCCACCCGGATGCGGTCGATCTCGGTGCGCAGGTGACCGCGCTCGTTGTAGACCGGCAGCACGATGCTCACGTCGCAGTGGTCGTCACCGGGTGCGACGAGGTCGTGGGTCTGCGGATCGGTCGGGGACGGCACGGCGCCGAGGCTAGCCACCGACCTGGCCGCCGCGGGCTTCGACCGCCATCCGCTCGTTCATCGCCTGGCGGGTCTCGGGCGGGATCCGCCACAGCACCCACGTGTCGTCCGACCACACGACCTCGAGGCCGAGCTGCTCGCCCTCGGCGACGCCGAACCGGGGTTGCACGTAGTCGGAGTTGCGGCGCTGGGCGAAGAAGTCGGACGTCGAGATGATCCGCTCGATCCTCCCGGACTGGATCGACCGGCGGTCGGTGAGCAGGGTCATCGTGCGCGCCCGGAAGTACGCGACGACGTCGGTGGGACGCGTGTACTTCTCCACGGCGGCGTAGATCGGCACGAAGTCGGGGTGGGTGGGGCCGATCTGCACCCGGCCGGCGTCGTCGAAGCGGCGGGCGTCGCGGATGTCGCCCGGCAGCACCGCGGCATGGACCGTGATCACGAACAGCAGCGGCAGGACGGCGACGAGCGTGACGAGTCGCTCGGGACGGCGACGAGGCCGACCCTGTTCCGTCGGTCCGCGCACGAACCCGACCACGGCACCGACCCCGGCGTGCAGGGCCACCGTGGCGAAGTAGACCACCCACGGCAGCGTCTGGAAGTAGTACCGGTCGACCATCCGGAAGTGGGTGCTGGCGGCGAACATCGTGGCGAGGGTGAGCAGGATCAGCGGTCCGTCGAGCCACGGCCGGCGCCAGACCGCCACGACCATCCCCACCACCATCAGCACCAGCACCACGGCCCCGACGGCCGGGTGCCAGCCGAGTCCGAGGTGGCGGCTGAGCCACCCCGTGTAGTCCGCGATGCGGTCGTCGACGAAGGCGCTGGAGTTGCCGTTGTCCGGGAACAGCATCGACGGCAGCAGCAGCTGGAACGCTGCCGCAGACGTGATCATGGCGACGTGTGGCGTGACGAGTTCGCGCCACGGGAGACCGGCGACGGCCCGGCGGAGCCGCAGACGGCGACGACTCGCGTCGACCACCCACTCGGCGAACTGCATCGCCCCGATCACCGCGAGCAGCACGATCGTCTCGCGCCGCACGTTGAACGTGAGCGTGACCAGGGCGCCCAGGATCCACAGGTCGCGGAGCGGGGCGTCGAGGAGCCGGCCGCGCGACCGCATCCGGTCGAGCCACCACAGGAACACGCCCACCGTCGCGGCGTGCGGGTACTCCGACAGCAGCTGGTCGGTGTGGGCGAGCAACGCCGGGGCGGTGGCCACCACCGCCGTGACGCACCAGGCGAGGCCCCGGCCCACTCGCCGCCGCACCACCCCGTGGACGAGCACCATCCACACGCAGAAGGCGGCCACCTCGAGCAGCTTGAGCCGGTCGTAGTCGTACCCCAGGAACTTCACGAAGGGCGACAGCAGCAGCGGCCACACCCACGGGTAGGCGATCGGGCTGAACCCACCGGCCGAGTTCTCCACCGCGAAGCGGTTGTCCGACACCACCTGGCCGATGTCGCCGTCGAAGATGCTGCGGGCCTGGCGCAGGTAGAGCGCGAAGTCGTCACCCTGGGTGTGGCCGTTGCGGTGGAGCGCCACCGCGGCCGCAGCGCTCGTGACGAGCAGCGCGGCGAGTGCCAGGCCCGGGTGGCGCAGCACCGAGCGCGCGACCGGCGGCAGGCGCGCCGACGGCCCCGGTCGGGACGCGTCGGGGTCGGGGCGCGGGGCGTCGGGCACGGGCGACATCATGGCCGGTCGGACGGCCAGGCTGCACGGCAGCAGGGAATCCGGATGGTCCACGGACGACATGGACCACGTGCAGAACACCGGCAACGGGGCAGCCGGCGGCGGCATCGTCGCGATCACCGCGGACTTCGGCACGACCGTCGGCGCGACGGCCGATCCGACCAGATCGTGGTCGACCGCACCCGACCGCACCTGACCGCGAACTGACCGCGAACTGACCGCGAACGGCTCCTCGGCCCGATTCGTCCGGAATCATCGCACCGCCATATTGTATGGCACCATGCAGTCCGGATCGCCCGCCGACGCCCTCGCGTCCTCGAACGGCAGGTTCCGGGGCGGCATCGTTCCGGGTGCGACCATCCGCGGCGGCACCCACGAGCTCGACGCTCCCCCGTGGCTGCGCGTGGAGACGACGCTCATGGCCACGGCGCGCCTCATCCGCGAGGCCTACGACCTGCGCTTCGCCGAGGTCGACCTCAACCTCACGCAGGCGAGCATCCTGATGTACGTCGCCGAGTTCGGCCCGGTCACGCAGACCAAGATCGCCGACCACCTCGGCCAGGGCCGCGCCGCCACCGGCTCCACCATCGACCGGCTGCAGGAGCGCGGCGTCGTCGACCGCCACCCCGACTCCGACGACCGGCGCGTGTGGCGCATCGATCTCACCCCGGCCGGACGAGCGCTGATCGAACGGATCACCGCGATCGACGAGACGTTGCGCACCGAACTGCGCGACGGCATCTCCCGCGAGGACCGCCAGGCCCTCGCCGGCGTCACCCGACAGCTGCAGTCCAACCTCCGACGGGCGATGCGCCCCACGGGCTGACCGCTCGCACCCCGACCACCATCCACCCATCACCGACCACCCAGCAGATCGGCGACGATCTCGACACCAGGAGACACCACACCCATGACGGGAACCTTGAGAGAAGCAGTGATCATCGACGCCGTCCGCACGCCGGGCGGCAAGCGCAACGGCAAGCTGAAGGACTGGCACCCCGCCGCCCTCGCCGCCCACGTGCTGAAGGCCATCGAGGAGCGCAACCAGCTCGACCCCGCGCTCGTCGACGACGTGATCATGGGCTGCGTCATGCAGGTCGGTGAGCAGGCGCTCAACATCGGCCGCAACGCGGTGCTCGCCGCCGGCTGGCCCGAGAGCGTGCCGGCCACCACCGTCGACCGCCAGTGCGGTTCCAGCCAGCAGTCGCTGCACTTCGCCGCGCAGGGCGTCATGGCCGGCGCGTACGACGTCGTCATCGCCGCCGGCGTCGAGGTGATGACCCGAACCCCGATGGGCGCGTCGGTCGTGAAGGACATGGGCTTCCCGTTCCCGAAGGAGCAGCTCGACCGCTACGCCGAGACCGGCCTGCCGCCGCAGGGCATCGGCGCCGACATGATCGCCGACGAGTACGACCTCACCCGCGAGGACCTCGACGCCTTCGGCGCCGAGAGCCAGCGCCGCGCCGCGCAGGCCACCAAGGAGGGCCGCTTCGAGCGTGAGATCGTGCCGGTGCCCTACACCGTCGACGGTGTCACCGAGGTCATGACCGCCGACGAGGGCATCCGCGAAGGCACCACCGCCGAGACCCTGGCGAACCTCAAGCCGGCCTTCAAGCCGGACGGCAAGATCACCGCCGGCAACTCGTCGCAGATCAGCGACGGCGCCTCGGCCGTGCTCATCATGAGCGCCGAGAAGGCCGCCGAGCTGGGCCTGAAGCCCCGCGCCCGCTTCCACAGCTTCGCCCTCGCCGGCACCGACCCGGTGACGATGCTGAAGGGCCCGATCCCGGCCACCAAGAAGATCCTCGAGAAGACCGGCCTCACGATCGACGACATCGACCTGTTCGAGGTCAACGAGGCGTTCGCCTCGGTCGTGCTCGCCTGGCAGAAGGAGACCGGCGCCGACATGTCGAAGGTGAACGTGAACGGCGGCGCGATCGCCCTCGGTCACCCGCTCGGCTGCTCGGGCACCAAGCTCATGTCGACGCTGCTCAACGAGCTCGAGCGCACCGGCGGCCGCTACGGCCTGCAGGTGATGTGCGAGGGCGGCGGCATGGCCAACGCCACCATCATCGAGCGCATCGGTGACTGAGCCGTGCCGCGCTTGAACCTGCAGGGTGCCTCCGCCATCGTGACCGGTGGCGCCTCCGGCATCGGTGAGGCCTCGGCCCGCCAGCTCGCCGCCCTCGGGGCCCGCGTCGTCATCGCGGATCTCCAGGAGGACAAGGGCGCCGAGGTCGCCAAGGAGATCGGTGGCCTCTTCGTGAAGTGCGACGTCTCGAGCGAGGAGGACGGCCTCGCGGCCGTCGCCGCCGCCTCGGAGATGGGCCCGCTGCGCGCCCTCGTGAACTCGGCCGGCCTCGGCCGGCCGGGCCGCACGATCGACCGCAACAACGAGCCGCTCGCCCAGGCGATCTTCGACTTCGTGATCAAGGTGAACCTGCTCGGGTCGTTCAACATGCTCCGGCTGTCCGCCGCGGCGATGGCGAAGACCGAGCCGCTCGACG
>WLDE01000194.1 GCA_009704985.1 Actinomycetota bacterium | reverse complement strand
GACGCGGGGCCGGTCGTCGACGGGCCCGTCCCGGGCGCGTGGACGGTGCCGGCCGCGTCGCCGCTGGCGCCGGGTCAGTTCCGCGAGGTGATGTGGACGGGACGCGAGTTCCTCGTGTGGGGCGGCGTGATCGGCAACGCCGGCCTCGCGGACGGCGCGAGCTACGACCCGGTCACGGACTCGTGGCGCCCGATGGCACCTCCGCCGGCCGGGGTGCGCCCCGGGGCGTCGGCGGTGTGGACGGGCGACCGGATGGTCACCGCGTCGGGGCGGGCCGCGTTCGCGTACGACCCCGCGACGGACTCGTGGTCGCCGCTCGGCACGTTCGAGGAACCTCCGGCCACGGCGTTCGTCGCCGGCGCGGGGGACGTCACCGACGTCGTCCGTTCGGGCGAGCACGTGTTCGCGATCGGCGTCCGCCGCGAGGCGACCGGCGACGGCGTGACGCTATCGGCCTGGCTGCTCGACGGCGACGTGTGGCGGTGGGCCGACACGGTGCCGATCGACGCGGGCATGCCGGCGATCCGGTCGAGCACCACCGTCGACCAGATGTCGGTGCACGACCCCGTGCCGCTGCAGGACGGGTTCGCGCTGTGGGACGGTCAGCGCGACGGCTGGCGCTTCTCGATCGACGGCGGGTGGCAGCCGCTGCCGAGCCTCGAGCAGTACGACGACTCGGGTGCGCTCGTGTCGGAGGGGCGGCTGGTCGCCGTCGACGGTGAGTTGATCGTGGTGGCCATCGGGAAGACCGCCGAGACCGACGACCTGCGCATCGCGCGGCTCACCGGCGATCGGTGGAGCGACTGGACCCCGGTCTCCGATCGGGCGGTGCTGGGCCTCCGGGTGCTGGCCGCCGGCGACCAGATCGTGGCGTTCGGCGCCGACATGGCCGGCGACCCGGCCACCCCGGGCGTTCCGCGCCTGATCGACCCGACCACCGGGACGTCGACGTCGCTCGACGGATATCCGATCGACACCGTGATCGACCGCGGTGCCGCCTGGTCGGGGACGCAGCTGCTGGTGGTCGGTGGACAACGCTCCACTGCGGACGGCGAGCAGTCGACCGAGGTCATCAGCACCGTGAGCGGATCGACGGCGCTGTGGAGAGCAGACCCGCCCAACCCGGGGTGACGCGTCCGCTGGGGAGATCTGCGAGTCAGGGCGTCGGCGCCTGCGGGCGGATCGGATCCGTCGCTCGGCGGACGCGGATCGGTCGCGCGGCGGAGGACGCCGACGGACCGGATCGGTACCGTGCGAGGCATGCGACGTCTCCTTCCCCCCACCATCGCTCTCGCGCTCGTCCTCGCCGCATGCTCGTCCGACGACGAGGCATCGAGCACGACCACTCCCGCCCCACCGACGACGGCCGAGTCGGCAGCCGACCCCGATCAGACGGACCCGGACCCGACCGAGACGACCGAGACGACCGGGACGACCGGGACGACCGACCCCACCGGTACCGACGCCGGAACCATCGAGTGGGGGCCGTGCGACACGCCCGGCCCACTCGAGTGCGGCGCCCTCGAGGTACCGCTCGACCACGCCGATCCCGACGGCCCACAGATCACGATCGCGCTCACACGCCTGCCCGCGTCCGGCGCCGCCGCCGACCGCATCGGCTCGCTCGTCATCAACCCGGGCGGACCGGGCGGGTCGGGCGTGGAGGCGATCACCACGTTCGCCGCGACGATCCCCACCGACGTGACCGAGGTGTTCGACCTCGTCGGCTTCGACCCACGTGGCGTCGGCGAGAGCTCGGCCGTCACCTGCGACCTCGTCCGCGACGACGGTGTGGAACTCGTCACCGCGGGCGACCGGGCCACCTGGGAGGCGCAGCTCGGCCGCCTCCTCGACCAGTTCGCCACCTGCACCGCCGAGCCGGCTGCGCTCCTCGCCGCCGTGGGCACCAACAACGCCGCCCGAGACCTCGACCTGATCCGCGCCGCCGTCGGCGACGAGCAGCTCACGTTCCTCGGCTTCTCGTACGGGACGCGCCTCGGCGCCACCTATGCCGAACTGTTCCCCGACCGCGTCCGAGCACTGGTGCTCGACGGGGCGGTGAAGCCGACGACCGACCTCGGCTCCACGTTCGACGAACAGGTCGGCGGGTTCGACCGGGCGTTCGGCAACTTCGCCGACGCCTGCGACGCCGACCCCGACTGCATCCTGCGTGAGATCGGCCCCACCCGCGACGTCGTGGCGGCGCTGCGCGCAGAGATCGCCGAGCTGGGCAGCTTCACGACCGACGATCCCGACCGCGTGCTCACCGCCGCCGAGTTCGACCTCGGGATCATCGCTGCGCTCTACAGCAGGGAGGCGTGGCCGTTCCTCGCGCAGGGCCTGTACCTCGCCGAGACGAACGCCGACGGCACCCTGCTCCAGGTGCTCGGCGACGGCTACGCCGACCGCCGAGCCGATGGCACCTACTCGAACCTGTCCGAGGCGAACGCGTTCATCAACTGCGCCGACGACCCGGCGCGGCCGACGGTCGACGAGATGTGGCAACGCGCCGATGCGCTCGGCGACGGCTCGGAGTTCTTCGGTGAGTACCTGCGGGGGACCACGGGCTGCCTCGGGTTGCCGGACTCGGCCGACCCGCTGGTGCTCGGTCCGGCCGAAGGTGCGCCGCCGATCCTCGTCATCGGCACCACCGGCGACCCGGCCACGCCGTACGAGTGGGCGATCGAGCTGGCCGACTTCCTCGACTCCGGCGTGCTCTACACGGTGGAGGCCGAGGGGCACACCGCCTACACGCGAGCGGCGTGCGCGAACGACGTCGTGAACGCGTACCTGATCGATCTCGAACTGCCCGAGGCCGGTGCATCGTGCTCAGAGAACGCGACCACGGACTTCTTCCCGCCTGCCGGCTCGACGGCTCCCGAACAGGTGGTGGCCTTCGCCGACTGCCTCCGCGAAGAGGGGCTCGACATCGAGCCGGTGACGGTTGCCGACGTGCTCGCCGACCCGACCGGCGAGCAACTGTTCGCCTCGATCGACCCGAGCGACCCCGCCGACGCTGCAGCCGTCACCGCCTGCCAGGACCTGCTCCCCGGCTGATCCCCCGCTGAACACCTGCTGAACACCCGCTCGGTGCCGTCCGGCTCCCGGACGGCACCGAGCCGCGTGCGAACCTGTCGGCCATGAGCGCAGACGACGCAGTCCCCACGGGCCACCTCGACGGCAAGGTCATCCTGATCACCGGTGCCGGTGGCGGCTTCGGGCGGATCCTCGCAGAGATGACCGCGGCGCGAGGCGCGAAGGTGGTGGCCACCGACGTCGACGGTGACGCCGCCGCCACCACGGCCGACGTGATCACGGAGGCCGGCGGCGAGGCGATCGGGTTGCGGGTCGACGTCACCCGCCGAGCCGACCTCGACGACGCGGTGCGCGCCGCGGTCGACCGCTTCGGGCGGGTGGACGTGCTCGTGAACAACGCCGGGGTGATGCCGCTCGCGTTCTTCGGCGATCACGCCCGGGCGGCCGAGGCGTGGGACCGCTGCATCGACATCAACCTCAAGGGTGTGCTGAACGGCATCTGCGCCGTGCACGACCAGATGATCCAGCAGGGCCGTGGTCACGTGGTGAACATCTCGTCGATCTACGGCAACGCCGGCACCGCGGGCTCGGGTGTGTACAGCGCGACGAAGGCGGCGGTGCGCGTGCTGTCGGACTCGCTGCGCATCGAGTCGCAGGGCCGGATCAAGGTGACCGTCGTGCGCCCCACGGGCGTGATGGGCACCGGCCTCGGCGAGGGTGTGGTGAACCAGGAGGCGATCGTCGGGATCACCGGCCAGAACACGCTCCGCTTCGGTGAGCGCGTCGGGCGGCTCGTGAGCGGCGAAGGTCTGCGTCCCGAGGAGACCGACGTCGACGACGTGCGCTACTGGGCGATCACGCCGCACGACCTCGTCCGCCAGATCGTGTGGGCGATCGACCAGCCGTGGGGCGTGACGATCAACGACGTCACGGTGCGCGCCACGGGCGAGGACTACGTGCTCTGACGCCGACCCCGACCGGGCGCTCCGACACCGGATCGGACGTGACGTTCTCGGTACGGTGAGACCATGCGAACGGGACGGTGTCTGTGCGGTGCGGTGACCTACGAGTTGGCAGGCGACCTCATCGCCACGGCGGTGTGTCACTGCGACCACTGCCAGCGCCAGGGCGGGAGCGCGTTCTCGGTGAACCTCATCGCCCACGTGTCGCAGCTCACCGTGCACGGCGAGCTGAAGACCTATGAGGAGCGCGGCGAGCTGGGTGACGACGTGTACGTGCGGCGCCGGTTCTGCCCGGCCTGCGGCTCGCCGATCGTGTCCGAGCTGAAGGTGCCCGAGGGCATCATCGCCGTGAAGGCGGGCACGCTCGACGACAAGTCCGAGGTGCTGCCCACCGTCGAGGCGTGGTGCGTCGACAAGCAGCCGTGGGTGTCGCTGCCCGGCATGGCCGTGTCGATGGAGCGCGAGGGCGGCTGATCCGTGACGACGCTCGACGACGACCAGGACACCGCTCCGGACACACCGTGGTTCCTGCGGGGCAACTTCGCCCCGGTCGACGACGAGCTCACCGTCACCGACCTGGCGGTGACCGGCGCGATCCCGCCGTCGCTGTCGGGTCGCTACCTGCGCAACGGGTCGAACCCGAAGGCCGGCAACCCGTCGCACTGGTTCTTCGGCGACGGGATGGTGCACGGCATCCGCCTCGAGGGCGGGCGGGCCGCCTGGTATCGCAACCGCTGGGTGCGCACCACCAAGCTCGAGCAGGGCCTCGACCAGATGGCGTCGATCTTCGACCCCACCGCCAGCGCGGCGAACACCCACGTGCTCGCACATGCCGGACGGATCTGGGCGCTCGAGGAGCAGCACCTCCCCTACGAGCTCACGCCCGAGCTGGACACGGTCGGCCCGGACGACTTCGACGGTCGCCTGCGCACGGCGTTCACCGCGCACCCGAAGCGGTGTCCGCGCACCGGCGAGCTCCACGTCTTCGGCTACTCCGCGGTGGCGCCGCACCTCACGTACCACGTGCTCGACGCCGCCGGTGCACTCGTGCACTCGGCGCCGATCACCGTGCCGGGCGGCACGATGATGCACGACTTCATGATCACCGAGCGCCACGCCGTGTTCATGGATCTGCCCGTGGTGTTCGACTTCTCCCGCCGCGACGGCGGCGGGCCGCTGCGCTGGTCGGACACCTACGGCGCCCGCGTGGGCATCGTGCCGAGGTTCGGCACGGACGCGGAGGTGCGGTGGTTCGAGGTCGAGCCGTGCTACGTGTTCCACCCGCTCAACGCCTGGACCGAGGGCGACGAGGTGGTGTGCGACGTCGGGCGCCACCCGCACATGTGGCGCGACTCCATGCAGGACGCCCCGCCGGCGGTGCTGCACCGCTGGCGGTTCGACCTCGCCACCGGGGCCGTCCGCGAGGAGCAGCTCGACGACGCCCCGCACGCGCTGCCTCGTGTCGACGAGCGCGTCGTCGGCGGACGCCATCGCTACGGCTGGGCGGTCGCGGCGAGCGAGCCGGGCGGTCGCCCGCTCACGGGGGACCCCGGCGCGCTCGTGAAGTGGGACCTGCAGACCGGGGCGAAGCACGTCGTCGACATCGGCCCCGGCCGGTTCCCGGGTGAGTTCGTGTTCGTGCCCGAGCACGACGGGGCGGGTGAGGACGAGGGCTGGGTGATCGGGATCGTGCACGACGAGGCCGACGATCGGTCCGACCTCGTGATCTGCGACGCCTCGTCGCCGGGCGCCGCGCCCGTGGCACGGGTGCACCTCCCCCGCCGCGTGCCGTACGGCTTCCACGGCAGCTGGATCGACGACCGTGAGCTCGCCTCGCCCTGACCGAGGTCCGACGAGACCGAGACCACCGGATCATCGGTGCGGTCCGCCCGCTCCGGCACCGGATCATCAAGATCCGCGAAACACGTGGCCGACCCGACCGCTCGCCCACCGCGACCGCCGTACGCTCGACCCGTGCAGTCCGCTCCGCCGCCGCTCGACGTCCTGGTCGTGGACGACGAACCGATGGTGCGCGAGGTGGTGGCCCGGTACCTCGAGCGTGACGGAGTGCGCGTGCACGAGGTCGCCGACGGCGATCAGGCCCTGGCGTGGCTGGCCGCGAACCATCCGGCGCTCGTGGTGCTCGACGTCATGCTGCCCGGGGTGGACGGCCTGTCGCTGCTGCGCCGTCTGCGGGCAGACGGCGACGTACCGGTGATCCTGCTCACGGCGCGGGCCGAGGAGGTCGACCGGGTGGTCGGCCTCGAGCTCGGCGCCGACGACTACGTGGTGAAGCCCTTCTCGCCGCGCGAGCTCGCCGTGCGTGTGCGCAACCTGCTGCGTCGAACCGCACGTCCGGCGCCCGACGGGGCCGTGCTGCGGTTCGGGAGCCTGACGATCGATCCGTCCGCGCGCGAGGTGTCCGTCGACGATGACCTCGTGACGCTCACCCCGAAGGAGTTCGACCTCCTGCTGGTGCTGGCCCGCTCGCCCCGGCAGGTGTTCTCCCGACGCGAGCTGCTGCAGCTGGTGTGGGACTCCGCGCCCGAGTACCAGGACCCCGCCACCGTCACCGTGCACGTCGGGCGACTGCGCCAGAAGCTCGAGACCGACCCCGACCACCCGCGCTGGATCGACACCGTCTGGGGTGTCGGCTACCGGTTCGAGCCGTGACCGCGGTGACGATCGGCGGCGTGCTGGCGACGGAGTCGTGGTGGTCGGCCGTCGCCGATCAGCCCGTCGCGACGACGCTGACCGCGCTCCTGCTCGCGGCGATGTCCGCGGCCGCCGGCCTCGCGCTGCGGCGGGTGACCCGTCGCACGCGTTCGCTGCGGCACCTGGTGCTGGCGATCACGCTCGCCTCGCTCGCGATCGGTGCCGCTGCGGCACTGCTGCTCGCTCGACTCATGGTGCTCGACGCCGACGGGGCGCGCACCGCCCTGGGCGTGCTCGCCACGACGGCGGTGTTCGCCACGCTGTTGGCCCTCGTCGCCTCGGTGCCGCTCGGACGCGACGCCCAACGGGTCGAATCCGCGGTGCGACGGCTGGAGGCCGGCGATCGCAGCGGGCGCACCGGGGTCGACCGCGCCGACGAGCTCGGGCACGTGGCTCGGGCGCTCGACGAGCTGACCGTGCGCCTCGACGAGCTCGAACGCGAGCGGGTCACGTTCGAGGAGGAGCGGCGGATGATGCTGTCGAGCGTCGGCCACGACCTGCGGACGCCGCTCGCCGCGCTGCGTGCCGCACTGGAGGCGCTCGTCGACGGTGTCGCACCGGATCCCGACCGGTACCTGAGGTCGATGGTCCGCGACGTCGAGGTGCTCGGCTCGCTGGTGGACGACCTGTTCCTCCTGGCGCGCATCGAGTCGGGGCGACTGGAGCTGCTCCGGGAACCGCTCGACCTCGCCGAGCTCGCCGACGAGGCGATCGAGGCGCTGGCCCCGGCCGCCGCGGCGTCCCACGTGACGCTGCACCTCCGCTCCCCGGGGCGGGTCGCGGTGGACGGCAGCGCGAGCGCGCTCGGACGCGTGATCCGGAACCTGATCGACAACGCCATCCGGCACGCACCCCCGTCGTCCACCGTGGTGGTGGAGGTCGACGCTGCCGGCACCGTCCGGGTGATCGACGAGGGCCCCGGGTTCCCACCCGACTTCGCGCCGTTCGAGCGGTTCACCCGCGCCGACCCCAGTCGCACCCGCGCCACCGGTGGCAGCGGGCTCGGGCTCGTGATCGCCCGCGGTCTGGTGGAGGCCCACGGCGGGCGCATCTGGATCGAGCACACCGGCGGCGGCCGGGTGGCGTTCGAGCTCCCCGCGGCCTGATCCGCACGGCCCGCACAACGAGTTCGAAACGTTCGCAGAACACGCGTGTGGCGACGTCCCGGGTGGTGCGGGCGAGCGGTTCACTGCCGGCATGCCTTCGTGGATCAAGAACCCCAAGATCGTCGTGCCCGGTGTCCTCGGCGTGGCGGCCCTGCTGTGGCTCGCCTTCGGCTTCTTCGGCGTGCACCTGCTGTTCACCGAGGATCGAGCCGCCGAGGCACCGCCCGTGTTCGACGCAGGAACGAGCGCCGACGGCGTGGTGACCGAGTTCAGCGGGTCGTTCGTGGGCCTCGACCATCCGACGTCCGGTCAGGCGATCGTGTTGGGGAACGGGACGGGTCAGCGGTTCCTGCGGCTCGAGGCGTTCGAGACCGACAACGGCCCCGACCTCGACGTCTACCTCGTGAACAGCGCTGCAGGTGGGGTGGAGGACGCCATCGTCCTCGGCGACCTGAAGGGCAACATCGGTGACCAGAACTACGAGATCCCCGAAGGCGTCGACCTCTCGGTCTACGACACCGTGGTCGTCTGGTGCGTGCGGTTCTCCAGTCCCTTCGGCGAGGCGACGCTCGCGCCCGCGTGACGGGACTCGGCCCCTACTCGGCCGGCGCGCTCCGCGACCGGTACTGGTAGCTGCGGGTGGTGCGCCCGCCCGCGACGAGGTGGTGCTCGCCGGTGATCCACGACGCGGCAGGTGAGCACAGGAACAGCACCATCGCGGCGATGTCGTCCGGCGTGCCGGCACGGCCGAGCGGGATGGTGCGGACGAGCTCGTCGAGCCGGTCGGAGATGCCGAGCACCTCGCGGTACGCCTCGGTGATGACCGGTCCGGGCGACACCGCGTTCACGCGGATGTCGCGGTCCGCGAGCTCGAGGGCGAGGGTCTGGGTGAGGTTGATCAGCCCAGCCTTCGCCGCCGCGTACGGACCGGTCATGGGCGAGCCGCGCGTGCCCGCGCCGGAGGTGATGTTCACGATCACACCGCCGTCGGTCATGCGGGCGGCGGCCGCCTTGCAGCCCTGGAACGCGGACGTGAGGTTCAGCTCGAGCATCGATCGGAACGTCGCGTCGGCGGTGTCGACCAGCGCGTGCACGTCCTTCTCGTCGGATCCGCCGACGTTGTTCACCCAGATGTCGAGCCGGCCGAACTCGGCCATGGTGCGCTCGGCGAGCGTCTCGGAGAAGTCGCGGATGTCACCGTCGACGATCAGCGCTCGCCGGCCTCGCTCGCGCACCCCGGCCGCGGTCTCCTCCAGGTCCGCCACCCGTCGGGCGTTCAGGACCACGTCGGCACCGCCGTCGGCGAGCGCCCAGGCGATCCCGCGACCGATGCCCTGACCCGAGCCGGTGACGACGGCGACCTGCCCGTCGATGCGGTAGCGGTCGAGGATGCTCATGCGGCGGACCCTACCGACCACGGTCGGTCGG